>NZ_JBDNNF010000001.1:0-477931 GCF_047725585.1 Oenococcus sp. | reverse complement strand
TACGATAAAATGTCTTTAGATAACAAATTTGTGACAGTTTGAAGAATTAACATATGTTGTATTATACAAGAATGAGAATTAACAAGAAGAAAATTTGTAACAATTGAATTTTTTACGTTTTTATTAACTTTTTCTGCCCTCTATCTTCTGCTTTAATTTTCGTTTTATTTCCTTTTTATATTCTTTTAATCTGGTCCGACGATACTAATCTTGTTCCAAAGGAAACCACCCGCGGAGCACTCTCTGAAAAATAAACTATCCCTTCCAAATAAAAAAACTCTCTTCATAAATAATCCCGAAAAACCAAAAAACGCTTATCAAGGCGTTTTTTTCGTCTCAGTGTAAAATGGGTAGGAGAGTTAATGTAAATTTAATCGGAAAAGAGCAAAATCCTGAATATGGCAAACAGTTCTGTAAAAATTCTTTTAATTGAAGATGATAAGACACTTAACGATGATATCGCTGCCATGCTTTCTGAAATTGCGACTGTCAAACAGGTTTTCAATGGTGCGGATGGTGAATACGAAGCGGTTGAAGCGCCTTATGATTTAATCGTCTGTGATCTGATGCTGCCGGAAATGAATGGATTGGATATTATTAAGGAAATGCGGGACTCGCATATCGAGACTCCAGTATTAATCTTGACTGCTAAGGATTCTGTGGATGATAAAGTTAAGGGATTTGAAGTCGGTGCCGATGATTATCTGACTAAGCCTTTTCATCGTGAGGAGCTCCTAGTTCGTGTCCAAGCCTTATTGCGGCGTGCTGGTATCGATACAGAAGAAAAAGAAATTAAAATTGGTGATCTGGCGATACACTTAGCTAACCGTACTGTCACGGTCGGTAAGCAAAATGTACAGTTGGTCGGAAAAGAATATGATATTTTGGTTTATTTGGCCAAAAATAAAAATATTATTATCACTAAAGATCAGATCTTCGACCGTGTCTGGGGACTTGATTCCGAAACAACGACCAGCGTTGTTAATATTTATTTGAATAATCTACGACGCAAGTTGGAATCGGTCGGGAAAAATGACTTAATAAAAACTTTAAGAAATGTTGGTTTTATTCTCGAATACGATGAACAAAGCAAAAATTAATTTAAAACAATATGTGCGATTGTTTTTTCTTGAAGCGATCGGTTTTTTAATGATTTTTTCTTTTGTCGGCGGATACATTTACTTTACATATACGCGTTCTGTTCAAGAGAACTTTGATCAAATTCTTAGCACGATGGTGATGCGAGTCCAAAGAGACTCTCAATTAAGCGGTGTCAAACGATTAACGATTCCAGGCCGGGAAAGTAACGACAATGATCCTAGCAAAAACTCGCCAGCTGGCACCAATCCTGTGCAAGGTGTGGGCGTTATCCAACCAGATGTTGCCGGGCAGGATACGATTTATTATGACAAAGACGGCAATATCATTAACTATAATTCTTTGGGGCTGCGCTATTTTACATATGAAAATCTCTATAAAAAAATTATGGGTGATTTCTCCACTACTCAAGCAGTCAAATTAGGAGGGTCCTATTTCAGAGTCCGTTTGATTCGTCTGAGAAAACCTGTGATTTTGGTTTACAACGATCAAAAAAATGACAGCATCTTATTGGGCAAAGCTGATTATGCGGCTGTCACATATAATTTCGATTCTGAATTGGCGAATATTGAATCTTTTAGATCGGTTCTACTTTGGAGCTTGTTGTTTGCAGCAGTCTTATCGTTAGTGGTCAGTTGGCTAGTTACCTTAAGAGTGATGAAACCCATTTTGCAATCATGGAAACAGCAACAAGATTTTGTTAATAATGCTGCCCATGAACTCAGGACCCCTTTAACTATTATTCAAAATAAGTTAGAGAATCTACTGCGTACGCCAACCAAACCAGTGGCTGATGTTTCTGAAAACATTGTAGTGTCATTATCTGAGGTTCGTCGTCTGAATCAATTGACTTCAGATATGCTGACATTAGCAAAGACAGGCTCAAATATGTCGAGATTGGATCCTAAAACCATCGATGTAAAGAAATTTATTGATGAAGTCGTTGAGCCGTATTCCGAAATTGCGCAGTCTGAAAATAAGGTTTTCAATAGCGATATCAACGTTAAAGGGCAAATGACTTTTGACAATAAGCGTGTTCACCAATTAATTGTGATTCTCTTGGATAACGCATTGAAATATACAGATGAAAAAGGCAGCATCACACTTAAAGCACGGCGGGATAAAAATAATTTGATCCTGGAAGTGGCTGACACGGGTCGCGGAATTTCTCAGGAAGCCAAACGGCATGTCTTTGATCGTTTTTACCGGGAAGAAAAATCAGGAAACCGTAATACAGGCGGTACTGGCCTTGGACTTTCGATTGCCAAGTGGATCGTGGACGCATTCAAGGGAAAGATTACTGTGAGCGACAATTATCCGGAGGGCAGTGTTTTTAAGGTGGTCTTACCCAAATTAAAAGCAACTCATTAAAAACTTTGAATTGTCTCGTAAATTCGTACTAACTATTAGAGGGATTTATGAAATTATCAAAGTTTTTATTTTCGGCATCTTTATTAAGCGGGATTTGGTTATTTAATGAAAGCGCACAGGCTGATTTATCCAGTAATCTTGTTATTCAGTACATACAAGAAGGGATAGCGCGCAAATCTTGGCAGCCCGTTCAAGAAGAAAATTTTTTGAATCGGTCAGGAATGCTGCCGAGAAATAATTATCGCAATGGGCAAGGCCGCCCGGAAGGAATTGTGATTCATGAAACTGCTAACCCGACATCAACGATTTACAATGAAATTTCGTATATGTATGGACACTGGCAGTCGGCATTTGTGCACGAATTTGTTGACGCTAATCATTTGGTGGGTGTTGCTAATACAGATTATCTTTGTTGGGGTGCTGGTACGATTGCCAATCAGCGCTTTATTCAAGTAGAACAGCTGGAAGTTCATAGCAAAGATGATTTCGCACGCGAGCAGTTGAATTTAGCTAAATTTACGGCTGATCAATTGTCCTATTACCGGCTTGGTACGGGTCGTCGGAGAGCTACTATTTGGAGCCATGATGATGTTAGCCGTGTTTTGGGAGGCACCAATCATAGTGACCCGGTAAGTTATTGGAATAATTCTGCTTCCAATTGGTTTTCCGGCAGTTACAATATGGATGATTTTATATGGCTGGTTAATCAAATAAAATCAGCCACTCTCATGCGAGGGTATGGCCTGCCAAGCATTATTAAGCGTGATACACAAACATGTTGGCTGAAATTTGGCAGAAATACAGAAATTTTCGACCGGTCTGTTGCCGGCAAGGTTATCGGTAACTCAACAACTTTATCTGCCAAAAATGTGACAGTTAAAGAAATTGATACTTTATCTAATGGCCAAGTTCTGGCACTGGTTTCTCAAAACAATAATATTCTGGGTTGGACTGATTTAACTGCTCTAATTAAAATATAAAAAAACGTTTGGCTGTTGTGTTCCTAACCAAACGTTTTTTTATATTTTAAATGGCATCGTACTGCAGCATCGGAATCCGATCGTGCAAAACTCGTGCATATTTCTCATAGAGCCACACCCATAATGTCACCCAAGCAATACCGAAAGCTGCACCGGCAAGCGCATCACTTAAGAAATGATCCTGAAGGTAAAGCGTTGCTTCCATTAACAGCAACCCAAATGTAATCGTTCCCCAGCCAAACCAAAGCTGCAGGCTTGTCGAAGAAAGATTGGGCAGAACCAAGACGAAAATGATCGTGATAATGATAAATGTAGTTAGAGCATGATTAGAAGGGAAAGCGTAGCCTGAGGCTAAGTGGCCAATAGGGCGGGCTCGGCCAACAGCGACTTTAAAGATTTGCCCAATTGCTAAACCGCTGATATATGTAAGTAATACCCAAATAGCTGGAATGCGCAGATTCGAAAAATACAGTAGCCCAGCGATCACGACCGCATAAATAAAAGTTGCCAAAGGAGAGCCCAGTGCCGATATAATGGTCATTAAGCCATCTCCAAAGGAAAAACTTGTATTTCCTAGCGAACTTGTCAACCATCTATCGATGGCTATTGTCATTCCAAATCTAATGCCGACCAAAACCAGCAGCAGCAAAAAAACAAGTGCGGCAGCAAGCCCGGCTTTTTTCAAAAATTTTGGCATCCTAACAATCATCTTAACCTCTTAATAAAACCTTAATTATATTCATTATAGCTGAAAGGTATCTTTTATCATCGTGTTTTATTTATATGATTTGGGGCAAAAATCACATAGACAGTAAAAACCGAACATTCGGTTTTTGCTTGTGGATAAAATTCGTAATTTATTACAAAAAAGGGAAAATGATTCGGATTCGTCTGTAATTATGATACGATTTTCTTAGCCATTAGGGTGGCAAAAATTTGGAAGAGGTTAGTAATGAAAAAATTCGCACATTCTGCTGCAGTTCTTGCTATTGTTTCCGGCGTTCTGGCAACAACAGTTCCTGTCGTTGCTAGTGCTTCTCAAGCAGCAAATCCGAAGACGCTTCGCGTTGGGTTTGTTCCTTCGAGTAATGCAACAACCATGGAAGCTCGGGCGAAACCTTTGGGACAGATGCTCTCAAAGCAATTGGGACAAAAGGTCGTTGTGACGGTTTCAACTGATTATAATTCGATTGTTGAAGCACTTGGTTCAGGAAAGATTGATATCGGATTTTTGCCGCCTGACGGATATGTTCAGGCACATAAACAATATGGTGCCAGAGTACTTTTGCAGACGGTTCGAAATGGTGTCAATAACGATGGCAGTCTCCAGAAAAAGATGGTGAGCTGGTATCGAGCTTTAATCCTTGTTCGTAAAGATTCAAAAGTTAAAAGTATCAAAGACCTCACGGGTAAGAATATTGCCGTGCAGGATGTTACAAGTTCTTCGGGATACATCTTCCCAATTTACTATTTGAAAAGTAAAGGTATCAACGTTGTTAAGAATTCTAATTTAGTCACAGTTAAAGGGCATGATCAAGGTGTCTTAGCTGTTGAGAATAAGCAAGCCGATGCTGCCTTTGTCTTCCAAGATGCTCGTAATATTGTTAAGGGTGATGTGCCAACTATTTTCAAGGACACAAAAATTTTAGCTGAAACGATGAAGATTCCTAACGATACCGTTACAGCGCGTAAGAGTTTGTCTAAGAAATTATCCACTAAGGTCCAAAATGCCTTTATCAAGATTGCTAAAACCAAGAAAGGTAACAAATTAGTAGAAAATCTGTACGACATTGCAGGATTTGCAAAGTCCAAGAATTCGAATTTTGCCGTTGTGCGTAAAGCGGATAAAGCTGTTACAGGCAATTAATAAATTGTTGAAAATTGAGTGAAAATGCTTGCTCAATTTTCTTCCTACATAGATAATAAAGAAGACTTATGACTGATACTAACCTGATCGAAATCAAAAATGTAAACAAAATTTATGATAACGGTGTCGTTGGCTTAAAAGACATTAATCTGAATGTTAAAAAGGGCGAATTTCTTGTGATTGTCGGTTTATCCGGAGCCGGAAAGTCCACTTTACTACGTTCAATTAATCGTCTCCACGACGTGACGTCCGGCGATATTCTGATTGACGGGCAATCAATTCAGCATGCCAGCGGTAAAGCCTTGCGTATGATGAGACGCAACGTTGCGATGATTTTTCAAAACTTTAACTTGGTTAAACGTGCTTCCGTCAGGAGGAACGTACTTTCTGGCAGGGTTGGCTATTATGGCTTTCTTCGTTCGAGTTTTGGTTTTTGGAAGAAAGAGGATGTTCAGCGTGCCGTCACGGCTCTCAAACGGGTCAATTTAGCCGAGAAATTTTATGACCGTGCCGATGCGTTATCCGGTGGACAGCAGCAGCGTGTTGCAATTGCCAGAGCTTTAATGCAGGAACCGAAAATTATGTTGGCAGATGAACCAACGGCAAGCTTGGATCCGGCGACTTCCAATCTTGTTATGGATGATTTAAAAGCACTCAACCAGGATTTAGGTATCACAGTGGTAGCGAATTTGCATAACGAGGAGTTGGCGTTAAAATATGGTTCTCGGATAGTTGGATTGAGAGACGGCGAGCTGATTTTCGATAAAGAGGCCGATCAAGTTTCCGAATCGGATTTTCAACAAATCTATCAATCTGTTCAAGATAAACATGAGGCGGAATCCAAATGAATGTCCTGCCAAAAAGAAGCAATACGCAGCGTTTTCACGTCAAAGGGATTCTGTACTTTTTTCTAATCATTTTTTTGTTGATTTTTTCTTCAATTATTACCGGTACCGAACTGGACCAATTTTTTAATCATGATTCATTAGGCCAGTTTGCAGTCCTTTGGCAGAAGATGTTTCATCCCTATTGGCCTTACTGGTCATATGTTGTTGGGCCATTACTAGACACAATCAGAATGGCACTGGTAGGAACGCTTCTAGGTACCATTATTGCCATTCCATTTGCCTTATTATCAGCAAGAAATATTGTGTCGCTAGGCTGGCTTCGTGGTGTCATCCGCGTTATTTCTAATCTGGTTAGAACGCTGCCTGATCTTTTATTGGCAGCTGTTTTCACTGCGATTTTGGGTTTCGGCCCTTTGGCTGGTGTGGTGACTTTGCTGATTTTCACTTTTGGACAAATGGCTAAGCTGATGTTTGAGGCGATCGAGACAATTGATCAGGGGCCATTAGAGGCGTTAGAAGCTGCCGGAGCAAGCAAAGTACAAATCATTATCTTTGCTGTTGTACCACAAGTTTTGAATACCTTTTTCTCGAACTTTTTATACACATTCGAAGTTAATGTGCGCGCTTCAACTGTGATTGGCTATGTTGGCGCTGGCGGTATTGGCCAGCTGCTCCAAGTGACGATTAATCAATTCCGTTACGATGAAACAGCTGTCATTATTTTTGTGATTTTGATAGTGGTTGTATTAATTGAATTTATGAACAATTATTTGCGGGAGAAGCTGGCATGATAGATATTCCGAAAAAAAGTTTTCTTCGAAAAATTCAGCCCTACGTGATTGCGATTATCATTCTTGCGATCTATATTTGGGCCTTTGCCGGCATTCAATTTAATGGTATTCAACAGATGGCTGGACAGATCACGGCTGCCGTTTTTAACGGGCTGGTTCATCCAGATTGGCAGTTTGTTTCTGCACCGCTGGACAGATGGCTGAATGCAACTTTTCAAACCGGCATTCCTTCGACCTTGGCGACGGCTGATGGTGAAGATTTGGTGGCCAAACTTCTGCAGACAGTTGCGATTGCATTTTTGGGAACCTTTGTTTCGGCTTTCCTGGCTATTCCCTTTGCTTTTTTGTCAGCACGCACTGAAGGAAGAAGCCGCGAGTCTTGGAAACAACGCGCCAAAGCTATTCTCTATTTGGCGGTTGGTATGTTAGCTGTTGCGTTAATCATCTGGGGATTTCGTTTAATTTTTGGTTTTGATGTTTTCCCGAAAAATTTATTTATCTTCATTTTTGTGCTTTGGTTTTTTGAAAGCCTCTTTATTGTTGCGAATGGCCTCGTGCAAGATATCAGTAAATATACGATTTTTCGTCCCAAATCCACTAATGGTAAATTTATTCTGACTTTTATACGTGTGTTTCCTGAAATTGTCCTGGCTCTGATGTTTATCAAAGCTGTTGGCCCGGGTTCTTTTGCTGGTGTGCTGGCTTTATCCGTTCATTCAGTTGGTATGCTGGGTAAACTAGACGGTGAGGCAATTGAAAATTTGGATCGCGGCCCTAATGAAGCGATTGTTGCTGCTGGTGGGACGCAATTAGATACTTTGACGTTAGCAACGCTGCCAAACGCGATGCCAAGTTTTTTGAGCAACACTTTGTATCGCTTTGAAATTTCTGTACGATCTGCTTCTATTTTAGGAATGGTCGGTGCCGGTGGTATTGGACAGGATTTGATTTTAAGCACGCAGGTACGTAATTGGCCGCGGGCTGGCATTATCTTGATTGGCGTTGTGATTATGGTGACACTGATTGACTTTATATCTGGGCAACTGAGAAAGCGGATCATCTAATTTATGAAGTTGTATATCCTGTCCACGTCTGATGTACATGGTTACATTGCGCCAAGTAATTTTGTAGATTCGGAGCAAACGGATTTTGGCTTGGCTAGAGCGGCTAGTTTAATTAAAAAATTTCGTTTGGATCATCCAAACGATCTAGTTCTGACAATAGAGAACGGTGATTTCATTCAAGGATCTCCCTTGACGAATTTTATTGCTCAAAAACATCCTGAATATGCGTCACTATATCAGAAATTTGCCGATATTATTGGCTATGATGTGCGAATTTTAGGCAACCATGAATTTAATTATGGCTTGTCTTTTTTAAAAAAAGCAATTGGGCCGGATGCGGGCGTTTTGGATGCTAATGTCTTTGAAGAACAAAAAAATTTATACCCAAATCCTTATAAGATTTTCAACTACGCTTCCACGAAAATAGGTGTTTTGGGATTAACGACTGAATATATTCCGCATTGGGAAACAGCTGCCCACCTTGGCAATGTCCACTTTGAAAATCCGGTTGAAACAGCGAAAAAGTACATTCCTATCATGCGTGCTCAAGGGGCTGACATTATTGTCGTGGCTTACCATGCCGGTTTTGAATGTGACTTAAATAGTGGCGAAGCGACGGAAAAATTTACTGGTGAGAACCGTGCTTATGAACTCCTGCAGCAAGTTTCCGGTATTGATGCACTTGTTACTGGTCACCAGCACCGTAAGTTGGCACAATTAGTTGATGCTGGGCACTGTTCCGTACCGGTTACCCAGCCGGGTTATCAGGCGGAGGCAGTCGGGGAAATCGAATTGGATTTTGATCCTGCGAATAAGCAAATCACGCGCAGTGAGGCTTGCCTGCTATCAACGAAAAATTTTGTGGCCGACACAGATATCATGCAGAAACTGAATCAAGTGCAGAAGCAATTGGATAGTTTCTTGGATGAAAAAATTGGCGAAATCCAACCCGACATGCTAATTAAGGATCCGCTCGCTGCTCGTCTGCATGGCCATCCTTATTTATCGATGATCAACAAAGTACAGGGGCAGGCCGTGCACGCTGATATTTCTGCTACTGCCTTGTTTTCCGATGGGCAGCTTGGATTAGGAAACGTTGTCACACGTCGTGCCATTGCAACAAACTATCTTTTTCCTAATACGGCCGTGGCTGAAGAAGTATCGGGACGCGATCTCCTATCAGCTTTGGAGCGTGCTGCGGAATATTTCATTGTAGATTCTGACGGCAAAATTAACATTTCGGACCGTTTTGGTATTACTAATATTCAACATTATAACTACGATTATTTTTCAGGCATTGATTATACTTTTGATCTTACACAACCTTTTGGCCATCGTGTTAAAAATGTCAGTTATCAGGGTAAAAAGATCGAGTTAAATAAAAAGTATCGTCTAGCTATCTCGAACTATCGCAGTTCGGGTGTTGGAGGCTACACTAGTTATTCAGTTGACAAAATTGTTGAAAGTTCGACCGTAGACATGGTGGATCTGATAAGCAATTACATAGCTGATCATTCACCGATCAAGTCGCAACAGCCAACAAATTTAACGATTATTTCAAAATGAGTTTTTTGGCATCATTTTACTTATACTTGGCTGTATGGGTAGGAAAATTACGATTAAAGAAGTTGCTGCTAAGGCCGGGTTATCAGCTACGGCCGTCAGCCAAATCCTGAATGGCAAAGGCGCGCGTTTTTCCAAAAAAAATATTCAAAAGGTTCTGCAGGCAAAAGAGGAGCTGCATTATGTACCAAATTCTGCCGCAAGAAACCTCAGTAATAAGACGGATTCTACGATCGGGGTCTTGGTACCAACAATTTCCAACCCTTTTTTTAGTGAATTTTTACAATTGCTGGAAAACCATTCCGATGCTCATACACATATTTTAATGGTCGGCTTGGATGGCGACAGAAGCCAGCTGTATTCTGCGATTGAAGGTTTGATTGGCCAGAATGTTGACGGCTTGATTATTGCAGTTGCCATTCAAGAAAATTCTCAAGTGACCAATTTGTTAAAAGAAAATCGCACCCCTTATATTGTGCTTGATCAAAATAGCAGCAAAAATTCTGATTTTATTGCTTCTGATGACTTTCATGGCGGTGAAATTGTTGCACACTATCTTTATTCGTTAGGACATCGCCGCTTCAGTGTCGTGGTGCCTGATAAAAATGCGATGACTGTCAATTTAGCCTTGCGATTACAAGGTTTTACAGAGACCTGCCGCGATTTAGGTATTCAAACAACACAAATTCAAATTGTTAAAACTGCTTTTACGAAACATGGCGGGCAGCGGGCTGTCCCAAATATTCTAGCCTTTAAACCAAGTGCGATTTTTACTTTAAGCGATGAATTAGCAATTGGCGTTTTGGGCGGTTTATTTAACGCCGGCGAGCAGGTACCGCGGGATTATTCCTTAGTTGGTTACGATGATACAGATTATGCCGAATTCACAAATCCTAAGTTAACTACTGTTCGCCAGCCCGTAGAGCTGATTGCCAAATATGTTTTGGAAATGCTGAAGAATAGAATTGCGGATCCCCAAATAGACTGGCAGGTTATGGCTGTTGATGTTGAGTTGATTGTACGCGACTCGGTTCGAGAAATTTAAATTCTTTCAGTAAAATGTAAGCGTTTTCGTTGAATATTTGTTATACTATTCGCAGATGGTAAACCGTTTTACCATACAAAGGGATGCAGTGAGCGGCTGGGGATTCGGCCGGAGGGGGACGTAATCGAAAAACAAAATAAAAAAATTGTTGTCTTGGGGTCTTTGAATGTCGATACGATTCAGCACATGGATAAATTGCCTGAACGCGGCGAGACGATTCACATTAACAGTCTGACGAGTGCACCGGGCGGCAAAGGGGCCAATCAAGCCGTTGCGGCTGCTAGGCAAGGTGCGCAAGTCAGCTTTATCGGAGCCGTGGGCGATGATGCTAATGGCCGTTTTATGAAACAAGCATTGGCTGATAATCAGATTGATGTTTCTCGGATTGTGACTAAGTCGGTACCAACCGGGTCAGCTTCGATTCTGCTGGAAGCTGATGGCAGCAACACGATTCTAGTATATGGTGGTGCCAACATGCGGGTAACGGTGGAAGACGTTCAGGCAGCCGAAGATGAAATTGCTGAAGCAGATGCGATTATCACTCAATTTGAGACGCCGATTCCAGCTGCGATCGGTGCTTTTGAAATTGCGAAGAAGCATCACGTTATGACGATTTTAAACCCGGCCCCGGCGAAAAAGATTGACGCGGAACTGCTGCGTTTATCTGATTTTGTCACGCCTAATGAGACCGAGGCACAGGTTTTAATTGACCAGGATGTTGCCTTTAATCAGGACTCACTCATGAATGCTGCTCAAGCATTAGAAAAATTAGGCGTCAAAAATACATTGATTACCTTGGGGAAGTCAGGGTCCTTTTACAAAGTCGCTGATAAATCCGGTATGATTCCGAGTTTTAAAGTTAAAGCTGTCGATACGACTGCCGCTGGTGATACTTTTATCGGTGTTTTTGCGGCCAACATCAAAAACGATTTGAGCAATTTGGTACCAACGCTGATTTGGGCCAGCCGGAGTTCTTCGCTGACTGTCCAAAAAGCTGGCGCTTTGCCTTCTATTCCTACTTTTGCAGAGGTTGAGGCAGATGAAAAATGAAAAAAGGTGTTCTGTTAAATTCTGAAATTTCGGCTGTCGTTGCTGATATGGGCCACTTTGATACTTTGGCTATCGGTGACGCCGGCATGCCTGTGCCTGCCGGTACTAAAAAAATCGATTTGGCTGTGACAAAAGATTTACCTCGTTTTGATGATGTTGTAAAAACAATTCTTCAAGAATTGGAAGTTCAAAGAGCCTATGTTGCTTTAGAAATGAAGACAAATAATCCAGAAGGATTAAAGAGCCTAATTGATATTCTGGGCAGTCAAGTGGAAATTGTGTTTATTCCGCACGAACAAATGAAAAAAGACCTTAAATATGCGCGGGCATTTGTCCGCACCGGCGAGGAACATCCTTTTTCAAACGTGATTTTAGAATCAGGCGTTGTCTTCTAGAAAAGAGGAAACATGAAAATTGAGCTGAGAAACATTTGGAAGGCCTTTGGCCAAAACTCAGTTTTAAAGGGTGTCAATATAGTGATTCAGCCAGGGGAAGTACATGCCCTGGTTGGTGAGAACGGGGCCGGCAAATCTACTTTAATGAACATTTTGACCGGGCTTTTAAAAGCTGATCGAGGCGAAATTATCGTTGATGGCAAGGCTGTTCAATATCCCGATGCAATGGCTGCTGAACAGGCTGGTATTTCCTTTATTCATCAGGAAATGAACAATTATAGCGAGATGTCAGTTCTGGACAACATGTTTATTAATCGTGAAATCAAAAACAAGTTCGGTCTCTTGGATGAAGAAAAAATGGCCGAAATTGCTCGAAAATATCTTGCCCAAATGGGATCGGATGTCAATATTTACGATGAAATCGGCAGTTTGCCGGTCGGCAAGCAGCAAGTGATTGAAATTGCCAAGTCGTTAATGACCAAGGCCCAAGTCATTATTATGGACGAACCGACAGCGGCTCTGACACAGACTGAGATCAAATCCTTATTCAAAAATATTCAAAAATTAAAAGCGCAGAATGTGTCATTTATTTATATTTCTCACCGTATGGAGGAGATTTTCCAAATTACGGATACAGTGACTGTGATGCGCGATGGCGTCAGTGTCTCTAGCCGGCCGACAGCACAAAGCCGAATTACTCAACTAGTTAAAGACATGGTTGGCCGGGATATAGGTGATTTTTACCCGAAAAGAACGCCGCAATTAGGCAAGGAGGTTTTAAAAGTTTCTGGTCTGAGCGGAGCGAGTTTCTCCAATGTCAACTTTCAGCTTCACGAAGGTGAAATTCTAGGATTTTCAGGTTTGATGGGTGCCGGCCGTACAGAAACGATGCGGGCAATATTTGGTGTCGATAGGGTGACCGCTGGCGATATTTATGTTCATGGTCAGAAAAACAGGATTGCCAATCCTGCTGAAGCGATTAAAGAGAATATTGGTTTTTTGACAGAAAATCGTAAAGATGAAGGATTGATTTTAGACTTCAATCTGAAAGAAAATATTGTTCTGCCAAGTATTGACGGTTTTAAAAAAGGTTTATTTATTGATGAGAAGGCTGTCGATGAGTTTACCGAAGCGTTAATTAAACGCCTAGGTGTCAAAGCCATGAGTGAATATGATCTGGTTTCAAGTCTATCGGGTGGCAACCAGCAGAAAGCTGTCTTGGCAAAATGGATTGGTGCTGGAACAAATATTTTAATCCTTGACGAACCCACTCGAGGCGTTGACGTCGGTGCCAAAAAAGAGATCTACGATCTGATGAACGAATTGACGGATCGAAAAGTTGCCATTATTTTAGTCTCATCTGATCTGCCTGAGGTCATTGCCATGTCGGATCGGATTGAAGTGATGTATGAGGGGCAGCTGGTCGGTGAATTAGATGGCACAACAGCAACTCAAGAGCAGGTTATGGCACTTGCGACAAAGGGGAAATAAAAAATGAAAACAGGTACAAGCAATTCTGTAAAGTCTTTCCTGGCCAAACTTGGACCATGGGGAGCTCTGATCGTTTTAGTACTGATCGTGGCAATCCTGAACCCGGCCTTCTTGGACATTAACAACCTTTTAAATTTATTAAGACAAGTCTCAATTAACGCCA
Organism: Oenococcus sp.; assembly: GCF_047725585.1. Lineage (NCBI taxonomy): Bacteria > Bacillati > Bacillota > Bacilli > Lactobacillales > Lactobacillaceae > Oenococcus > Oenococcus sp. The sequence goes on along the minus strand of NZ_JBDNNF010000001.1, from coordinate 464,205 downwards.
TTATCGCCTTTGCGATGACTTTTGTCATCTTAACTGCCGGCATTGACTTGTCCGTTGGTTCGATCCTGGCTTTTTCTGGCGCTATAACAGCTCAATTAATTGTTAGCGGCGTGCCAACTGTTATCGCTGTTGTTAGCGGTATCTTACTGGGTGGTGTTGCCGGTGCAATTAATGGTTTACTAATCACAAAAGGCGGTGCTGCGCCATTTATCGTCACTTTAGCTACGATGACCATTTTTCGTGGTGCCACCTATGTTTTCACTGACGGCTCACCAATTACCGGTGCGAAAATTACAAATAATTATAGTTTTCAAGTTCTGGGGCGGGGATACTTTCTCGGTATTCCGGTTCCGGTAATCATTATGTTTGCCGCATTTGTAGTCCTTTACCTGCTGCTTCATCGCATGAGCTTTGGCCGGAAAACTTATGCAATTGGCGGCAATATCAAAGCAGCTTTTGTTTCTGGTATTAAAACAAATAAAATTCTCATCTGGATTTATGCGATCTCTGGAGCCGCAGCGGCTTTGGCCGGCATGATATTAACTTCTCGTTTGTCCTCGGCACAGCCGGATGCGGGAACTGGATATGAAATGGATGCCATCGCCTCGGTCGTATTAGGCGGCACAAGTTTGGCTGGTGGAAAAGGTCGGATTTCCGGTACTTTTGTTGGTGCTTTGATTATCGGGGTCTTGAATAACGGCATGAATTTGTTGGGTATTTCGAGTTTTTACCAACAGATTGTCAAGGGCGTTGTGATCTTGATTGCTGTCTTACTAGACCGCAAGAAGAGTAAGGCCTGAGGAGGAAACGATGTTAAAGAAAAAAACTTCAATTATCTCGATCGGTCTCATTGTCATTATCTTGGTCGCTCTGTTTATTTCCGGTAAACCATTGCTGACACTGAATAATCCTTGGGTCCGAATTGATCAGAATAAACGTATCGATGCCAAGCAGCTGAAAATTGGTGTTTCTATTTCAACGATGAATAATCCTTTCTTTATTTCAGTAGCGAAAGGCATCAGAACCCAGGCCCGTCAGCAAGGTGTTAAACAACTGATTATTGATGATGGTAAAAATGATACATCCAAACAGTCCAACGACATTGAGGATTTGATTCAGCAAAAAGTTGATCTGCTGATTGTTAACCCTGTCGACTCTGATGCGGTGACACCTGAAGTGAAGGCGGCTAATGATGCCGGCATCCCTGTGATCGCCATTGATCGGTCTTCCACTGGCGGCAAAGTGCTCTCTCTGGTGTCGTCAGATTCTGTCTTGGCAGGCAGAATGGCTGCTGATTTTTTGATCAAAGCTTTGGGAAACAATGCTAAAGTGGCTGAATTGCAGGGGATTCCTGGTGCCTCAGCCACGCGTGATCGTGGAAAAGGTTTTGATGGCAACGCTCAAGGAAAGTTAACGATTGTTGCCAAGCAGACAGCCGGGTTCGACCGTTCTCAAGGATTGTCGGTCGCGGAAAATATTATTCAGGGGCATCCTGATCTCCAAGGTATTTTTGCGCAAAACGATGAAATGGCTTTAGGTGCCGCACAGGCTGTGAATGGTAAAAACATTGTGATTGTCGGTATCGACGGTGAAGCAGATGGTGTTGCTGCTGTCCGTTCCGGCAAAATGAGTGCAACTGTTGCGCAGCATCCCCAAAAAATGGGTGAAATTGCCATTCAAATTGCGATTCAGCATTTTCAAGGTAAAAAGATTGCTAAATGGACAAAATCACCAATTGCTCTAGTAGCGAATAGACAATATCGTAATTTAGTGAAGTAAAGATTGTGTGTAGTTAAAACGGCGATGGCCGTTTTTCTTTATACTTAGAAGTTATGAACGTAATTATTGATTCTGATCCAGGCATTGACGATGCAGTCGCTTTGTCAGTTATTTTAAACAACCCGGCTTTTCATGTTAAATTGATTACAACAGTTGCTGGTAACGTAACCGTTGATAAAACCACGAAGAATGCTTTGCGTCTTGTTGAATTTTTCAATATGCAGACGCCGGTTGCGACTGGTGCTAGTCAGCCTTTAATTAAAGCTTTTGAAGATGCTGCCCGTATTCATGGCGAATCAGGCATGGAGGGCTACATTTTTCCAGCCATACAAAGCAGTCCAATTAAGCAGACGGCTGCTGAAGCTTGGCACAATGTACTGGTACAAAGTGATGAGAAGGTCACATTAGTCTTAACCGGTTCTTACACTAACTTCGCATTATGGTTTCGTCAATATCCACAGGATCTGGCTAAAATTGATCGCGTGCTTGCAATGGGCGGCAGTATCTGTGGCGGCAATATGACCAGTGCGGCTGAGTTTAATGTTTTCACTGATCCTGATGCTGCTAAGATCTTACTTTCTGCCAGGCTGCCGATCACAATGGTTGGGTTGGATGTCACGCTGAAAGCCATGGTCAACCAAGATTGGATCCATCACATCGGTGCTATGAATCGATCCGGAAAAATGCTAGCAGCTTTGATTTCACATTATAACGACATTCATGCTGAAGGTTGGCCGATTCATGATGCTAATACGATTGGCTATTTATGCCACCCTGAGTTTTATCAGACTAAGGATGTATGGGTTGATATCGTAACAGAAGGACCGGCAATTGGTGAAACGGTTGTCGATATCCGTGCTGCCTATCATCAAGGCAGGACAAATGCCACAGTGCTGACTGATATTGATGCCGCACGTTTTCGCGATTGGCTTCAAGACCAAATTGCAAAAATGCCTTAATCAGTTATCTTATGTATTTTAAAGGAGGATTTTTTGGCCGAACAATTATTTAACACCGAGCAGGCAAAAGAAAGGGTCATTTTAGTGGCCTTGGAAAACCAAAAAAACTCGGCAAGTTTTGCTTACACAATCGAAGAATTCAAAAATTTAGCGGCCGCCAACAATTTAAATGTGGTGGACGTTTTGACTCAAAAATATGATCGTCCTAATGCCGGCACTTATTTCGGCAAGGGCAAAGTTACAGAATTAAAAGAGCTCGTTGCTGCTAGAGAGGCCGAATTGGTGATTTCCAATGATGATCTGACGGCCACTCAAATTCGTAATCTGGAAAAAATGATAGGTGGCGGTACAAGAGTTGTTGATCGTACGGCTTTAATTCTGGATATTTTTGCTTCTCGCGCGAAGAGTAAATTGGCCAAGCTGCAGATACGTTTGGCACAAAAACAATATCAATTGCCACGGCTGCATACGGCTTTGGCTAATGAATTGGATCAGCAGGGCGGAGCTGGCGGCGGGTCCTTTACCAGCCGTGGTTCCGGAGAAACAAAACTGGAATTAAACCGCCGCACAATCGAGGATCAAATTGCTCAAATCAAAGCCGAGCTAAAAACGCTATTGTCTGCTTCAACCGTTCAGCGATCTCAGCGCGATCATTCTGGGCTAAAAACGGTTGCCCTTGTCGGCTATACAAACGCCGGCAAGTCAACTTGGATGAATCGCATGATCGAAAAATATTCAGAAAGCAAAGAAGATATCGATGACAAAAAAGTCTTTGAAAAAGACATGCTTTTTGCAACGTTGGATGCAACAGTTCGTGCGATACGTCTGCCTAATAAAAGGCGTTTCTTGTTGTCTGATACGGTAGGTTTTGTTTCTAATCTGCCGCATAACTTGATTGCCAGCTTTCAATCTACATTGGATGAAGCTGTGCATGCAGATTTGCTGGTGCAGATTGTCGATGTTTCCGATCCGCATTATCGCGATATGATGGCGACGACAAAATCGACTTTAACTGCGATTGGCGCCGAGCAGATTCCAATGGTAACGGTGTTTAATAAAGCAGACAAGGCCGGTGTTACCTATCCAGAACGCAGCGGCGAGGATTTAATTGCCAGTGCTTTGGACGACAATTCCTTAGATGCTTTCATCAAGCTGCTGGATGAGAAATTATTCGCCGATTTTAAAACAGTTGAACTAATGATTCCTTTTGATCAAGGGGCTGTGGTGAATCAAATTCTAAATGGGAATAACGTTTTAGAGCAAGACTTTACCGCCCAGGGTACTCGACTGCGTGTAGAATTACCGGCTGCTCAAATTGAAACTTATCAGGCATTTGTTCAGAAATAGTGTTAAAAAAGCTCGCACTCAATGTTGTGCGAGCTTTTTCTATGATCATATATGTTGTGTTGACAATCTTTTAGTCGGCATTAATATCAATAAACTTGAATTGGTCAACATCGAAGAGGCCTTGATCCGTGATCTTTAAGCTTGGAATAACTGGCAGAGCCATGAAAGAGAGCGTGAGGAAAGGATCAAAATTAATATCATCTGATATGTCTTTGAATGCCGATAGCAGTTTCTTTTGTTTATCAATCACTTCTTGGTACGGCTTATTAGACATTAAGCCCCCAATTTCAAGAGGCAGTTCACGAGCAAAACCATCTTTGTTAACCAAAATCAAGCCGCCGCCCATGCGCTTTAAGCGATCGTAGGCGATAATCATAGCCTTGTCATCAACACCAGCGATAATCATGTTATGTGAATCGTGAGCAATGGTTGATCCGATTGCACCTTCTTTAAGATTAAAGCCGTGAATAATACCCAATCCATGACCTAAATTATGGTAGCGTTCGGCCACGACAATTTTTGCATAGTCCTCATCGGCAACAAAATTACCTGTTTCATCACGAGAAACGGTCTCCACAGTATGCTGCGTTGTAATATGATGAGGCTGGACATTAATGACGTGAGCGCGATCACTTTTTAAAGGCAACTTGAGATCATCCAGAGTTAGATGTGCACTGATAGCCGGACTGGTAAAAGTCAATACTTTGGAATCGAGTTTGTCTACCCATTTACCGGCGGTCATGACTTTCTCGGCCTGGAAATTCTTGGGATCTGACGTCAAAACTAAGTCGGCAATATAGCCGTCTGTCAGCGCACCGACATTTTCCAAATGTTGTGCCACGGCGGCATTATAACTGGCAATTGTAAAAGCTCTTTCAGCTGGAATGCCTTCATCAATTGCTAAACGGACGTTATTGTCGATTGATCCTTCTTTTTGAACATCAATCGCGGATTTATCATCCGTGCAAAAAGAGAAATAGGACTGATTGTTTTTATGGACAACCGGTAGAATTGATTTTTCATCGCGTTCAACAGTTCCTTCACGGATAAAAACCTTCATACCGGATTGGATTCTTTCTAAGGCTTCCTTGCCGGATGTGCTTTCGTGATCGGTGTCAATTCCGACAGCTCTGTAAACAGCTAATTGTTCACGCGTTAAGCCTGACCCGTGTCCATCGGCGTGGTGGCCTGCTGCTTGAGCATCTTTAATTTTTTGTAACATGTCTGGATCTTGGTTTTCGACGGCTGGAAAATCCATGACCTCGGCTAAACCATTGATTTCTGGGAAACCGTAAAAAGGTTTTAAGGCATCGGCGTGTAAAACAGCACCTGCGTGTTCGAAATTTGTGGCTGGAACCGAACTTGGCAGCATGTAGTGAATATGCAGAGGCGTGTTTCTGGCTTCTTCAATCATATAAAAAAGCCCAGAGACACCCGAGACAGACCCTATTTCATGCGGGTCGGCGAAAATTCGAGTGACACCGTGCGCTAATTCCAGTTTGGCTAATTCTGATGGTGCCAAAAGTGATGATTCGATGTGTAAATGAGCATCTATCAAACCCGGCACAATATATTTGCCTTCTGCGTCAAAATCGTGAGCAGCTGTTAGTTTTTCTGATTTACCACGGAAATAGACAGCTCCATGATCAATCCATAAATCTGTATCTTCAAATTTTTGGTTAAAGACATCCAAAATTTTGGCGTTAAAAATGTGTAAGTCAACTTGCTTTCCCATATTGGCAACCATTATGACATAACAAAAAGCGAAAAAGAAAGTCTTTGTAAGCTAAACTAACCAAGATTCGGGTTAACTAATACTTCTGGGCCGCTTTCTTTACCGACAACAACTTCGCTAACCATATTAAGGAAAAGGCCGTGTTCAACCACGCCAACAGTTTTGATTAATTCATCTGCCAGTTCGACCGGTTGTGTGATCTTGTGCAGATGCAAATCCAAAATAATATTATTGGAGTCTGTTTTAAATACATGGCCCGCTTGATCTTTTCGAATCACCGGCTCAAAACCTGCCTGGTTGAATTTTGCGAGAACATGCTGGCTGCCAAATGGAATTACGTCGACCGCCAAAGGAAAGGCACCAATTGTGTCGACAATTTTAGATTCATCGACTACCCAGACAATTTTTTTGGAATTGATGGCAACGATTTTCTCCCACAGCAAGTTGCCGCCGCCGCCTTTGATACCGTTAAAATTGCTGTCCACTTGATCAGCACCGTCTATCGTGAGATCAATACTGTCAACTGAATCCAAATCAACAACCTTGATACCTAATTTTTTAGCTTGCGTCGCAGTTAAAATGGAAGTGGCAACGGCTGTGAATTGCAGACCCTCTTCTTGAACACGCTGGCCAAGTTCATCGACAAGCATCCGGACAGTCGAACCACTGCCAAGGCCGACTATCATACCGTCTTTCACGTAATCGGCTACTCGAACTGCAGCGGCCTTTTTTAATTTATTTTGAAGTTCCTCGTTCATATCTTACATTATAGTCTTTCCCTTTAATTGGCTGATATACTTAAAAACAGAGGGGCTTTAATATATGACTGCTAATGAACATCGCATGGTTTTAATGGCACTTTCTGCCAATCTGCCGCTGGCTGAGAAAATCGCAAAACGTCTGCATCAACCTTTGGCCGATGTTAATTTGGATCGATTCGCGGATGGTGAAATTCGCTTGAACATTAATAATTCGGTACGCGGAGACAATGTCTTCGTGATTGCACCGACGGCCGCTTCACCGCATGCCAGCGTAAATGACAACATTATGGAATTATTCATCGCGGTTGATGCTTTGAGACGAGCTTCGGCTCATGCAATTAACATTGTGATGCCTTATTACGGTTATGCTAGGCAGGATCGAAAGGCGCGCAGTCGAGAATCAATTGCTGCACGTATTATTGCCGATCATCTGGAACAAGCTGGTGCCACACGTGTGATCGCCTTTGACCTGCACGCATCTCAAATTCAAGGATTTTTCGATATTCCTGTCGATCATTTGATGGGTGCGCCAATCTTGGCTGATTATTTATTATCCAACCACTTGATTGATCCAGAAAATTCAGTTGTTGTTTCACCAGACCATGGCGGTGTCCGTCGAGCTAGGGAACTGAACCAGTTTTTGGGTCTGCCGGATTCTTATGCTGTGATTGATAAGCGCCGTCCTGTTGATAAGAAGAACACGGTCGAAGTTTTGAATTTAATCGGAGACGTCGATGGGAAGACCGCCATCATCATTGACGATATGATCGATACAGGGCATACGATTGTTGAAGGTGCCAAATTGTTAAGAGCAAAGGGTGCCAAGAAGATTATTGTTGTTGCCAGCCATGCCTTGCTATCGGGCGATGCACCGCAATTACTGCAGCATTCTGATTTTGATCACGTGATCGTGACCGATTCGATTGATATTCCAGAATCCAAGCGTTTTGACAAGCTGCAGATTGTCAGCGCCGATGATTTGTTTGCTAGAGCCATCACGGCTGTCCAAGAAAACGGCAGCGTCAGCCCATTATTTCAAAATAGATACCACCGCGGATTTGAAAGCGATTAAGTTTTAGGCTGTCAGTATTTTTTGCATCTTGCGGTGCTGAATGTTAGCATCCAAAAAGATGTCGCCATAGGCGGCGTATCCTAAATTTTCATAAAAAGAAATTGCATGAACTTGAGCCTCCAGCTCAAGTTTTTTTATATGTTGTTTTTTGGCGTCGATTTCAATCTGTTTCAATAATTGGCTGGCAAATCCTTTTCCACGAAAATTTTTGAAAGTTGCAACACGCCCAATGTGCCAGCTATCATGATTCACTGTGTAGATTCTGCTGGTCGTGGCCGGCTGCCAGTCCTGCACATAGCCGACATAATGCAGACAATGGCCATCTTGCCCGTCTATCTCGTCTGCTGGGCTGACATTTTCTTCCAGCATAAAGACAGCTCGGCGGATTTTCATAGCATCATCAAGAACTTTGCCAGGTCCGAACTGGCTGGCAATAATTAATTTTTCGTTATCTGACATAATCACTTAATTATAGGCTGTTTTGCAAAATCTAAAATGGTCTTATACAAGGCTGAAAATTGTTTGGATTGTTAATAAATTTTAGAAAAAAAGACGGCTTCATTATATAATTGCCCTTATGGTAGAAGCGATACATCGGCCGACTCGTTTGGAATTTTCCAAATCTGCTCTGGCTTATAACGTTCAATATGTAAAAAAAGTCTCTGGTGCCAAATTATTATGGCTGGCAGTCAAGTCTAATGCTTATGGGCATGGGCTGCTTTTGGTGTCAAAATTAGCCAAACAAGCAGGAATCGATGGTGTGGCCGTGGCTGAGATTGATGAGGGTATCGCGATTCGTAAAGCGGGTTTGAACGATTTCATCCTCATTTTAGGGCCGACAGATGTTGCAGACGCGCCTCTGGCCGCTAAGTACGGTTTTTTAACGACTGTGCCTTCTTTGGATTGGTTAAAGCAGGCAGACAAGTTGTTAGGTGATCAGTGTTTGGCAGTCAACTTAGCTGTCGATACAGGCATGAACCGGATTGGGGTTCGCGACAGACAGGCGCTGCAGGATGAAATTGATTATTTAAAAGCACATGAGGACCATTTTAAGTATCAGGGGATTTATACGCATTTTGCCAGTTCGGATAATGTTGATGATCGTTATTTTCAAAAACAGAAGCAGCGCTGGTATGATATGACAAAGGGTTTGCCGATGCCTGAATTTGTGCACGTCATGAATTCAGGCGCGGCTATGTATCACGCCGATGAATTGCCTGGATGCAACAATATTGCTCGAGTCGGTACAGTGGTTTACGGTGTTGAACCCTCAGAGGGAGAACTTGGCCCAATCGACAAATTAAAGGCTGTTTTTCAATTAAAATCAGCTTTGAATTTTGTCAAGAAAATTCCCGCCGGCGAAGGCATTAGTTATGGATCTAAATTTGTGACAGATAAAGACAGTTGGATCGGCACGATTCCGATTGGATACGGGGATGGCTGGCTGGCTGAATATCAGGACTTTTCGCTTCTGATTGATGGCCAGCGCTGCCGACAAATAGGCCAGGTTGCAATGGATCAGATGATGGTTTTGCTGCCAAAAGAATATCCAATCGGGACCGAAGTGACTTTGATCGGCAAAGATGGCAGCGAAGAAAATACCTTATATGATCTGCATAAGCATTCAGGTGTGCCGCCTTGGAAAATTACAGTTGCTTTCTCGGACCGTTTGAAAAGAATCGTGGTGGATTAATGGCAAACGATTTATTTGATCTTGCAATAATTGGTGCTGGTCCAGTGGGTCTTTTTGCGCAATATTATGCCGGTCTGCGTGAATTGAAAACGGCTTTGATTGAGGCGACACCGCAATTGGGCGGGCAGATTACAGCTCTTTATCCTGAGAAAAATATTTTGGATGTGGCTGGTTTTCCCGGTATTTCTGGCCGTGATCTTGTCAAAAAATTACAGGAGCAGGCTAATCTGATTGATGGCAAAACTTTTTTGAACTCCAATGTCACGAATTTAAGAAAACAAGATAGTCAATTTGAATTAGAAATTAATAATCATGCTTTGATTACAGCTAAATCAGTCATTATTGCCAGCGGAAATGGTTCTTTTAGCCCCCGTAAATTGTCTGTACCTGGTGCTGAGGAAACGTTCCAAGCCGGCAGGATGCGATATCTGCTGCCGAATCTGGCTAAAAGCCCATATCAGGATTTCACTGTGGTCGGCGGCGGCAATACAGCAGTCGATTATGCACTGGAATTAATCGAGCACGGTAAACAGGTACATCTGATTCATCGTCGGGATCGCTTCAGAGCGCTAGAATCCTCAATTACCAAATTACAGCAAAACCCGCTGGCAACTTTTGAAACGCCTAATAAAATTGTCGGTCTTCAAATATCAGACGGTCGTTTGGCAATTCAAATGCAGAATATTGACGATGACCGCTTGCAGACTATTGTGACCGATCAATTGGTTGTTGGGTACGGATTTACTGCCTCATCGGCCAGCTTGGACTTATGGGAGACGCTGCCAGTCAAAATTAACAATGGTTTTGTGACTGATCCCACACAAATGACCTCAATTCCAGGCATTTTTGCGGTCGGGGATGCCAGCAGTTATGCCGGAAAAGCGGATATTATCGCCAGCGGTTTTGGCGAAGTACCAACAGCTGTCAACTCGGCTGTCAATTATTTTGATCCCGAACGCGGCGGCCCAGCCCATTCCACAAGTTTGAATCTAGGAGAATTTCATGACTGAATTAAAAGCTGATACAACTTTAAGCAAAGTATTTTTGGCCGCTTACGAAGACGAAAAGGATACGACGGCCAATTTGGCCAATGCGGCAGCTGTATTATTCCAATTTGTCGAGGACATTAACTGGGCCGGTTTTTATCTGTTTTCTAAGGAGGATGGCGATTTAGTCCTAGGTCCCTTTCAAGGCTTGCCGGCCACGCCACGGATTGCCCAAGGAAAGGGCGTTGTAGGGACCGCATTCGCCAAACAACAGATTATCATTGTACCGAACGTTCATCAGTTTGCCGGACATATTGCATGTGATCCAGCCTCAAATGCCGAAATTGTCTTGCCGCTGACAAAAGCTGATGGCCAAAAAATCGGTGTGATGGACATTGATTCGACAACAATCAACCGTTTTGATGAGCAAATTAAGATGGATTTAAATGACTTTTCAGCAACTTTGATTGCCCACATTTAATACCCGTCTTTTTGTTCGGCGTTATAATGATAAACAATGACTTCAGCTCTCAAAATTTTTGCCGGCCATATTATTAATCGTTTCAATCCTAATCGTAGTCGCGCTGCCTTCCTATGGCTGCTGACCTTATTTTTTTGGGCAAAAACGTTATTAGCCTACTTTTCAGATTTTGCCGGTCTTGGTGCGGCTGATCCTTTCCAATTTTTTATTATGATCATTAATCCTCTGGCCACGATGATCATTATCTTTTCACTTGTTTCATTCATTAAGCACAAACTGCCTTTCTATATCACGGCTTTGAGCGTTGACGCACTGCTGACGCTCCTTTTGTATATTAACTGTATTTACTATCGAGAAATGACTAGTTTTGTATCAGTTAATGTGATGCTGGGCTATTCCAAAGTGAACCAAGGCCTTGGGAGCGCATCTTTGTCTCTCATGCATTTTCAGGATCCATTTTACTGGCTGGACCTGATCGTTATCATCGTTTTGCTGCTATTGAGACGAGTTAGGATGCAGGAAAAATCAGTGAGCAAGCAACACTCTTTTCTAGCTTTGTCTTTAGGTTTTTTGGCTTTATGTTTTAATTTATTTTTAGCTGACTGCTCGCGTCCACAATTGCTGACACGTGGTTTTGATGATACATATTTTGTGAAATACATGGGAATCAATTTTTACACGGTACAAGACGCGATTAATACTGTGCAGATCAATACCCTGAGAAATTCTGCTAAACCAAGCGATTTAAATCCAATTAAACAATTTATTCGATCACATTACGCCAAACCGAACAAGAAATATTTCGGAATTGCCAAAGGACGCAACGTTATTTATATCCATTTGGAATCCTTTCAGCAGTTTGCAATCGACTTGAAAATTAATGGTCAGGAAGTCACGCCTTTTTTGAATTCCCTTTACCACGGCAAAGATACAATCGCTTTTTCCAATTTTTTCCACCAGGTAGGACAAGGGAAAACTTCAGACGCGGAAAATATGTTAGAAACATCGACATTCGGCCTGCCGACGGGATCACTATTTAACAAATATGCAACCAATACCTTTCAGGCTATGCCAGCTATCATCAATCAGCGCAGGGGCTATTCAACAGCCGTTTTTCATGGAAACGTTGCTTCTTTTTGGAACCGGAATGTCGTTTATAAATCACTAGGCTATCAGCATTTTCTTGACGCCTCTTATTTCGATGTTAGCGGGTATAAATCGGAGGGCTGGGGTCTGAAAGATAAGCTCCTTTTTAAGGATTCCGTTCCGTATCTGGAAAAAATGCAGCAGCCCTTTTACGTTAAATACCTGACTGTGACTAACCATTATCCGTTTCAACTCGATAAAATTGATCAAGACCCTAAATTCCAGACAACCGCGACCGGCGATCCGATTATTGATAATTACTTTTTAACGAACCATTATTTGGATCAATCTATCAAAGAATTTTATGCTTATTTGGACAAAGCCGGCCTTTTGAAAAAATCCATCATTGTTTTGTACGGTGACCATTACGGCATTTCAAATTCGGAAAATAAAACCTTAGCCACTGTTTTCGGCCGCGATCCAGCAACCTGGACAGCAAACGACGACGCGCAATTGCAGCGTGTACCTTATATGATTGATATTCCGGGCAGTAAAGTCGGGCACATCGATCCAACCTACGGTGGTGAGATAGATGCCTTACCAACTTTGGAACATTTATTGGGAATATCCAACAAACGTTATCTCCAATTTGGCCAGGATCTGCTTAGCAAGCAGCATCAACAGTTAGTGGCCTTTCGTGATCAGGATTTTGTGACACCCAAATATACTTATACTGGCGGAAAATTATGGGACAATGCCAGTGGACAGCCGATTGACGAAAAAACCATGTTACCAAAACTTGCTAACCAAGTGAAAAAATGGCAAGACCAAGTCAGCGACGAACTGTCTTTGTCAGACCAATTAACCTATAAAGATTTGATGCGTTTTTATCACCCTCAAGGTTTTACAGATGTTGATCCTAAAAGATATGACTATGGTATCCGCAACACACGCCAGCAATTGAATAGGCAAAATCGTATTTTAGGCAAAAAGTCCACTTCTCTTTGGTCGAAAAATAATGATAAAACCACAGCTAGCCTCTATAAGACTGATGCACCAGAACAATATTTTAAGCCTTCTAATTGGGCTCGAATCCAGTATCACAATCCTGATGATTCGGCAGGACGGACGAAATAAAAAAGACGCCGTAAGACGTCTTTTTTAGCGGTCGAAAAAATGTGCTTTGATTAAAATATAGATTTCGACAATGATTAATAGTCCTGTAATTGCAAAAGTCAGCAGCCAAGAATAGGGCATATTCGTAAAGGGCAGTTTCATATTCATCCCGTAAAAGCCTGTCACAATTGTCGGTACAGCCATTAATGCTTGCAGCATTGTCAAAATTCTTAATGACTTGTCCAAACGCTGATTGTTCAAATTGGTATAGGCACCTGAAATAGCGCCAATCACTTCAGCTGCTTGATTTGCCATGTCAACAGCTTGCGTGTTCTCGACAAGTACATCGGCAAAGTATTCTTTTTGCCGATCATCTACCTGACCGCCCAAATAGGCTTGCAGTCGTGAAATGGCTGTCCGATCAGTTCTCAAAGAATCCAGCATATAAATCATTTGTGTTTCCAATTCCATTAAAGATGAAATGGCACCAGATTGAATTTTTTGTCTGAGATTAGATTGAATGACGTTCCGCCGCCGGTTCACGGTTGTAATTGTGCTGATGTATTCTGCAATTAAAACTGAACTGGTATTTAAAAAGATATCTATTGCTGTCAAATGGCTTTTGTCGGGATAATTTTCCCTGGCTGTAGCAAACAGTTTTTCAGAAATTCTGGTCGTTGTCGAACGAGCAATGGTATAAAAATTGCCTTTTTTATCAATCAGCATGCCAACTGGCTCTGTGGCAGCCAAGCGGGAATTTGGTGTGATAATATCAAAGACAATCAGTGAATTTCCGCTAACCGAATCGATTTCAGTACGGGCCGATTCATTTGGATCCAAGGCATAAAAAAGCATCTCACGGGTCACGCCCAGTTTGATTAATTGATCCTGTTCTGCTTGGCTGGGATCTTGCACCTCGTACCAAATCAGTTTTGTATTTATTTGATGTGTTTTCAGCATTAGAAAAACCAGATTAACATCGCCAAAAATAAACTGGCAAACAAGAACAATAATAGCACGACCATCTGTTGACGTTTTTTTATCAACAGCATGGCAGCAAATTCTCGAAACCATCCGGAAGCGATATAATTTTTAGGCGTTTTTGCCGGAATGGCCGTGATTTTGATCTTTTGTTTTTTGGCAAGGTATGCGGCCCTGGTCAAATGATAAGAGTTACTAACAAAGGCCAGCTGTAGCGATTCACTATTATGATGTTCTTGGCTAATGAGCTGCAGGGAATTTTTAAAGTTTTCACGTGTGTTCGTGGATGAATTTTCGTAACGAATTTTATTTTCCGGGTAACCAGCCTTGAGTAGTTCCTGGCCGATGGCCGCCGCCTCACTGAGTTTTTCATCGCTGCCTTTTCCGCCAGAAGCAAGAATTATTGCTTGTCCGTGATTTTGTGCAAAAAAGATGACTGTTTTGATGCGTTGGGCCAAACTGGCAGAAATTTGCTTGCCGTTGATTAATCCAGCTCCCAAGATAATCACATAATCATAGCTGCCAGCTTGCCTGGCGGCACGATGGCCCTGCCAATTAATTAAAAATGTCTGTGTTAGAAAATTAGCGAATACAAAAGCTAAATAAATCGTAAATAGCGGGGCAAAGGCAAGCAACGCTGCCCAAGCAGCTGGCAGTTTGATCTGGAAAAAATCCATGATTAGCAGTATACAGATGACTGTAAAAATGAAAATAACCAAATCGGTCGCGAAATGATATCGTGAGCGGTATTTCTTGTTGGCTGATAGCCTAAAGCTCCAAGCAACCAGCGTTAGTGCGGAATAGAGGGCTAGGCCGATAATGGCAGCTGCGAGTATGCCGATAGCAATTGAAACGACAGTAAAGGCCAGCAACCCCCGATCAGCCGAGGCCAACAGGAAAAAAACCAGCAGAGAATAAAGGGATAAGTTTAAAAACCAGCCGCACTTGAGAGAATAGCGATTGAGGTGCGAGACAAAAACTGCTAAGAGCAGAAAAATCAGCGCCAACCCTAGCGGTATGACAGGATTAATGCCGCTACTTAAAAGAATTGTTTGCAACTGTTTGAACACAAGTTCATTTTATCAATGCAATTAAAATACTTAGGACAAGAATCAGAATAAATAGGTAAATTTCTTTCGCATGAATTGATTCATGATGATAATGGCTGCGTTTCTTCCCTTCCAAAAAACCGTGGGCATACATAGCCTGACTGAGATTGTTTGACCAGACAAATGAATTATAAATGGCTTTTACATATAACTGCGGGGAAAAGACAGTTAAACGCACACCACGCATTTTGGCAGATGCACGAATGATCTTAATTTGACGGGTCATTTTTGGCAAGAAATTCAAGGCCCCTAAAATTCCATAAACAAAAGTCGGATTGACATGCAAGTCTTGTTCAAAACCACGCATTAAAGCGGTCATCGACTGGCTGAAGGCTAGCACACTACCGAGAAAAATATAGGCGTACACACGCGTCGCCATAATCCAAGCAAAGGTTTTTGAATGGTCTGGGCTCATGGTGTAATACATAAACCAGCCCCCGACAAAAGGGAGAATACCGACAATAATTAACCAAAGAATTCTTTTAAAAGAAATTTTCTTATAAATAACGTAGATTAAGGCACATGCCGTGATGGCTAGGTTCAGCCATAAGGACCTCACAAAGGCCAGCTCAATTGCAAGTGCAAGAACAAGAAGGAATTTTAAGGACGCTCTCATGATAATTCCGCCAATCTGATGAGTTTGTGATCTTGAATTTGATAAGCATGGTCAATAATTTGATCCATGGCGAACAATTGATGACTAATAAAAATTTTCGTAGCCGCTGAAGTTTTTAACAACGCAATCAAATCAAGGACAGATTTTTGATCTAGTCCGGCAAAAGGCTCATCCAAGAGAATGGTGTCGGGAGATTGAATCACAAGCAACAGAAGTTGCAGTTTTTTCTTTTCCCCACCGGATAATGTGTAAACTGAAGCATCCAGGCGATCCTTTAAAGATAAACGCGTCAGCCAATCTTCTATGGCGGCGGGAGCCATTGCTTCATGGAAACTTTTGTGCTGGCTTAAGGACAGTTCTTCTTGAACCGTGATTTTTAAAAAACTGTCGCTAGGATTTTGAAAGGCCAGTGAAATTTTTCCGCGGCTAGTAATTTTGCCGCTAAATTTTTGCAGACCTGAAATGGCTTTTAACAAGGTCGATTTGCCGGTACCGTTTTCACCAACAATTAAAACACTGCTTTTGTCAGGTATCAATGCAGAAGCTTGATCAAAAATGATTTGATCGGGAAAAGAGATGGAGAGCCGATCAATTTTAATCCTATCCGACTGAAAATCACTTTTTAGATGGAAGTGATTCTGTCTTTTAAAAGAATCATAGAATTGACGGAAATCCGTTTTTGGTAAGGATGTAATTGTGTGCTTATCAAATAGAAAAATGCGCTGTGCGAGTCCGTCGTAAATTAAAGGATTGTGATCAGCTATCACAATTGTCCGACCCCGCCGCTGCAATTCCTGCACTTTGGCAAGCAGAAACCGGATACTCTGCCGATCGATACTGGCAAAAGGTTCATCTAAAATAACGAGTTGAGTACCTAGATTGACGGCTTCTGCCAAAGCCAGCCGCTGCTGTTCGCCGCCTGATAAGGTATCGACCAGTTGGTTTTTTTTGTTTTCTAGGTGAAACTCCGTCAGGATCTGATTAATTTTGTTTTCAATCTGATCGGCTGGATATTGCAGATTTTCCAACAAAAAGACCAGTTCGTAAAAGGGTGTTTCCATTGTAAACTGCTGGCCAGGGCTTTGAAAAACACGTGCTGCAGTTTTATCATATTTTGCCACGAGTTCATTAATAAAAGTTGTCTTGCCGGAGCCTGAAGCCCCAGAAAGTAAAATAAAGTCACCCGCGTTAATACTCAAGTTGATGTTTTGCAAAATCGTCTGCCCATCAATTTCAATATTTTGATTTTTAAAATCAATTATCGACACTTATTTAATCAGTTTAGCTTTCTTTAGAATGGTGTAGATCAGATAGACCACAATACCGGCGAAAATCAAAATCGATAGGTAAGAAATGACAAAAAGTGACAAAGTATAGCTGATAGGAAAACGGTTATACGAATTCTGAAAATAGGTAAATCCGAAAGTGATAACTGTTGATGTCAATGTGGAAAGCCACAATCCGGCAAAAGGACGTTTATAACCTGTCAGGGCAAAACCTGCTTCTGTACCCGCCCCTTGTATGAGGCCGCTGAGAATATCGGAAATGCCCCAAGCTGATCCAACCGCCATTTCTACTGTGGCGGCTAAGGTTTCTCCAAGCAAGGATGCACCTGGTTTTTTGATAATCATACCGGCAATCGGGCCGGCCATGACCCAAAGGCCGATTGTCGCTGCTGTGGCAACCTGCTCAGAAATTTGCGAAGCCCCGATGGTTTGTGCAAGTGATTGATCAGAGACCAAGCTGACCAAAGGACCGCTCAAGCTGACCATGGTATTCCAAGGGATACCGAAAGCAAAAAACAGAATGCCGAAAATCACACCGATCAGACCGATTAAAATGACATCCCTGATCCGCCAATTTTTTGTTGATGTGTGTGCTGTCATAAAATAAAATTCCTCCAAAGAATAACAAAAAGAGCCGAAAGATAACGACTCTTTTTGTTATCTCCCTACGCAGGTACTAACCTACAGGTTCAATGGGTAATTCTCAGCTTGCTATAGGCAAGCACCCCAGATAGAAGTATTCAGCTCTTTTAAATTGATTCTAGCATAAGTTTATTGCACAAGTTTGGTTCTTTTTAAAAGACTGAAGATTAATAGATTAATCAGGCCCGCAAAAACAAAGATCGACAAAAACCAAATGACAAACAAAATCAGCACATAATTAACATCGAATTTGTAATAAGAACGCTCAAAGTAGTGGTAAGCAAAACTAACAATACTGCCGGTAATTGTAGATAGCCACAGACCAGCCATTGGCCGCCGATAGCGGACACTGGCAAAACCGATTTCAATGCCAGCACCTTGTTCGATGCCCCATAGCAGAGTTGTAATTCCCCAAGACGACCCGATGACCATCTCGACGGCCGAAGCGATCAAATTAGACAAGAAAGCAACACCTGGTTTTTTAATAATTAAAGCTGCAATCGGACCCGCCATCATAAACAGGCCAACTGTTGCTGCTGTTGTGACTTGAGCTGCTACCAATGAGGTCGATAAAGAGCTCGCCAGTGAGTGGCCGGTCAAAAAAGTTGCTATAGGCGTTAGGATACTGATAAACAAGTTATATGGCTGGCCTGAGGCAAAATAAACGGCACCGAATACCACACCGACTAATGCTGCTAAAATGACATCTCTGATTTTCCAATTTTTACTCTTCATCTGCACCTCGTTATCCCTTTAAATGTTAAAAAGCGCCTGCACAAATCTGGAAGCGCTAAAATTTTAACATAGTGCAATTCTACCAATTTAATTTTGTCATCTCACAACATTTTGTTAACAAAAGTGTCAAAGAGTATCTGGCTCTGCTCTTGATCCCCAAGCATGTCCGCGGATTGCTGCGGCAGGATAAACGGCTTTTCTTAAATGGCCAGCCTGTTTCGACAGCAGCTTTATTGGCAGCTTGCGATAAGCTGAGTTTTAAATTATCTGCTGATGATTTTTCAGAGAAACAGCAGGTATATCCGTCCAACAATCTGCAGCAGATTTCAATCGTTTATGAAAACGATGATTGCATCATCGTTGATAAACCAGCTGGAATGAAAATGCATCCGCACTCACCCAATGAGACTGATACCTTATTGAATTTTGTTCAAGCTGCCTTAGCCGGCCGTCGATCGCACGGCCTACCGGCCTCTGCCTATGTGGTTCACCGCATCGATACTGATACTTCAGGCTTGGTTTTGATTGCTAAAAATCCACTGGCTGCTGCCGTTTTGAATCAGCTGATTGCCAAAAAAATCATTAAAAGAACCTATTTAGCCTGGGTATCTGGCCATTTATCTGAGCCAAACAGCACTATTACGTTGCCAATTGCCCAGGATCCGAAAAATCCGTATGTCCGTATTGTTGATCCATCGGGACAGCCGGCACTGACGCGTTGGGTCAAAATGCATGTTGTCTATCAAAACACTTTACTGCGTATTCAGCTGGCAACCGGACGGACGCATCAGATCCGAGTTCATCTGGCTGCTATCGGCCACCCGTTAATTGGTGATCGACTATACGGCGGACCGGATTATCCACGCCTGCTGCTGCATTCGGCCAGTATTGAATTGCCGGATTTATTTACTGATTATCAGCAGCTGCGGCGTGTGACCTCACCGCTGCCGGCGGATTTTCCCAGACAGCTATATTTGAGGTAATTTTTTAAACACATTACCTTGACACACATAGTAATATGCTGTAAATTAATACATGAAGGATGAGGAGGATCAATGGCTCAAGAAATATCGAAAGATATGATTCGCGGACTGACAGGTGCGATTGTATTAAGTGTTTTAGAGTTTGAAGATTCCTATGGTTATCAGATTTCCAAACAGATCAAACAGATCACTGATGATCGTTACGAACTCAACGAAGCCACTTTGTATACCGTTTTTCGCCGTTTATCAGCTCAAGGATTTGTGAAAAGCTACTACGGCAATGACGATGAAAATCAAGGCGGGCGCCGCAAATACTACAGTTTGACCGAAAGCGGCAAAAAAGAGCTCAATCGATCCCGTACCGACTGGGAATTTTCAAAAGAAATTGTTGATGCGCTGCTGCAGGAGAAGAAGAATGGATGACTTAATTAACAAAAAGCTGACAAGACTATTTTCAGGCTATGAAAAAACTGCTGATTTAGATGATTTGCATGACGAGATTTTCGATGATGTCAAAGAAAGTGCCAAAGATTTGCAGCAGAAAGAACACCTCAGCGATGAGGAAGCTGTTGACAAAGCATTTTTGCAAATGGGCGATCTGACAAAAGTGATCGATCAAATTGGTGAAAAAAAAGGAAACGGGACTTTTAAATTCAATTTTCATTTCCTCAGTCAACAGGATAGCGAAGTTGTCTACGAAGATGAGTTTGCCTTAGACGAGATTGAAAAAATCAATCTCAAATTCCATTCAGATGCTGTAAAAATTATCTCGACAGATTCAGACAAATTGAAACTGACTCAGTATAAAAATCCGCAGACTGCTGATGATCCGATCGTTCAAGTCAGCAGCCAAAACGGTGATCTAAATATTCATTTACCAGAAAAAAAATTCTCGATTAGTATTGGTGTTTTTATTTCTACGACGCGTCTGCCTAAATTGCTGATTGAATTGCCAAACAGCTATAAAGGTACATTGAATAGCGACTTTGGATCCGGCAGCATGCTGGTAAAGGGGATTAAAAATCACGCAGCCGCTAATTTCACCTTTCATTCCGGCAGCTTGAAGATTTCAAATTCAGTCTTTTCAGAAAGCGGCTGTTCTTTTCATTCCGGCAGCCTATCTGTTTCGGATAGCTTGGCCGATTATTTCGGATCAGATTTTTCATCAGGCACGCTGCGTTTGAACAATGTTACGGCAAAATATGATATTAAAGCCACCTCGGGCACGGTACGCCTGAATAAAATAACCGGTGCCGGTAGTGTCAATCTATCGTCGGGGGTTGTGCGTGCTGATTTTAAAAAGGTAACCGGTGATTTAAAATTGACCGCGTTGTCAGGCATGATTAGAGCTGTTTTGCCTAGCCAAGACGAATTTGCTTTCAAGTTATCGGCTAAAACCGGTACAGTTCGTTTGAAGGATGCTTTTGACGCACCAGTGGATTATGATATCGAGTCATCCTCTGCTAAATTAGGTACTGTCGGCGAAGCTAAAAGTTATCGCTTGCTCAGTCGCGTGTCTTCGGGCACAATCGTGATTGATTAGAATTTTTTTAACTTAATTTATGTTTAACTGCAGCCGCCTTATAATTTAATCAATGACTAAACGAGTTCCGCCTTTTTTAACACCCCCGGCTATTGTGTCGATTATCATTGCTTTATCAGCGGTTAATGTTGTGACTAATGTGACAACTCATACAGCTGAGGGTGGTGCACCAACAAACTATACGCCCAGCCAAAGTTCGTCAACGAGTTCAGCTGTGAGTTCATCCAGACCGGATCGGCAGTCATCTTCTGACTTGTCTTCCAGCAGTTCTTCATCTGTGCCAGACACAGCGTCCAGCAGCAGTTCTTCACAAAAAACGCCTTCAGAAACAAGCGGCTCTTCTAGCAGTACGTCTGAAAGCTCGCAATCTGTTGATAAAGCACCAGCTGCCAGCAGCACTACTAGTTCATCAGCTGTCACACCGCCGGCAGGAGGTAAATAATGGGAATTGGTTTACTGGCTTTAATTAATCAATGGCTTGGTTTTTTTAGTGTTCGCAATCAGGCTAGAGGGCGTATTTATTCAATCGTCGGTTTTATCGCTAACTTTTACCTCCTTTATGTTGGTGTGCGTTTAATCATCAATCGTCAGATTTGGGGGATTGTTTTCCTATTAGCTTTTGTCGTCTTGCTGTATTTTTCTGTGCTGAATATGATTTATTATTTTACAGACAAAACAGTTAAATGGGATATCTCGCCTTTGATTGACCACTTTTTGGGTGGCGATAAAGCTGAAGAAGAAGCTGCCTTGAAAACTGTACCGGCCAATGGCCTTTATCGACGTGATCAAGTGCTGGGTACGGTGATTGTGTCAAGTTTAGAAGAACAAGAAAACTTATCCAATCTCTATCAGCGAATGCTGCAGGCCAAATTGATTGAACAGAATTATGGTCATTTTTCCCGCTCGCAAATAAAGAGGTATCTGCTGGCGCATGAAACAATATCGGCTAATTATCCGGGTACGCTGCTGCCGTATTTTGATTTAAAATACGTGCCCAGCGGTTTATTGATCTATGGCGGCATGAATCAGTTTTCTGCTCGCCCGATTGGTGTAATCGTTAAGGTTGGACTAAGTGATGCAATGACTGCATTACAGGGTTATCAGTTATCGCTAGCCTCGGTGGTAATCCATGGCGGACAGGGACGCCAGTTAGATCCGACCCATAGTAAAATTGTGGCTGTGTCGTTAGCAAATTACATCACGGCTGAAGTCGCTTATAAAAAAAGAGAAATTTAAGAAAACCGTTTTTGAGAAGGGATGGGTCACATAAATAAATGATGAAAGTTATCGTAGGATTGGGAAATATTGGTGCAAAATACGCACATAATCGGCATAACGTCGGTTTTATGGCGGTGGACGAACTCGCACAGCGACTCAATACAACCTTTTCTTTGAAACAAAATCTGCACGCATTTATCGCAACGGCTGTTGTGGCATCTGAAAAAGTATATCTGGTTAAACCGACAACGATGATGAATGATTCTGGTCTGGCCGTAGAGGCCGTGATGCATTATTTTGACGCCGGGCTAGATGATTTAATCGTTTTTGTTGACGATATTGATCGGGATTATGGTCAGCTGCGTATCAAAAAAAGCGGTGCATCAGGCGGACACAATGGTTTGAAATCAATCGAATCAGCTATTGGGAGTCAGAAATTTGTCCGAATCCGTATCGGCACAGGGAGGCCCGCTCATGCTGCACAGGCTGTCATTAATCATGTGTTGGGTGATTTCACAAAACCGCAAATGGACTTGGTTCAGCCCCAGATTGACCAGGCCGTTTTAGCGTCAGAGGATTTTATTAAGGGCATTGCACTGAATACAATTACGAATCGTTACAATAATTAATGATGAGCGCATTGACAGATTTTATCAGTCGTTTGCCTTTGACTGAAAGTATAGTCCTGAACCAAAGCAGCCCGGATACGGCGCAACTTATTTCAGGCATTGACGATACCCCCAAGGCCGCGTTAGCCGCTGGGGTTTTTGTGCGTTTAAAAGCTGAAAAACAGGAAAAAAACAGCTTAATTATCACAGACACGCAATTCCGTGCTGATCGGCTTAGCGGTGACCTGGAAGCTCTCGTCGGCCAGGATAATGTCTTTGAAATTCAAGCAGAAGAATCCTTGGCGACGGAAACAGCGATTGCGTCGCGCGATGCAGATTTGAGTCGCGTTTTGGCCTTGCGAGCCATGCAGTCTAACACTCCAGCCATGATTGTTGCGCCTTTAGCTGCCTTGACGCGTCGTTATCCAGATCCGGCAGTTTTTCGGTCTGCTGTTTTGGATCTTAAAAAATCGGACACCTATGTGCAGGCGGATTTGGCCGGCAGATTGATCGAGATGGGGTATCGCAAAGAAGCATTGGCTGCGAGTCCTGGTGAATTTGCGGTCAGAGGCGAGATTGTTGATATCTATCCGATCAATATGGATAGCCCTGTACGCTTGGATTTCTTCGATGAAGAGCTTGAGTCTATGCGGACTTTTGATGCCGATTCACAAAAATCTTTGGACAAAATCCAGCATGTTTTTGTGTTTCCAGTTTCGGACTTCCTTCTGTCACAAGCTGATTTTTCCACAGATTTGCAAACACTGCAAAATGCTTTTATTGCCTACCGTGATTCTCTGAAGGGGATCGAAAAGAAGAAAATTACAAGTTTTTTTGACCCTCTACTGGCTCGTTCTAGGGAAAGCGGCTTTGATCGCGGTCTTTTACCTTTTGCTGAGTTCTTTTTAACACACTCGCTTTTAGAGTATGCTAAGCAAGACGACCTGCTGTTCATTGATGATTTCGCCAGAATTAATGAACAGGCCAAACTTCAAGAGGAAAAAGATGCGCAATGGATGACTGATGCTTTAAAAGAGTTTCGGCTCCTACCTGATTTAAAAATCAAGCTTGATGCAACTAATCTTTTGAAGAAATCACAGCAGAATATTACCGGTAAACTGCAGCGTTTTCACAATCCGAAAATTTTCTTGAGTAATTTAACCCGTGGGTTGGTTGGCCTGGCTTTTACTGCCAAACAAACTCTATTGACCCGACCGATGCAGCAGTATTTTGGCCAGATGCCGGCCCTAAAAGCTGATGTTGATTCTTATCGTAAGCGAGAATTCACCGTGGTCTTGGCTGCTGCTTCTCATGAACGGTTGTTGTCCTTGCAGCGGACTTTGCACGATTTTGATATGAATTTTGCTATCACTGATGAGGTATTGCCCGGTACGGCCCAATTACAAGTTAGTGCTTTATCACGCGGTTTTGAATTGCCGGATCAGAAATTGGTTGTTCTAACCGAAGCGGAATTGTTCGCCAAAGTCAAAAAGCGAATTCCGCGGCATGCAACTTTTTCTAATGCCGAAAGAATTACCAGTTATAACCAACTCAAGGTTGGCGATTATGTAGTACATGTTAATCATGGTATCGGACGCTATGAAGGTTTAACCACACTGGAAGCCAATGGCGGCAAACAAGATTATTTGACACTGGCTTATGCACAAAACGCCAAGATTTTCGTACCGATAACACACCTGAACCTAGTTCAGAAATACATTGGCGGCGATCAGGGCAAAGTTAAAATCAATTCTTTGAATTCAACCGACTGGGCCAAAACAAAACACAAGGTGGCCACCAAAGTCGAAGATATTGCTGATGACTTGATTGCTTTATACGCCAAGCGCGAAGCCGAAAGCGGTTTTGCCTTCTCTGCTGATGATCAAGCACAGGACAAATTCGATAATGATTTTGCCTACCCAGAGACTGTTGACCAGCTGCGTTCGATTAAAGAGATCAAAAGCGATATGGAGTCAGCCAAGCCGATGGACCGCCTGCTGGTCGGGGATGTTGGTTTTGGGAAGACTGAGGTCGCCCTGCGTGCTGCATTTAAAGCGATTCATGATCACAAACAGGTTGCATTTTTGACGCCGACTACTATCCTTTCCCAACAGCATTACGAAACGGCCTTGGAACGTTTTTCCGATTTTCCGGATGTCAGGATTGCTGTTTTGTCCCGCTTTAATACGCCGGCACAGAACAAAGCGGCTATTAAAAAGATCAAAGACCACCAAATTGATCTGGTTATCGGGACTCATCGTCTTTTGTCCAAGGATGTGGTTTTTGATGATTTGGGCCTGCTGATTATTGATGAAGAGCAGCGTTTTGGCGTCAAACACAAAGAGAAGATCAAACAGCTGCGTGCCAGTATCGATGTCCTCACGCTCACAGCGACACCGATCCCGCGTACTTTAAATATGGCGCTTGTCGGCGCACGTGATTTATCAGTCCTAGAGACACCACCAGCTAACCGTTTTCCGATTCAGACTTATGTTTTGGAAAGTAATTGGCCAGTCGTTGCTGATGCGATGGAAAAAGAGATTGGACGCGGTGGACAGGTCTTTTTCCTGCATAACCGTGTTCAGGACATTGAACGGACTGTTGGTGAAGTACAACGTCTGGTGCCTGATGCCAATGTTGGCTATATTCATGGTCAGATGAACGAAACCCAGTTAGAAAATGTTTTGATGGACTTTTTAAACGGCGTCTATGATGTGCTGGTCACGACTACGATCATCGAGACAGGTGTTGATATTCCGAATGTCAACACGTTGATTGTCGAGAATTCACAGCGTTTTGGTTTGTCGCAGCTTTACCAATTACGCGGCCGAATCGGTCGTTCTAACCGTCTAGCCTATGCATATTTCACTTTTCCGCCTGATCGCCAACCGACTGAAGATGCTCAAAAACGCCTGGAAGCCATTCGTGATTTCACGGAGCTAGGATCCGGCTTTAAATTGGCCATGCGCGATCTGTCAATTCGTGGTGCCGGTGATTTATTGGGCAAACAGCAGCACGGCTTTATCGATTCTGTTGGTTATGAACTATACCAGCAGATGCTGCAAGAGGCCGTAGCAGCCAGGCAAGGCAAACACAAAAAAGCCATACAGACTAATGCTGAAATTGTTTTGGACATTGAGGCTCTGCTGCCTGAGGACTATGTGGGTGATTCATCTCAGAAAATCGAGATGTACCAGCGGATCCGAAAGTCTCAGAACCAGGCACAGTTTGACGAAGTCCGTCAGGATTTGATCGATCGTTTTGGCGCAATTCCTCAACAGGTTGAAAATCTGTTTGCGCTGGCGCGTTTGAAAAATGCCGCTGATTTGGCTAATGTTGTTAATTTGCGTGGCGACGGGACTCAAGTCCGGATATTGTTCAGCAAAAAAGCCAGCCGAGCACTTGCTGGCGAGACTGTTTTTAAAACCTTGCAGGACCTGCCTTATAAGGTTCGCGTCAAAGCCATCGATGATCAATTAGAATTAACCGTCATTTTAAACAAAGATCCGCAACTAACCTATTTAGGAAAAATAACCGATTATCTCGAATCGGCTGCAAAGGAGATCCAACATGCGTTTGGATAAATATTTAAAAGTCAGCCGCCTGATTAAAAGACGCACCTTGGCCAAAGAATTTGCTGACCAGGGACGTGTTACAGTCAATGGCAAAGTTGTCAAATCTTCGGCAAGCGTGACGATCGGGGATGTCTTGGTACTTTCATTCGGCACCCGTATTTTGACAATTAAAATTACCGATACTTCAGAAATTGTGAAGAAAAACGATGCAGGGGAGATGTATGACTTGCTTTCATCGGAATCAAATTCTGATAATTCTTCGATCCATTAAACTGCTATGGATATGTTTTTCATCTCTGCATCTATTTTTAGATTATGAGTTCTCTATTTAGTGTTTAAAACAAATTTAATTTCGCAATCCGTTGGCAGGCCTCGGTGAAATAAGGTTCATCAATCAGCAAGCCGACTCTGACAAAACCTTCTCCCCCTTTACCAAAACCGATCCCTGGTGCCACGGCAACAGCTGCTTTATCTAACAATAGGTCTGTAAACGATTCACTCGTGTAGCCTGTTGGTACGGGCATCCAAGCGTAGAAAGACCCACCCGAAGGATAAGGCTCCCAGCCGATTTTTCTAGCAGCGGCAAAGAATTGATTACGGCGTTTTTCATATAATGACACCAAATCATGAACTGTGTGCTGATCGCTTTTTAGAGCAGCAATACCAGCCTTTTGGATAGCTGGGAAGACACTGACAAAAAGATGGTCTTGAAGCAGGTTGATCGCTTCAATCATGTCGGCATTTCCGGCAGCAAAGCCCAGACGCCAGCCGGCCATGTTATAGGATTTAGAAAAAGTATAAGTTTCAATGCCAACGTCTTTTGCACTGGGTGTCTGCAAAAAACTCAATGACTTTTGTCCGTCAAAGCTGATCGCACCGTAAGCAAAATCATGTACAACGCCGATCTGATTTTGCTTGGCAAAATCGACTGTTTTTTGGAAAAATTCAGGATTGGCAACGGCACCGGTGGGATTATTCGGATAATTCAGGTACATCAGTTTGCCTTTTTTTGCCAAATCCGGGTCGAAGGTGTCATAGTCAGGCAAAAATCCGTTTTCTGCTTTTAAGGGAAACAGCCCTAAACGGACTGAAGCCAGCGCGATACCGGACAAGTAATCTGGATAACCCGGATCTGGCAAAAGCATCGTGTCCCCAGGGTTTAATAATGCAAAGGGCAGCTCCACTAATCCAATTTTAGAACCGCCTAAGATTGCAATCTCTTTATCAGGGTCCAAAGAAACACCGTATTCTCTTTTGTAAAAATCTGCTGCAGCCTGCCTTAATTCAGGATCGCCACGGAATTGGGAATATTTATGATTCTGCGGCTCAGCTGTTGCCTCTTGCATGGCTTTGACAATAAAATCAGGTGTCGGCTGGTCAGGATTGCCTTGGCCTAAATTAATCACGTCAGCGCCAGTCGTAATTTTTGCGTTGACTTTCTTAACTAATTGGGCGAAAAACTGTTGGGGCAGTTGTTTTAACACTTTTGATTCATCAAATGTAACCATTAAAATCTCCTTTAACTTTGAAGCTTCATCAGGCCAGCCATGTTTGCCTGACACAAATAGATACAAAAAATCCTCTATCGTATAAAAACGATAAAGGACGGAAAACCGTGGTACCACCTTCATTGATGCATGACTTGCACCCACTTTTTTAATTGCGCTAACGGGCAAAAGCCGACACTAGCTTGCGCAAAAAATATTCAGCCATTGCCGTTCGCTAGTATGATTGCATCAAAAGACCATCTTCTTGTTCTGTGGCCGACCGCTTCTCAGCTTCGCGCGGTTCTCTTTATCGGAATAGGACAATACTCATCTTTGCAAGGATTATAAAATGCGTATACAGCTTTGTCAAATGAGAGTCTCATACAGGTTGCTATTAGCAGCCAAAAGCTTTTAGTTCGAAATTGAAGGGTGATTGTCCGTGGCGAATTATTAAGATTTATTTGCGATTTTCTTAAGCAGTTTTTATCATTGGAATCCTGTGCGATATTGATTTTAAGCGATGAGGAACGGTGCAGCTAGACAAACGAAAAGGGTCAATCCTAAGACAGAACCGCAAGGTCCTGCTTTGCATGTGGTGCAAGCTGATACCGCTGCTCAAATCCGTCGGGCACAAGGGCCCAACCAAGCTCGCGAGAGACATTATCATAAAGAGATTGCTCGCCGTCGCCGGTTAATTGCCTGCCTTGGCATTTTCTTTGTTGTGATTTTTTCCGTCAATCTGTTGTCTTCAGCTGTCAAACTGAATGCAGCCTTAGCCCAGCTGCGGCAAGTTAATCGGCAATTGGATCGTACTCGCGGTGAAAACGGCAAATTGAAAACTGTGTTGACTAATCTCAAACAGCCTGATTACCTCGCACAGGTTTTACGTGATAAATATCAATATTCCAAAAAAGGCGAAGTTATTTTTAATCTGCCTGCTGGAAGCGACACAAAATAACAGTTTTTTTGCTGTTATTTTATTAATATGAAGAGTCTCTACAGACAATTTCAATTGAATATCCAGAGCCATCGGCTTTTTTCCGGACGCGATAAAGTTCTTGTGGCGATTTCTGGCGGAGTGGATTCAACTGTTTTAGCGAACTTGCTCTTTAAATATGAAAGCCAGCCATCTGATCATCTTTTTTTAGCCCATGTTGATCACCAACTGCGACCTGATTCATTTAAAGAGAAAGAATTAATTGATCGTCAGTTTGCAAGCCGCGGATTGCAGGTATTCCATAAGATCTGGCCGCGTTCTCAGCATCCAACTTCAGGTATCGAAAACGCCGCGCGTGATTTTCGCTACCGATTCTATGAAGAAGTAGCCAGCAGGCTGGGAATTTCGACGATTATTTTAGCTCAGCATGCGAATGATCAGGCTGAGACGACTTTGTTAAAATTGATCCGGGGGGGAGACTGGGAAACAATTTCTGCCATGAATTGGTCGCGTCCTCTAAACAACTCTTCTGATATCCGTGTTGTCAGGCCCTTATTAAATATCAAAAAAGCTGATTTATACGCGTATGCCAAATCGACAGGACTTGAATGGATCGAAGACCCCAGCAACCAAGACCCGGACTACACGAGCCGAAATCAGATCCGCCAAGTGGTTCTGCCGGCTCTGGAAAAAATCAATCCTCAAGCAGTCGAACACATCGCTGATTTTGCAGAGCAGATTAAGCATCTGAAAGAAGACCAGTTGTTTGAAATGTTAAAGCTCTGGGTAAAAGAGTCAGCACCTGATTTACCGATCAAGCGCTCTCAGATCGACCAATTTGAGGCTTTATTGAAAAATAAGCAGTCGCCAAATGGGAGAATCGAGTTAGCCGGCCAAGTATCATTAATCAAGCATCATGATGAAATTCAAGTTAGAAAGGAAAACGAATAAGACTGGCTGTTGTCCCTGCCTGATTCGTGTTAACATAAAAACAATAAAATGACTGATACAGATCCCCGTTTTTCAAGAATACTCCACGATCACGATGAAATCGAAAATGCTGCCAAACGGATTGGGGCACAAATTGATCATGATTATGCCGGCAAAACGCCTATTTTGGTTGTTGTTTTAAAGGGTGCTGTCATGTGGGCAGGTGATCTCTTTAAAAATATTTCAATTGATGTTGAGATGGATTTCATTGATATTGCCAGTTATCATGGCGGTATCAAGTCGACTAACGCCATTACTTTGAGAACTGATTTGACTTCTGATGTACGGGGGCGCGACATTATCCTAGTCGAGGATATTGTCGACACTGGATTATCATTACAATACCTGATCTCTTTGCTAACAGATCGCGGCGCAAAGTCTGTTAAAACAGCCACGATGCTAAATAAACAGCAGGGACATAAAGTCGCGGTGAAAGCCGATTATATCGGCTTTGAAATTTCAAATGAATTTGTAGCCGGTTACGGATTAGATTACCAAGAAGTTTGGCGGAATCTGCCTTTTATCGGTGTTGTGAACCCAGAAGTCTATTCTTAATGTTGTTTGTATCTAGGAATGTTAAAATATTGTGTTAGCGTAAACGAGGTAATATATGCAGAATAAGAATCGCGGATTCTTCCGTAGTTCGTTATCATACGCCATTGTGATACTAGCGATTATCTTCTTAATCTATAGTTTCTTCGGACGGAGTGATGGTAATGTCAAACATCTTTCGACGACTGCCTTTTTAAGGCAGCTGCGGACCAATAAAATTAAAGATTTTACAATTCAGCCTGGAGATAGTGGTGTCTATACGATTTCCGGCGATTTTAAAAAGGCACAGAAGTCTAGTCAGAATAATGGCGGTGTTAGCCTGATTTCTGGTTATCAGGCAACGGTTACGCGTTTTACCGCTTACGTACTGCCTAACGACTCAAGCTTAAAAGAGATTACGAACACTGCTCGCCGAGCCGGGGTTGCGATTAATCCAAGGCCTGCTCCGTCGAATTTCTGGGGCTCGATGCTGACGATGATTGTCCCAACGCTGATTCTATTTGCGCTGCTTTACTGGATGATGCTTGGCGGACAGCGGGGTCAAGGCGGTTCTGGCGGTGGACCTGGCGGAATTATGAGTTTTGGCCGTTCCAAGGCCAAACCTTCAGATCCGAAGCAGAATAAAGTACGTTTTGCTGATGTTGCAGGCGAAGAAGAAGAAAAGCAGGAATTGGTTGAAATCGTTGAATTCTTAAAGGATCCAAAGAAATTTACTAGTTTAGGCGCTCGTATACCAAAGGGTGTTTTGCTTGAAGGACCTCCAGGAACTGGAAAGACTTTGCTAGCCAGAGCGGTTGCCGGGGAAGCGTCAGTACCATTCTTCAGTATCTCCGGTTCTGATTTTGTGGAGATGTTTGTCGGTGTTGGTGCCAGCCGAGTTCGTGATTTATTTGAAAATGCCAAAAAAGCTGCACCATCGATTATCTTTATTGATGAAATTGATGCCGTTGGCCGGCGCCGTGGTGCTGGTATGGGTGGCGGCAATGATGAACGTGAGCAGACCCTGAATCAGATTTTGATTGAGATGGATGGTTTTGAGGGTAATGAAGGCGTCATTGTTCTGGCTTCTACGAACCGTTCTGATGTTTTGGATCCGGCTTTGCTCCGTTCTGGTCGTTTTGACCGGAAGATTTTGGTGGGTGCACCGGATGTTAAAGGCCGAGAAGCTATTCTACGCGTACACGCTAAGAATAAGCCGATGGCCGATGATGTTGATTTGAAAGTGATTGCCCAGCAGACACCTGGATTTGTCGGTGCTGATTTGGAAAACCTTTTGAACGAGGCTGCTCTATTGGCTGCTCGAAATGGCGAAAAAGCTGTCACAGCTGCCGACATTGATGAAGCTGAAGATCGTGTGATTGCCGGTCCAGCTAAAAAAGACCGCAAGACGACCGAAATTGAACGACAGACCGTTGCTTATCATGAAGCCGGGCATGCTATTGTCGGCTTGGTTCTAAATGATGCACAAGTTGTCCGTAAGGTTACGATTGTCCCTCGTGGGCGCGCTGGCGGATATGCTTTAATGATGCCTAAAGATGAACGGTATTTGATGACCGAAAAGGACGCTAAAGAAGAATTGGCTGGCTTAATGGGCGGCCGTGCTGCTGAAATGATTATTAATCAGCAAGCTAGTTCCGGTGCGTCAAATGATTTTCAGCAGGCAACACAGATTGCCAGGGAAATGGTTACGCAATATGGTATGTCAGATAAATTAGGGATGGTTCAGCTGGAAGGCAATGCTAACGCATTTATCGGAGATCCGAATAATCCTAACCCACCGTATTCGCAAAAGACTAGTGAATTGATTGATGAAGAAGTGCGTCGTTTGACTAGAGAGGCTTATCAAAAGGCTGTCGACATTATTCAAACTCATCGTGATCAGCATAAGGCGATTGCTGAGGCGCTGCTTAAATATGAGACTTTGGATGAGGCACAAATCAGGTCATTGTATGAGACGGGTGAAGTTCCAAGCGACTTGGCAGCAACGAAAAATGTTGATGCACGACCGCTGTCATATGAAGAATCTAAAGCTGCATTACAGAAGAACAATTCACATGACCAATCAGAGGATAATAAAGATGATGCCAACGCACCCGCTGATCCTAAACCTGTAGTTAAAAAACCAAGGGCTAAAAAGACAACAAGTACAACGACACCGCGTCCTCGCCGTAAGGCTGCTCCTAAAAAGCCTGTTAAGACTGATGATGATACAGATACAAAAGATAAAGATGAAAAGTAAGGAAAACGCGACTTTAAACAGCCGCGTTTTTATGAATTGATATGGATTATTTGATTAAAAGCGTCACACACAATGGGCACTTTCGCGCCTATCTGACGGATATGTCAGATCTGGTAAGAAAAGCAGCTGAAATACATCATAGCAGTCCAGACGCGACGACGGTTTTAGGGCGTGCACTGATTGCGACGGCTCTGACCGGTACGTCTCTTTTAAAGGGTTCGGATCAGATCCACGTGGCTATCAACGGCCGTGGACCGATTGGCCAAATTGTTACGGAGACAAATGCCCAGGCGCAGCTGCGAGGCTACGTGACTAATCCTCAGGCATCTGTTGCTAAAAGAGCGGACGGCCAACCCAATGTGCCCGTCCTTGTCGGCTTGAATGGGAGCCTGCGGTTAACGAAAGTGCAGCCTGGGTTGGAGCCTTATACCGGCGAAGTTGCTTTAACAACTGGTGAAATTGGTGATGATTTTACCTATTATCTCGCGCAGTCCGAGCAGATTCCAAGCGCAGTCGGTGTCTCTGTTTTTGTTAACTCTAAGAATTTGGTTGAGCGGGCAGGTGGTTTTTTGATCCAAACCATGCCGGGTGCCAGCGATAATGAATTGAACTTATTGGAACAGCATTTAGGCAGATTACCCAATATTTCGTCAATGCTAGCAGAAGGCTTGCAGGCGGAACAGATTTTTGCTAAATTTTTTGGACAGACAAAGATGACGATTTTGGATAAAATTCCGGTCACCTTGGCAGCACCCTTACCCAAAAAATGGTATGCAGACGCTTTGGGGACATTACCGAAAACTGAATTAACAGCCATGATTGCTGAGGATCACGGTGCTGAAATCGTTGATCGTTTTAATGGGCACAAATATCAATTCAGTGAAGAGGAATTGAAAGCGATTCTTGCAGCAGGAAAATAATGAAATACGGAATCAAGCATGGGGAAGGGCCTGGCTTTCTGATACACTAGACTAGGTATATTTAAGGGATTTTATGGTAGAAAAAGCAGATAAAGAATTAAATGATCAACTCAGAGTACGTTTGCAAAAAATGCAGGCTTTAAAAGATGACCTGGGTGTCGATCCTTTTGGCCATCGTTTCGAACGAGATACATATGCAAAAGATATTCATAATTTTGCAGATGATAAAAGCGGCGAATCACTATCTGAGGCCAAAAAACATGTCATTATTGCTGGTCGTATGATGGCCAAGCGTGGTGCTGGCAAGGTTATTTTTGCTGACATCAGAGATGTCAGCGGAACAGTTCAAATCTACGCACGTCGTGATGACTTGGGCGAAAACTATAGTCTTCTGCGTCGTGCTGATTTAGGTGATATTCTGGGTTTTTCTGGTCAGGTTATGAAGACTGATGCTGGCGAGACGACGGTTTTGGTTGACAAAATTACTTGGCTGTCAAAAGCACTGCGGCCATTGCCTGATAAATTCCATGGTTTAACTGACATTGATACACGTTATCGCAAACGTTATTTGGATTTGATTGCAAATCCGGATTCTTTTGATATCTTTATCAAACGGTCGAAAATCGTCAAAGCCATTCGCGATTATATGGATTCGGTTGGCTTTATAGAAGTTGAGACACCAATTCTGCAAAACTCTGCTGGTGGCGCCGCTGCTCGTCCATTTGTAACACACCATAACGCTTTGGATATTGATATGTACCTACGAATTGCAACAGAGCTGTATTTAAAGCGATTGATTGTCGGCGGTATGGAACGTGTCTATGAGATTGGCCGGATTTTCCGTAACGAAGGTATGGATACAACTCATAATCCTGAGTTTACCACGCTTGAATCTTATGCTGCTTATTGGGATTTGTCAGATGTGATGATCGAGACAGAAAATATTATTCGCGCCGCTGCTCAGGCAGTTAATGAAGATGGTCTGATTACTTATAAAGATCATCAGGTAGATATCACAAAACCTTTTGCTAAAAAGTCGATGACTGCTTTGATCAAAGAAAAGACCGGCATTGATTTCGATCAAAAGATGGATTTAGATGATGCCCGTCAATTAGCTGATGATAATCATGTTAAATATGAGAGCTTCTGGGGTGTCGGCCATATTATTTCTGAATTTTTCGATACCTTTGTCGAAAAGACCTTGATCGAACCGACTTTTGTCTATCATTTTCCTTTGGAAGTCAGTCCGTTGGCTAAAAAAGAAGATGACAATCCGGATTTCGTTCAACGTTTCGAGCTTTATATTGCCGGTAACGAGTATGCCAACGCTTTCACGGAACTGAACGATCCGATTGATCAACGGCAGCGTTTTGAAGCCCAAGCTTCTGAACGTGAAAATGGTAATGACGAAGCTGAGTCGATTGATGAAGATTATATTGAAGCCCTCGAACACGGTATGGCACCAACGGGTGGTTTGGGGATTGGTATTGATCGTCTGGTGATGCTTTTGACTGACCAGGCTTCAATTCGAGATGTGTTACTGTTCCCAACAATGAGAAATTAAAACAGTATTTAAAAACCTTGATGATTCCTTATCAAGGTTTTTGTTCTAAAATAGGCTGCATGCAGAAGAAATCAACAATTAATAAATTTTTAGAAGCCATTCCACGGATTTTATCTAGTCCGATATCGATCGCGATTTTCTTATTTTTGTTTGTTTATCTCGTTATTTTCGGAATTTTGGGTTTAATTCCGCAACTCAAGTTTCTTGAACCATCGAATACGAGCCAGTTAATTCTAGGCAATTATACGAATGTCCTGTCGGCCTTAGGCGCGGCCATTGCGGCTGGTGTTGGCACTAGTGTTCATAAACATGTTCGTGCTCATCGTAAACAAACAGCCGATTTGCAAGTGACAGTCGACCGCTTGGAGAAAAAGATAGATGAACTTGCAAAAAAGATTAATGCTGATAATCCAAAATAAAGATTAAACATTAGTGGTTTTTTGCCGTTTAATCCGCAAGACCAGATACAACAAAATCGCAGCAAAGACGCTACATACGATCAAAGCAGCCAGCATCCCGATCATTGAGACTTGTCTAGGACGAGAAACTACGGACAGCACTTGACTCACAATTAAGACACCGATGACGCCTGCTACTTGTCTAACTGTGGTTATCAAAGCAGTGCCGTGGGGAATCAAGTCATCATCTAAAGCGTTGTTTGCATAAGTGACGGCCGGCATCATCATAAAGGCGTTTCCTGATTCAACCAATGCGGCAAAGATGACGGCAAACAACCAGTTTTTCAGTTCAACGATTAATGAAAGACCTGCGAAGCCAATAAAGATCATGGACGCACCAATCAGCATGGTGCGTTTCAGACCAAATTTTGCCATGACCTTGGCCGAGCGGCGGTTCAAAATGCTTAAGCTTAACGCCGCCGGCACCATTAAAAGGCCTGACCATAGACTATTCAAATTCAGGATTCTTTGAAAATACAGCGGCATTAAAACCGTTGTCACGATTAAACCGATATAGGATCCAGCCGTCAGAAACATGCCAAGCCGAAAAGCAGACTTGGCTAGTACATGCAAATCCAAGAGGGGATTTTTGACTGTCAGCTGCCGATAAACAAAGTAAGCAGTTAGTAGAAGACCGGCAATTAATAAAAT
Source organism: Oenococcus sp. (assembly GCF_047725585.1). Taxonomy (NCBI): domain Bacteria; kingdom Bacillati; phylum Bacillota; class Bacilli; order Lactobacillales; family Lactobacillaceae; genus Oenococcus; species Oenococcus sp. Next base: position 428,096 of record NZ_JBDNNF010000001.1, on the reverse strand, counting down.
GAGCAGCCAGACACGGATACCTGAAGATAATGTTTGCAAAGCGTATAAGACCATTAACAGCCCCACTAAAGATAAAGAGGAGATCCAGTCGAAATGATAAGGTTCTTTCGGCATGACATTACTGATATATTTGAGGGACAGCAGAAATAAGACCAGCAGGACTAGTAAGAAAAAAGCGAAAACGGATTGCCAATTAAAAGCCTGCAAAATGACACCGGAGACAATTGGTCCAACAGCTAACGCAGAACCCATCACCAATCCGACTGCCCCCATTTGAGCGGCGCGATTCTCCGATGGTGTGATCGATAGAATCACAGACTGGAAACTGGGAAATAAGAGTCCGACCGAGATGCCTTCTAATAAGCGGCCTACCATCAGCAGATCAAAGTTTGGTGCGTAGATTGCAATTAAGGTGCCAACCATAAAAATAAGCTGTAAAGCTAACAAAAAATTTTTAAAGGGCAGATTTTTCAAAAACCAAGGCGATAAAGGCATCATCAAGACCATGATCAGCATAAAGCCTGTCGTTAACCACTGGACACTTGCAATCGGTACAGAAAAACGCTGCATTAAAGTCGGGTAAATGGTTGTCATAGCTGACTGACTGATCGAAAATGTAAAACTGGTTGCTAATAATAAGTTGATAAAAAATTTCTTGTGTTTATTTGATAAATTTGGCATTAATCCTTCTTTCTTTACTAGTACACTGTATGCGTCGCTGTTTTGATTATAAATAAAAAGGCTCTGCGATAACAGAGCCTTTTTAAATTAGATCGCGACGGTAAAAACCCCAAGCAGATATGACGACTAGTATCATCATGATGATCCATTGCAGCCACCATAATGGCCAGTCGATGTTTTTAATCGGCAAATCACGCATCCAGCCTAATGGTGTGACGGTCAAAACCCAGTTCGGCAGTTTTAGCATGTTGTGAAAATAAAGCAGGAAGAAAGACAGTCCTAAGTAGGCATATAAGACTGACACAATTCTAGGCAGCCAAGCAATTAAGAATAGTGCCAGAGCTAAGAAGGTCAAAATACCCGGCATCAGGCCAAGTGCCAATTCGTTGAAATGGCTAATGGGAAGATTGTGTTTTAACAAGGCGTTTCCTATCAACGCCATTGTGTATACCGCACCGAGATCAGCTAAGATGGTCGTGGTCAAGGCGGGTAGGACATAACTCAGGAGTAGTCCGCCACGAGAAGTCTTCTTGGCGTAAACCAGTTCCGTAAGACCTTTTGCAGTGTCGGAATTGATTTTTGCAATCATCTGGATGCCGGGGATGATCGCTAATAGTATAAGAAAGTAACTTATCATGGAAATAAACTGCAGCAGGATCTGGCTGCTGACCTGTCTGACCTGATCACTGCCAATAATTTGAGCGATGCTGGGATTGATTTTTAGTAGATCGCTGATTTGCGGGAAGATTGATGCATACATGGCGGTGGTAGCAACATTGGCAAAAATCCAGATTAGAGCGATGTACTTTTGAAGGTAGAAGGAAAGGCGATTGAGATTGGATAAGAAACGCGGTGCAGTTACTGGTCCGCGCCCGCTTTGGATCAAAGCAGCGTTCAAATCGCGATGGCCTGCAATTTGGAAAGTCAGGATGGCAAACACGACGGTCAAGGCAAGCATCAGCCATACGACTGTCAGATCGTTTTGTGTCCCGATTTTGCCTAACTCGACCCATCCGAATGGGGATAACCAGGTCCATTTAACTGCGCTGACATCAGTCACCATACGGACTGTATAGCAGATAGCGAAAAAGATAAAACTGGCGGAATTGGCAGCTTGGGAACTATTAAATATTTGAGCTGCCAACAAGGCAGCTGCACCAAACATCAAGCCGACTAAAACCGTCTCTAAGGAGAAAAGCGAAATCATTTCAGAGGTCATACCGGTTATATTGGCAGCCCATATGGACAGGTAAGAAATAATCATCAGTATCAAATTAAAAATGATTATTTCTAAAATAGCAGCTGAGAAGGGCGCCAGCCTGCCTACAGCTGTTGCGCGAATGATTTCTGTAACACCCTTATCTTCCTGGGCACGTGTGGTCCGAACGGCCAATAAAATATTTGGGATTACTGTGAATATCCCTGTGAAGACAAGCATCATAGCGATAAAAATTTGACCCGTCGAGATGTTGCCGCCTGTTGGCGGTACACCAAAAATGGATGTCATGGCAGGTGTTTTTAAAGTAACAATGATAGACGCGATCGCTTTTCTATTTCCGTAAATGCCGTTGAATTTGCTGGCGCCGGCTAAAAGCGTGGCCGCAATTGCTAAGATCCACACGATGATAAAAGTGCTGTCTCGCTTGAGTGCTGCTTTTAAGATTAAGCCGTTTTTTGAAAACATGTTTGCAAACATCAGCTCACCTTCTTTTGGCCACCATCATAGAAGTGGAGGAATAATTCTTCTAGGCTTGGTGGTGTGACCTGTAAATCTGTCACGGAGAGAGTCGCCAGCACCTGCATCATTTCTGACAGGTGTTCGCGGTCAATCGTGAAATTAATCCGGCTGCCATCTTGTTTGAAAGCTCGCACCCCAGGCACTGCAGCCAGCTTATCCGCTTTTTCTTTGACGAGGGCGCTGACATTCAAAGCAGAAAGATGTTTCAAATCAGCCAAAGCACCAACTTCGATGATTTTGCCCTGTCGAATGATGGCCAAACGGTCAACGATTTTTTCAATTTCCGACAAGATGTGTGATGAGAGCAGGATTGTCTTACCAGCTGCTTTCAGCTTTAGAATTTCTTGTTGGAAATTCAATTCCTGCAAGGGATCAAGGCCGCTGGTCGGTTCATCAAAAATATAGAAGTCGACATCAGCTGAGAAAGCCGCAATCAAGGCGACCTTCTGCCGATTTCCTTTAGAATAGGTACGATTCTTTTTGCCAGGGTCAAGATCAAATTCTTTGATTAAGTCCAGCGTCTTGTGCGAACGCTTTTGGCCGCCGAGCCTTAAAAGCAGATCAATCGTCTGACCACCGGTCAAATTCGGCCACAAGCTGACGTCTCCGGGCACATAGGCGAGATTCTTGTGAATTTCGACTGGGTTTTTAAAGACATCCTTGCCAAACAAACTGATTTCGCCGCCGGATTTTTTTAATAATCCCAACGCAATTCGGATGGTTGTCGATTTTCCAGCACCATTGGGGCCGATAAAAGCAAAGACCTCGCCTTTATGTACATCGAAGCTAATGTCTTTTAAAGCCTGCGTTTTACCAAAATTCTTTTGTAGATGTTTAATATGCAAAACTGTTTCCATTTTCTTGTCCTTTCCGCTGACGAGAATATCTTGGACTGTTTTGTGCAGAAAGTCAATAAAAAATGAAATATTTTATTGTTAAAGTTCACTTTTTTGATGAATAGCTCAGTTAAGCGATATAATAAGTGCAGTCATGTCAGGAAAACGCGAAAAAAATAAGTCCCAGCAACGGGACAAAATTTTACAAGCTGCTTATGCTGTTTTCAATCGGACTGGTTATCAAGCTGCCAAAGTGAGTCAGATTGCCCAGACAGCTCACGTATCGCAAGTGACTTTATATAAATATTTTGCTTCCAAGCGGCTGCTTTTTAAGGCTTTACTGAAAGATTTGATCCAGCGTGAATTGGCAAATATGAAACAAGCCCTATCTGATTTGTCTGTCGATCAGCCGCAAAATTTCTTAAAAGTCATTCAGTTTTCCCAACAAGAGACGCAGGAGTTCTCCAAAATGTTTTTTGAAGATGTTGTCGCCGAATACCAAGGGCAAAATGGCGATCATGAGATTTATGACTATTATGAACAGGAATTGACCGTTTTTTGGCAATATATGATCGCCCAGGTTCGAAGCAGCGGCTATATCGCTTCGCGAATCAGTGATCAATCGCTGATGCTGTATTTTAAGATTTGGACCAGTTATTTTGCCGACCCGAAGAATAGCCGCTGGGCTCAGGGAATTGATCTGAAGACCTGGGTGACACAATTGACTGATTTATTTTATTTTGGTTTGCTGAATGTCAATGATGATAAACGGCAGGAAATGTTAAAGGACCTGTATGAAAACTGATTTTCGTCATGAGGATGGCCACTGTTTTTGAATATTATAGTAGAATAAGTTGTTGGGTTAATTTGCTTGACCTGCGTTTGAAAATGCCCTAAACTTAAATGGTTGTTCAGCAACATGATTATTCCGACTTAGCTCAGTTGGTAGAGCGCCTGACTGTTAATCAGGTTGTCGTCGGTTCGAGCCCGACAGTCGGAGTTTGCGGTCGGTTGATTTCACAGCCAACCGTTTTTTATTGGAAATGCTTGGGCAGATTCTAATAAGTCTAGCCGACTTAGCTCAGTTGGTAGAGCATCGGTATCGTAAACCGGGGGTCGGCGGTTCGAACCCGCCAGTCGGCAGCATATTTATAAAACAGCGTGATATGACGCTGTTTTTTATTCGCACTTTTATACCACACAAAAATGTCACCAAGTGCAGCAAGCATTTACATCAAAGGGCCTTCATTAGTACAATGATTTTTAAGATGGGGGAAGCGAGATGGCAATTGGGCCGGAACTGAAAGAACAGAGACAGAAAAATAAACTATCTCAGCAGCAAGTTGCTAATCAATTGAATGTGACCCGCCAGACAGTCTCGAGTTGGGAGCAAGGCCGAACCATACCTGACCCTGACAGCCTTCAAAAGCTGAGAAAACTCTACTACGAGGACAATATGACAGGAGTCACTTCGCCTGTCGCTAAGACTGTCAGCAGCCCGATGAAGGCTTGTTCTTATTAATGTGTGCTTTGGTGTCTTTTATGATTATGCCCTTTGGCTTAATAGCGGCTCCGATCCTGATAAAGAGAAACAAAGCCAACAATCGTTACTATCGTTTGATCTATCTCATCTCTGTTGTTTCTTTGCTTACTAACTTGTTTATCTTGGCTGTGATCATTGCGGACCGTTTTAATTGGGGAATTACCAGTTACCGCTAACGAATTGCTAGCCGGCCGCTGGCAATTATTGCTGTGCAGGAGATGTTAGTAGAAAACATGGGCAGGACATAATTGGCGGTCCAACGAGCTTCGCGGCTGCTCAAGTGGCTCAGATGAGAATCACGCAAGCTGCCTAAAGAAGTTGAGGTTTTTAAACCGTAGGCGCTGGTGATGCGATCGTTGTTTACGCTGATATGATAGCTGACTGACCAGCCTAAGCTGTTCTTGCTGATCGTATAACTACGATTGGCTAAACTGGCTGCTAAGATGATGCGGCGGTTATTGCTTGGTGTATCAGTATCGGGAGTGACTGTTATACTCTCACTATTTCCTTGATCATCGATACCTCGAAAGCTTTGACTTTGATTATTTTGTAAATCATAGACAAATATATCATCAGCTTGTGCAATATTTGAAAAGTTGAGATAAAACAGCACGCTGAATAGTGCTATGAGAAAAAATTTTGCCCTTGTTTTAAGAAACATAAATCGCTCCTTTAATTTAAATCATGGTTGGTACATGTGTACAAAAGAAAAGCCCATCCACAGATGGGCTCACTAGATAGAGTCTTAATTAGTAACGGTCTAGGAAGAACAAGTTCCTAAACCAGTGTTTAAAATTTGCTTTGAACCAGGCTGGACTAGGCATAAAGATCATGATCGACAGATAAAAAGACAAATAGAGTAAGAGCCCTGTCATAAATTGGCCGACCGGCTGGATTTGTAAGAAGGAGATTGGCAATAAGACTAAAGCGACAACATCAGAGATGATCGTCCACAGTAAGCGACGAGTTGGACGATAACTGTTGTATAAGAAATAAAAACGTGCCACACCCCATAAGATCAGTAAGATAAAAGGGATACTAGCTAAGTTAGTCGGTCTCAGTATTTTCGGCTCGCTGATCATGGTGAGCAAAAACAGACTCAAAGCAGTCCATTTACCTATAACTGTTACTTTTGATAAAGTCATTTCTTCTTCCTCCTTTTTCTTAGAATTGCCTTCATTATCCTCTCTAAAGCCTGATTTGGCGCATAAAAAAACGCAACAATTTGTTGCGTTTGTGTTGCGTAACAGCTTAGTGACACAAAATCACGATGCCTTTGCCCTTCTAACGAAGGCCACAATCAAATTCAGTATGATCCAGATCACCAAGACAGCAGCGTAGCTAAGAGGAGCTAGTGTCCAATGATCAATATGAAAAATAGCTAAGGCTTCTGTAGGCAGATAGAGACACAAGAAGATAATCAGGCCTGCTTTTGTCTTGCCTAAACGCTGGAAACTATGGTCCAGTCTCATAAACAATAGAGGAAAAGCAATCGTAAAACTGACAAAAGCAGAATTGAGTGAAACAGTTGATTGCCCTTGAATCAAAAAAACAGTTAAGCCTATCAACAGCCAGACGAACAAGGCTGTTTGACAGACGGCTTTCACATAATTAATTAGCTGAAATTTGCTTGTCTTTTCCATGATGGCACCTTAGTAGGTTCGATACTCTGGTCTGATTAGGCTTGCTCCTTTTGATTCAACTAATGTTTTCAAGACCCAGTTTACCAGTTTAGGACATTAACATTATTTTTTTTGCTTGTGATAGTTTCGATCGAATAACATAGTCAATAAATTAAAAATTACCATACAGATGCCTGTAAACACAAGAAACACATTCTTTCGATACGCTAACAAAAGCGATATACCCCAAAGCATAAAAAAGCCTCTTAAAATATAATCGCAAATAGCTAGACTGATTTGTGCTAATTTATTGTTCATTACCACTCCACATACCAAATTGTCCCATAAATAGAACCAGCCTTGCCAATAATGATGGCTGTAGTTTAAGCCATCATGGTACTTGGAAAGCGCAACGAGTTGTTGCACAATGGCTTTTAACTGATAGATCACTTTCTGACGTCGGTTATTTATCTCTGGAATGTGTGCCAATCAGGAACCTAGTCCAAAACAAGGCTCATTCTGGGTTTTATTTATTCTTTTTGATAAAGCCTGCTTCTTTTAGATCGTGATAGGTCCCCCAAACAAGTGACGTAATTAAAATAGCCAAGATAATAATGATTATTTGAGTTTTCGCTAGATTTGAAAATGGGCTTTGCAAGGCATAAAGCACAATGAGTGTCGTAAAAGTCATATCCATGATTGGCAGCACAATAGCTAGAAAGATAAAATGCCAAGTTCTTTTATCGTGTTGCATCGTTGCTGTTCTTTAGTCCTTTATTTTGGATTTCTTTCGACCAATAAAACCGTCCTTTTTGAGAAGATGATAAGTGACGATAATTGTTTCAACTAACAAAATAAGGATAATCGTAACAGAAATAGTCAGTTTTTCTGAAGCCGTAAAGGGTAAGAGCTGAGCAGTCATAATTAAGAAGACAGCCGCCACGATAATCAATAGTGGATATAAAAGAGCATCATATAAAAAACGCCAAGTTCTTTTACTCGTATTTTTCATCTTCATCACCTCAATTCAAATCTGCATAAACTGGACCCTCAACGAGACTCAGTTGCAGGTTGGTATAATTTGAGTTCCTGTAAAAATTATAGTGGATTTCGTATTCAACTTCGCCACTGCCGATTATCTTATAGCTGTAATAATAAGATACATACTTGCCCTTGGGGGTCTTGTGGTTAGGATAGACCGTTGCATAATAGGTTCTAAAGTAACCATAAATATCGAGTGCTATGCCGCCGCCAGCGCCGATAGGACCCGTTAAAGCAGCAGTGATAGTTGTAGCTATGCCATTCCCTAATGTTTTGGCAGCTTGCTGTTTAGTGTAAGTCTTGAGTGTAGTATGAAAAGTCTTTCCTTTCGTCCAAGTACTGGCAGCTTTGGCAGTCACAGATAAAGCTGAGGCACTGCCAGTGATGACGCTAGTCGCTGGCACCTCACCAATATAAACCCCATCCACGAATAAATGAGTCCCTTCAGTATAAAAACCACTTTTAACGACAGATGGCATAATGACAGCGTTGTCGCTTGGTTGCGATGATGTTGATCCTATGACCTCACTACTAGTATCCGCAAAGGCTGCCAGTGGTGTGATACTTGTTGACAGCGTGACTGCGACCAAGGCTGAAGCTAACAATGAATGCTTCTTCATTTTCATTTTTCTTTTCTTCCTTTCTTAGAATTGCCCTTATTCTAGTTCCTAAAGCCTGATGTGGCGCATAAAAAAGCGCAACAATTTGTTGCGTTTGTGTTGCACAACAGAGTGCAACAGTCATTTAACTCGGACTGGTCCTTCTTGAATTCAATCACTTTTCTTTTCAACTCCTTCGACAGAAAAAAGTTCCTAAATTAGGAACTTTTCATGACCACTATTCAAGAAGATCCAAAATAGTCTGTTTAGCCTCAATAAAAGATGAGGTGGGAAGCAGACCGACTTTTTGTGCATGACGCTTTTTGTAATCGAAAGTATGAAATTGCAGTGGATTGATATAGCCGTGGACGGTGGAAGCGCCAGAAACAGGAATGAAAAAATCTTTCAAACGATTATCTTCGGAACTTGTTATTGGACAGACGACAGCTAAATCAGTCACGCGAGAATAATTTTGGCTGCTGAGAACGAGAGCTGGACGGCGTTTTCTAATTTCTTCACCGACGGAGGGATTGAAGTCAATATAGATAATATCCTGCTGATCCGGAATGTAGTTAATCTGAGAACTCGGTGTCAAAATCCGAACCTCCAAACGCTTCTTTTTGGGTTAAGTGTTCGTGTGCTTGGACCCATTTTTCATCTTTGAAAGGGTTGGTTTTCTTGGGTGTATAGACAATTTCACCATCACGACCCTGGAAAACGGTAAACTCCTTGGCAGTTGGCTTTATCTCTTTAGGCAGCGTCAGAATATTTGAGTTGCCGGATTTTCTAATTTTAACTGTGGCACCAATCATTGTGTCAACCCCCGTATGTCTTTGTATATATTAAGTATATACGAGGACTGTTTGAAAAGCAAAAAACACACTGGTCCTCATGTTGCCTTATGCAACTAAGCCGTCAATAGCTACGACCCTCTAAGGCCTCTCGAACTGAGCTTCAGGAAAAGTCTATACTGTTTGCTACTTGGTTGGGCTGACTCAATATTTTCTTGTCAAAACTAGGCCATCTGGCTTTCCGCTGATGTCATATGCTCTGAGAATCTGCAGCAGGACATCAGCGGAAAGCAGCCGAATAACTCGATAAGCTTGCAGTAAGGGGATGCCGGCCTCAGTGAGGACTCGGCGAAGTTGATGATCAAGACTGATATTGGTTGAAGCAGAATAATTGATTTTTCCAAGGTTGCCGGCTTTGACTTTTATTAAACAACGCAGCTTTTTAGCCAGAGGGCCAATCACTTGAATCTCTGTTTCTTTGTTGTTGATCTGCAATTGTAAAATTTGTTTGTCTTGTCTGATCAATAATCAGCTTCTATGACTAAGGAATTATCTAGATCATTCTTCTGTCAGTTTTTATTTGGGATTAGTGTTACTGACATTGGCTCTTTTTTTGGCCTGGTGTTTTCGATACGTATATTCGACCCAGCCCCAAAAGAAAAAGAAGATGAAGGTGCGAAGGCTGTCTATCCAACTATGCTGTAAATAGTTGGAGAAGCGATATCCTCGTCCAGCAATCAGATCGATCACGCCTCGCAAGCCAAAGATGATAAGCAAATCTAAGATAACGAACAACAGAACGTAAGCTAAAGCTGATTTTGTTAGTTGTTTTAAGTTTTTCATATAAATATTAATAGTTCTGTTTCTTCCTATTTTGGATTAGTTTTAATGTAACATGTGAACACTGGCTTAGTACATCAAAAGCACAACAATTTGTTGCGTTGGTGTTGCGCCACGGATTAGTAACACAAAATTATTGGTTTTTTCTACTGTTCCCGATACACATTCAGCCAATGATGCGGCTGGAGTTCTTTTAAAGGAAGATATTGGACTGAATGATGTTTGTCAATCTCAACCGCACAAAGAACCTGGTCGCCCCAAAAGTTAAGTCGTTCTTGGCAAATACCGCAAGGCGTCAATACTTGGAAAGCTGATTTCTCGTTTTCCCGGACCAAACACAGACTGTGAGTTATTTTTTTGTTCAAATTGGCCGCTTGCAGATAAGAACCCAATTCCATGCAGACGGACGAAGCGGCGTTGGGAAAATCCGGTGATATACTGGTCAAAATTGAACCATCTTCCAGTAAAACACCAGCGGAACCACCCCAGCCTGTTGGATAATGTGCTTCTAAATTCTGCTTCACCTGGTCAAATAACGCTTGTTCTTGTACAATTTCTTTGTTCATTTTAAATACCTGTTCTCATTTTCTCTCAAAGATGGCCGGCTGCTTAAGAAGTCGATAAAATGCTGTCATTTATAATTGAGACCCATGCGTAGGGTGAACGGTGAGGTAATACTGAAAGCGGTATCATTAATGCAAGATGATGAAACATCGGCAGGAATTAGTCGGAATGTCTCATATCGTATAAGGAAGTCTCTCGTGAAGAAAAGTTTTCTCTTTAAAGTATTGCCGATCGTTATTTTGTTAGCCGCCGTGTTGCTGCTGCAATTCTATCGCGTGCCTAACGCTCAAGTTATTGATGTGGCTCTCGTGATTATTTGCATCGCTGTGAGTGTGATTGGCGAGCATTTTAGTAAAAAAGAATAAATGATTGAAAAAATGCTCGATTTTTATCAATATCCTGCTAAGTTCTCCCAAAATAAAAAAGCCGTGGTATAAATAAAAACAAGGCACCTGTAAATAAAGTGCCGAATTTTAAAAAAGGAGAAAATTTCTCAAAATAAATTATATTTTTTGAGAAAAAATGAAGGCTTTATGAAAAACATAAGTAAGCAGTATATTGCATTATTTGTATTAGCTTTTTCACTGGTTGCCGGTGTCGCTTTACCGACTTTTGCGTCTGACAACAATATTGGATTTGCTTTTACAATCCAATCTTATCAGGAGGAATCAACAACAGGCTGGCGCTATAGACAAACGAAGTCCACGGCGAATCCATGGAAAGTTGGTGTGTATACTTCAACTGAAGGCAATGGCTCTTACTATTCGGCTCATTTATACGGATCGCAGAATGGAGCACTTGCTTCGCCGACCAAAAATGCCTATACCGGTCCAGCTTATCCGTATGTATATAGCGGAGCCTATTCTAACGCAAGTCAACAGAATGTCCGCATGGCAGTATTCAATCCTACTTGGACACCATCTGTATTTTATATCACTGGTGCATGGGATGAGGAGACTTGGTAACTATTAATTATGATTAGATATAGCTTAGAACGTATTATTTGGACAAAACGCTTTTGGGGCGTTTTGTTTGTGTTAACTGTCATAACTAGCGTTGATGCGATCCAACATGTCGTAATGGCAAGTGGACAATCTTTCACAAAAATTGCTTGGCTCTCAACTTTTATGGCTAGCAGTTTGGTTGCGGCATATATCGGTCATTTATTGATTGCTTTCACGATTGGTTTATTTCCCGTCTGGATTTTGTTGGGATCTGGTTTTGCTTTGCTAAATGATTTTGAGTCCGGCCAAGCTTATAACGTGGCGAGTCGGGTAGGTGTGGCCAAGTTTCTGCGCGGCCATTATATCGGTGCTGGTATTAGCAGTGTGATTTTATTCGCTGTGCCTTTATTATGGAACGCCCTGCTCATTTATATTTTGAGATTATTTCCTTTTACGAGATGGGATGGTCAAGCACAAATGTTCCAGTCTGCACCAAAAATACCTAAATATGATTTTTTACTCTGGCAATTTCGGCATCCTGCGGCAACCTTTTGGCTTTATCTAGCTTTGTTTTTGTTGGCCGCTTTTCTAGTCGGCATGTTGATGATTTCTTTTAGTTTGATCCTGAATCGCTTTTATCAAGTCTTAACCGTTACAGTCTTAGCTACTGTCTTGTTAGGTAGCCAAATTTTCAATATAGGGACCTTGGTTCAGACCTTTGCACCTTTGGTACTTGTTCGAGATTGGGCGAATGCTTGGATAGACCTTCTTGCCATCTTGGCGATTTTTAGTTTGGCAATTTATTTTTGGCGCAAACGAGGAGAACTGGAATGATTAAAAATCCACGCTTTTTGTTCTCGACTCTCCTGATGATTCTGTTCTTGGTCATCTGCTATGTCTTTGGTATCTCTTGGTCGGCCATTACTTATCGAGATTGGTTAACATCTGAAGCTGGTGGTATCTACTTTTACCGGCTTAACTGGCAGACGGTTTTTTCAGTTATTTTCCTTATTTATTGGTCGATCAATATTGCGGTTCCGGTGCAGACTGTTGTACGTCTACAAAAAAGCAGTCTACTTTCCCGTATGTATATGATTAAGACACTGAAGCTCACTTTTGTGTTTGCCTTAATCTATTGGCTGTTACCTTGGACTCGTATTTTTCAATTTAATCCAAGTAGTGCAGAATTGGTGACTTTTTTAGTTCTATGGACGTTACAGGTCGCCTTATCTCTGGGCTGGACATTAATCATTATCTCTCTTGTACAAATTGTGATGAATTATACTTCTTGGTCTTCTATACTAATAGGACTAATTATCAATACTGTGATGGCTGTGATTGCCTATCTTCCTCTGCCTCTTTTGAACAATTCGATTTTTTCTCAAACCCAAGTAACCCTTTTTGCCGCGCCTCACGCTTTAGGAGCGGGAATTAGCTACGCTACTTTTGGTTTATTTATTTATATAGTTATTCTTTTCTGTTTATACATTTTTTTTCAAAACAGTATTCGGAGACGCGAATGGATAAAGTAAACTATGGATTACGCTTTGCTATCTTGAGCGTGATGGTCTTACTAACCTTTTTGATGCAGAGCCGAGGCCACCAAGCTGTCTATTTTTTTGATTATATGCACGTTAGTCTTGTTACTCGCATCTTCTTTTTTGGTTTGTTACTAACTAGTTTTTTGCCAATTGTTGGTAGTGTCAAAGAGTGGGAGACGGGTGCCACGCTGAATCAATTGATTCGTTATAAGGCACGTTGGCATTTACTCGTGAAGACCTACTTACGAAATGTCATGATTTTAATTATTAATCCTCTGCTTATTCTGTTGGCTGACTTTTTCATTTTTGAAAAAAATGCCCTGTGGCCACAATTTTTTTCATTAATTATGGGCTACATTTTTTTTACCAGTCTATATATGTTATTTGAACTGCTATTTTCACCGGGCCCAGCCTTACTGATTATTAGCGCGATTTTATTAACAGCTTTATTAGTTTTTCGATTACCAGCTGGACTGGCCGCCTTCTTTTTGATTAATCACATCGCTGTGCCGATATGGAGCTACTTGGGTCTTTGTGTAGCAACCATATGTGTTTTGTGCATCTCGGCCCTCTTTTTGCAACGCAAAGAATTTTTTGGATCACACTAAGGAGATACATATGATTGAAGTTAAAAATATTATCAAAACCATTAACCATAAGACGGTCTTAGACAATCTATCTTTGACCTTCGAGACTGGCAAAATTTATGGGCTAAAAGGCCGAAACGGTGCTGGCAAAACGATGCTGCTGCGAGCGATTGCCGGCTTAATCCGTTTGGACTCAGGCAGTATTACTATTGATGGGAAAGTCCTGCACCGAGATATTGATTTTCCGTCTGAACTTGGTTTGCTCATTGAAAACAATAATGTTCTGCCGGAATTCACTTTAAGAAAAAATCTCCTTTTACTGGCTAAAATTCGCAAAGTGGCTAGTCCGGAAATGATTGATGCGACAATCAAACGCGTGGGGTTGGATCCTACAGATAAGCGAAAGGTGCGTCAATATTCTTTAGGTATGAAGCAGCGGGCCGCGATTGCGCAAGCCCTGTTTGAAAAACCGAAATTGATTTTATTAGATGAACCGACTAATGCGATTGATATTGAGGGCGTGAAAGAAATGCGCCGAATCTTTGAAGCGGAAAAGGAAGCCGGTGCCACGATTATTCTAGCAAGTCATAATCCAGAAGACTTGTCCATCTTGGCAGATCAGGTCTTCAATATGGAAGAAGGTAAATTAGTATGAGAAGCAGTAAAAAAGCCTCTTTAATTGCTTTCATTATCATTGTCCTTGGCCTCTTTGGGCTGTTAAGCTACAATTTTTTGAGCCAAAGAATCAGCCAAAATGCTGCCAGAAATTATGTGCCTAAGGTTAAAAAAGTCGGTAAGGCAGGCCAATCAAACAATTATATAAACAGGAATCCAGCCAAAGCCATAACTCTGACAGGGCCTATCGATAGCAAAACGATCGCTGATATGAAAGTAATTCCTGGTTTTTATGATGCACACCTGACTGGGGGGACAACACAATATTTCAACATGGATGGTTTGACACCTCAGCTGGATGAGCAAGGACTGCTCTTAATAGGTAATTTAACAACTAGTTTAGAAGCTGGTAGAACTATTCAATTAACACCGACGAAATTTAGTCCCTTAAAGAAACAAGGCGATAGTTATGTCATTACTAATCCGGGTAATTACTTACCCGACGTTCAAATTCCGGTGGGCAGTTATCATGTCACGTATGAAGGCAAGATGTCTGTGCAGGAGCCACATGCTACAGATGGTAAGCCAGGTACAAATTTAAGCCTAGAGTTAACAAAGTATGATGGTTCTACAGTCATGCAAAGTGTCGAAAAAGATCATTTCCTTGTGGGACTCTATAAAGGACCAAGTAAACACGATGCAGGAATGAAAGAAGGGCTCTTGAGAGTCCAAAAAAATCGCCTTATACGAGTCAGTATGACAAATGTCATTGATCCAAATCTAAAAATTCTTTTGACACCTATTAAAAAGTAATTTGTGTTGACAAAATGATGTTTTGAAAAAGCAAGGGATGCATAGTCCCTTGCTTTTTTGCACTCACTGTTGAGGTAACTCGTAAAATACCTGAAGACCATTAATAATACGATTAGTACCAACAATAATAACAATGCCGACTAACATTTTCAAAATTTCGCTGAATTTCCTCATAAGCAATCCTTTCATTTTAAGCTACTCATTTTCGTCTATTATAGAGCTATGTATGATCCTCGAACTCACTCACTAGGCAGACAATTTAAAACCATCAGAAAAGAGCGGGGATATTCTGCAAGCACCGTGGCAGATGGTATTTTGTCTGTCTCGACTCTTTATAAATTTGAAGAAAATGATGTGAATTTGTCTTTTATCAAAGTGGTTCAATTACTGGAAAAAATGCATGTTGATTTGGATGATTTCGTTCAAATCACAGATTCTAATTTCAATAATGAGTATCAAATTTTTTTGAATCAGATGAATGTTTTATATAGCGAGAATAAGCTGGTTGATTTAGAGGACATTTTTATATCTCATTTGCATCAGTATCAGTCTAATAAAGACCATTTTGATCTCGTATGTGCTGCCACAACGATGGCTTTATTGAAGAATTTGAATCACAACTATCCAGTTAATCAAGCACTTGTTTCGGACTTGACCAACTATTTGTTGAGAGTTGGTGGCTGGCAGAATTTTCAAATCACGGTTTTTGGCAATTGCTTGACGATTATCAGCTCACGCGTGATTGAGATCATGGCTAAAGAGATGATTACTCAGCACGAGGAGCATAGGTTAAACTCAAAAAATTCAGAATATTTATTATTAGCTTTAGTCAACACGATTGATGCCATGATTGACCGAAAAGATTTCATCTATGCTAAGGAATTGGTGAACGATATCGAGTCAATGGATATCCCAGAGATTTCTCTATTGGCACGGTTCAAACTCATTTTTTTAAAAAATCTTCTACTCTTAGACGCTGAGGAGGCCAAGAAAAGTAATGGTGCCTTACTCCTTTCACTTGATCGGCTCGGCTCCAAACAATTAGCTGCTGCTTACCAGGCTTATATGAATGAGTTTTATAGTCAGAATAATTGATTTTAGGGTACAACAAAACCACTTCAGACGGATCGAACTTTCAATATACTTCCAAGACATAGATTTTTATTTTTGGAGATATTGCTGAGCGGACACGATTGGCTTAGATTTATGTTCCGCTTGAAGGCTGCCGCCGATTACAATAATTACGCCAAAAATGAGCAAAATTAAAGAACTCGCTTTTTTCATTTTGATTCTGCCTCGTCGTGCGGGATTCAATTTTTTATTTTTGTAATCCAGCACTCACCTTATTATTATATTATTCTAGAGTTATGGTGAAATTAGAAGCAAAAAAAATCGGTGAAACTTTTAGGCAATTGAGGAAAGAAGAGAAATATAAGGGGCCTGACCTCGTTGCTGGTATTACTTCTATTTCGTCATTGAACAAATTTGAGAAAGGTGATCTCAACCTTTCGTTTGCGAAAGTAATAATGCTCCTCGATAGGCTACATATAAGCGCTGATGAGTTTATTCAGTTAATTGAACCAGATTTTGGCCGCAGCTACCAGGATTTAATAAACAAAATCTACCAAGATTATGTTCATAAAGATATCAGAAGCCTAAGGGAGGCTCTGGATGATGTTGCTAAACGATATCAAAACGAGGAAAGTAATTTTGGCATATTGATACAAGCGGTGGTGGTTGCTTTGATTAAAGATCTGGATCCTAATTTTGTTGTAGAACCCGAGATTAATAATCAGCTATTTGATTATTTGATGGCAGTTGAAAACTGGGGCAATTTTCAAATTAGTATATTTAATAATTGTCTGACCATTTTAAGTTCTCAAATGATTCATTCGATCATGAAGGAGCTTGCTTTTAAGATCAGCAAGATGGCTCATGTGCATGATAATCAAGAGTATGCTCTTACGGCAATTGTAAATGCTGTAGAAGTGTTGTTAAATCGAAACGATTTAGCCGGGGCACAACAATTAGTGAGATTTTTTGAGAATGCTCAATTGAGTCAAGAAGCAAGCGTGATTCGAATCAAGTTGGCTTTTTTCAAAAATCTTTTATCTAAAAATTCTGATGCATTACAAGATAATAGTTCGCTTATTCATACGTTAAGAATTATTGGCTCTAAGCAATTAGCGTCCTCTTATGAAGAATATCAAGAAAAATTTCTCCAAGAACACCCTTTTTAAATTTGTGAAGAAC
This sequence comes from Oenococcus sp., assembly GCF_047725585.1. Lineage (NCBI taxonomy): Bacteria > Bacillati > Bacillota > Bacilli > Lactobacillales > Lactobacillaceae > Oenococcus > Oenococcus sp. The sequence continues at coordinate 411,088 of NZ_JBDNNF010000001.1, read as the reverse complement.
TCGTTTTTTGCTACTAAAAAAAGATTTAAAAAGTGCTTTTTGATAGTATCTGATAATTTTGATCTGTGCTTAACAGATCGCTGTATAAAGAAGCTAAGGTATCGAACTTAGTGCGCGATACCTTGATCTAATTAGTTATGAACTTTTGTTGTTTATTGATCATTATGATTGGAGATACTTAAATATGACTTTTGGAAGCAAAATTAAAAAAATTGTCATTGTGACTTTGACTGTTGGTACTTTTGGTTTTTCCACGATTGCTCTTGCTGCAAATGTTAGTGGAGGCACCTGGAACTATGGCGTGGGGTGGAATGGTGACTATGGTTATTCGAACTATTATCATGGCAGCAGGTCGCACTGGTCAAAAGTTGTTAGAGGGTCGGAAACAAATACAAGCACAGGAGCAGCTGGCCACTGGTCTAAAGCCAGTATCCAACACTTTCCCCCAACTAGAATGAGTTATTATTATGGGTTTTAGATTGGTATGAACAAATAATTCATCCAGAACAAACAGGTTATTTCAAAATAATCTGTTTATTTTCAATAACTGTACTACAATAAGTGGTACGGTTATTATGGACTTTTTGGTCATTTAGAGGGTTCTTGCCATGAAAAAAATTACGTCATTGTGCTTGCTGATTGCGCTTATATTTGCCAGTTTTCTTGTCATCAATATTTACGAGACTAGAGACTATATCACTGTTAATAATCTGGGGCAGACGCCATCCTCTTTCCAGTTTTATATTTCGAATACAAATAGAACTGCCCGACAAGAACTGGCCTTTTTCAGGCAATTAGCCGATAAAGAAAAAGTCTCAATTTTTAGGACAGATACAAAAGGACAGAATAGTGATGTTGTCTTAAAGTCGGTTGTTTTTGAAAAAAGCAGTTTTCCTTTTCAACAATTCCATCTTCGTCCGCACAACTTATTTAAAAATGGCCAAAGTATCTACACAAGTTTTAAAACTGACAGCCGCTATCAAGCGGGGTCTATCCCCGTCTTTTGGTCAGCTAATAAAGTGCAGCTTCAGACAATGGCCCGCTATTATCGCCAAGATGACAAGTCGCTCAATGGCACTTATACAGTTTCCTCGACTCAATCAATTAATAAGACGGCCGTTGTCAATAAATTGAGTCAGTTTTTTGCCGTTAGTCCCAAGGTGCTGTTAACGTCCAGCTATGGCAGCGGCACTAGCTTTATCAATATTTCACTGATGCTGTTTGTCCTAATTATTGTGATGACTATATTAGTTTTGGCTATTGTGATCATCTACACGCCCCTGGCACAAATCAAAGAGATTGGGATTAAGAAACTTAATGGTATTAGTAACAGATCGATTTTTTGGGATTTTATTAAAACAAACATATGCGTCATTATCCTAGCATCTATGTTAATTGATGCGACAGCTTGGTTTTATTTCCGTTATCGGCCCAGTGGTTTTTTCCTTTCTCTGCTTGTGTCGCAATTGTTCATTCTGCTTCTGTTTCTTATCCTAAATGCTTTTGTCTATCTAACGATCAAGCAAGTGACAATTAGCAAATTATTGAAGAATTTTCTTAATTTTCGACTGGGGAATATTCTTTGCCTGATCATGAAAGGCGTCATGATGTTGTTGGTTACTGCCTTACTGATTTTTATTGGCAATAATGTACATGCGCTGATGCAGCAGAATGCGTTTAATCGCAGCTGGCAAAAAAACGGTCGAGTCCTGACGCTCAATCAGTATCACGAATCAAATAGTGAATTTCAGGATAGTTTGTTAGGAGGACACCAAACGTCGGACAAATTATTTGTGTTATTTAAAAAACTAGAAAGGTCAACTGATGCCGTATACATAAATGGTGAGATGACTAAACCATACGCTACGGGCGGCCCGCAAAAGAAAGAAAATCAATCCTTATATTTCGCACGCAGCAAGTTTCCAGTCATGACGGTCAACAAAAATTATTTTAAGCATTTTCATAATCGACAGCTGGAATTAAGAAAAAATCCAAGTAATATCCGCCAGTTCCTAGTACCTTCTTCCTATAAAAAACAAGCGGCTAAGACTAAGTACCTGTGTCAAAATCTTATTTTCAGTGATTTATCTTCGGCTGAAGAAAAGCGGACTAATCTGACTGATATTCCGGTGCAGATTGATTACTACGATGACCCTCAGCTCTCGGTTTTCCCATACAGTGCTGATACTAAAGATAATTTTGCTCAACCTATTTTTCAGATTTTCGACGACAATAATGCGACTTTTTTTGAAAAAATCATATTAACCAACAACGGGATTAACAATCCGATCAAAATCCAAAATACTGCTGCTAATCGCAGCAAGATCAAGACAATTAGCCATTCTAATTTCTTTAGGCCTCTGCAGCTGCAATTTGTCACAGATAATTCGTTACTGGCCGATCAGGCATCCACTGATACAGAAGTAATTAACCGTTCATCAGCAGTCACCTTGGCTGTCTTTTTCCTAAGCCTCGTCTCTTCAATCTTCCTACTAGCCTGCATTATCCAAAGCAAGGCTAATCGTTTGGCCGTTGAGCGTTTATTAGGAATTAAATTGTTCGACCGCTACCGGACAGAGATTATCAGTTTTGCTGCTTCATATATTATTCAGCTGGCGGCCATCATGATATTTGGGCGTTCTATGCTGCTGCTTCCTTTTGTCCTGCTGCTGATCGCGCTAGATGCCGCTATATCGGTTGCCTTCATTCTAATTAGAGAGAAAAGTAGTCTCGCACTGACATTGAAAGGGGAACAATCATGACTGACACAATCATCGAAATGAGGCATTTACAAAAAAGTTTTGGTAAGAAAACTGTTTTTCATCATTTTGATTTGATGATCCAAGCTGGTGAATTACTGGCAATTACAGGGCCGAGCGGTTCGGGGAAATCGACCTTATTGAATATCCTGGGATTGATTGAGAATTTTGATGCCGGTGAATATTTGTTTTTTGGGAAAAAGAATATTAAAGCCAATTCGCGTTTAGCGCAAATCATGATCCGCGATAAAATCAATTATCTGTTTCAAAATTTTGCTTTGATTGAGACGGAGACAGCTGAGGATAATTTGATGCTGGCGCTGAAATATTATAAAGCCAGGAAGGCACAGAAAAAAGCTTTGATTGCTTCGACGCTTGATAAAGTGGGCTTATCGGGGTACGACCAAGGGAAAATTTTCGAACTCTCGGGTGGTGAACAGCAAAGAGTCGCCATTGCACGGGCCTTGATTAAACCAGGTGATCTTGTGCTGGCTGATGAACCGACTGGATCCTTGGATCATGAAAATCGTGATGAAGTGCTGAGCCTTTTGACTGCTATGCACAAACAAGGCAAGACCGTGATTATTGTGACTCACGATCCCGATGTTGCCAAACAGACTGATCGTGTGATTGAAATTATGTGAAGATCTGACTAAAGTGCAATTTTTTGCTGTTTTCTGCCATAGAATAATCTCCATGCAGGAGGACAGATGGCAAAAACGATCGTGATTCGCGGAAATTCTGGCAGTGGCAAGACGACTGTCGCTAACCGTTTGCATGCTTTATTAGGATCCGGCAATTTGCTGATATCGCAAGATCTCGTGCGCCGCGGCATGCTGAAGGTAGCCGACAAACCGCATAATTTAGCAATCGGCTTAATTCAAAATATGCTGATTTATGGTCAGCAACACTGTGATTACGTCATTTTAGAGGGCATCCTGCCTAGCAGCAAATATGGTCAGATGCTGTGCCAGACTTTATTGCCGGAGGACGATGTCTTTGCTTATTATTATGATCTGCCTTTCCAAGAGACTTTAAAAAGACATCAAAGCAAGCAGGGAGCGACATTTGGCGAAAAGGAAATGGCCGCTTGGTTCATTCCGCATGATGTGCTCGGGCTTGCTCAGGAAAGAATCATCGATGAGACGGTCAGTCCTGACGATTTATTGAAAATCATCTGTCAAGATATTGGTGTTGCGGTGGATAAACCTTTGGATAAATAGTGTATTTTGTAAGACCTTTTGGTCTTTTTTGTTATGCTGAAAAATGCAATTATTAAAGATATAGTCACCAAACAGGCTTTATCTATGTCCGTTTTTGCAAAACAGATCTTCTTTCCTACTAATATAAAGGTAATAAATGAAGGCAATCTTTCGAGTGATATAATTTTATAGGTACGTATCTGGAGGAATAATGGTAGATATTATTAAGACCAATGCCGTTTTCAAAGCCGGCGAAGGCAACAAAGGCACTCTTAGTTTCGAAATTCCGGCCGCACAAATTAACGGTGGCTTGGACGAAGCTTTTAATCAGCAAAAAGATAAAATCAACATCCCTGGTTTTAGAAAGGGACATGTATCCAAAGACATGTTTTTGGCACGTTTTGGCGAAGAGGCACTATATGAAGACGCTCTCAATGCGATTCTGCCAGACGTTTATGATCAGGCTGTGACTGATGCCGACATCACGGTCGTTGGCCGTCCGCAGATCATTCCTGATGATTTAAAGCATGGCGGTCCTTGGAAGATTCATGCTGAAGTTGTTTTGGCACCAGCAGTTAAGTTGGGCGATTACAAGGGTATCGAAGTCGAAAAAGAGTCCGATGAAGTCAGCGATGATGAATTGAACGCTGAATTAGCTCGTTTGCAAAAAGGCGAAGCTGAGTTGGTGCCTGCTAAAGAAGGCGACAAAGCCGAGAACGGCGACACGGTTGTGATTGATTTTAATGGTGCTGTTGATGGCAATCATTTTGACGGCGGCAAGTCTGAGAACTTCAGCTTAAGCTTGGGTTCAGGACAATTCATCCCTGGATTTGAAGACCAATTGGTCGGACACCAAGCTGGTGACGATGTCGATGTCAAAGTAACGTTCCCTAAGGAATACCAGGCCAAGGATTTGGCTGGTAAGGAAGCCGTTTTTGCCGTTAAAATCCACGAATTGAAGAAACTCGAAACACCCGCTTTGGACAATGAATTTGCTAAAGATGTTGATGATACTGTTTCTTCTCTTGAGGAATTGAAGGCCAAGACCAAAGAAAAGCTTTCTAAAGACAAAGCTGACAAGAGCCAGGACCAATTCGAAGATGCCGCCATCCAAAAAGTGGTTGATGCTTCAAGCTTGGATCCTGACAAGTTGCCTGATGAATTATTGCAGGACGACATTTCTCGTCAGACTCAGAACTTTTTCAATAATTTGGCTTCTCAAGGCATCCAGCCGCAGATGTATTTCCAGATCACTGGCACAAGCCAAGAACAGCTGACTCAGCAGATGACAGAAGGCGCGCCTAACCGTGTCAAGACTAATTTGGTGCTTGAAGCCGTTGCCCGTGCCGAGAAGGTGCAGCCAACTGCCGATGAGATCAATGCCCAGGTTAAGAGCCTGGCTACTGAGTACAATATCAAAGAAGCTGAAGTTGAAAAATCAATTTCTGCCGGTCTTCTGAGCCACGATTTGAAGATTCAAAAAGCCGTTGACATCATTGTCAGCAACGCTAAAGCAGTTGCAAAGAAGTAATCATTAAAAACGCATTAAGCGTTTTTTTATTTGCTTTCATAACTATTTGTAATATGCAAACTTTGATATAATAGACGCTATGGACGTAGAATCGATGCAATCAACGATCGCTTGCTCTTTTTGCGGCAAGCGGCAGGATCAGGTGAAAAAATTAATCGCTGGTCCCGGTGTTTATATTTGTGATGAATGTGTGGCTTTGGCTCAGCAGATCATTGATCAGGAATTGGCCAACGAGCAGCAGACACTCATTCTTGATGATTTACCAACACCAAAAGAAATCGTCAATCGCTTAAATGACTATGTGATTGGCCAGACAGAAGCTAAAAAGACTTTGGCTGTCGCAGTTTACAACCATTACAAGCGTGTCAATGAATCTTTGGAACACAAAAGTGATGTCGAGCTGCAGAAGTCAAATATTCTGATGGTCGGACCGACTGGTTCTGGAAAGACTTATCTAGCACAGTCTTTGGCCAAGATGCTGGATGTGCCATTCGCCATTGCTGACGCAACGACCTTGACTGAAGCTGGTTATGTGGGCGAAGATGTTGAAAATGTTGTCTTAAAGCTTTTGCAGGCAGCCGACTTTGATGTTGAAAAAGCCCAGCGCGGCATTATTTATATCGATGAAATCGATAAAATTGCTAAGAAATCCGAAAATGTCAGCATCACGCGTGATGTTTCCGGCGAAGGTGTCCAGCAGGCTTTGCTAAAGCTGCTGGAAGGCACGATTGCTTCGGTACCACCACAAGGTGGCCGCAAGCACCCCCAGCAAGAATACATTCAAGTCGATACCACGAACATTCTCTTTATCGTCGGTGGCGCCTTTGACGGTGTCAATGGGGTAATTCGCGATCGTCTTGGCGAATCAATGATCGGCTTCGGTCACGAAGACCAGCAAGCCAAGCAGGAATTTAACAAAGAGAATCCTTTGACTCAGCTGACCGATCAAGACATTATCAAGTTCGGGCTGATTCCGGAATTCTTGGGTCGTTTGCCAATTATTTCTGTCTTGGATCCTCTGTATGAAGATGATTTGGTCCAAATCTTGACGAAGCCGAAAAATGCCTTGGTCAAACAGTACCAAGCTTTGTTCGCTTTAGACGGCGTCAAGCTTGAATTTGAGCCCAATGCCTTAAAAGAAATGGCTAAAATTGCGATCACCAAGAAATCCGGTGCGCGTGGCCTGCGGTCAATTATGGAAGCGACGATGAAAGAAACCATGTACGAGATTCCGTCAAAACCTGAAATTACACAGGTGACTGTCACCAAAGCAGCTGTCGATGGCAAGTCTCAGCCAAAGATGGTTGCGGCTTCCAAAAAAGCTTTAGCTTCATAATGCTTGTTTAATTGGGATAGACCAATATATAATGGAGCTATGGCTAAATTAATTAAGAATGTTGATATCTATACTGGCGCAGGAGTCGTGAAAAATGGCTTTCTGCGCTTTTCTAATACAATTGAAGCAGTTGGCAGCATGGCTGAGTTCACGCCGGAAGCTGATGATGAGCTTGTTCAAACGACAGCCGGCAGTATCCTGGTGCCGGGCTTTATCGATGTCCATACGCATGGTGGCTATGGTTTTGATACGATGGATGCCGATGTTGACGGTTTGAACCGTTTCACGCAGCATTTGCGCCAAGAAGGGATCACGACTGTTTTTCCGACGACGATCACACAGACTAAAGAGCATATCGATGCAGCTTTAAAGTCGATTGCCCAAGCCGCTGAACATAATTCGATGATTCGCGGTATTCATTTGGAAGGCCCCTTTATTAATGCGGAAATGAATGGTGCTCAGCCGGCACAATATGTGATCAAACCAGATTTGGAATTGTTTAGGCAATGGCAGCAATCGGCTAATGGCTTGATTAAATTACTGACATATGCACCAGAAGAAGCCGGCTCGGATTTTGAAGCCGGCCTGCATAATATGGGTGTGGTATTGTCCGCCGGGCATACGGATCAGTCTTATTTCAAGATGAATAAAGGCCAGACTTTAGCGACGCATGTGACGCATTTGTACAATCGTCAGTCGCAGCTGGAAGGCCGCGAGCCCGGTGTGACGGGTTATGGTGTTTTGACGCCTTCCGTGAAAGTGGAATTAATTACGGATGGCGTTCATGTGTCGGGTGAAATGGTGAAGTTGGCTTATCTGCTGAAGGGCCCGCACGAGATTGAAATTGTCACCGATTCAATGCGCGCCAAGGGACAAAAGGAAAACGAAGTTTCTGAATTAGGCGGTCAGAAAGTGATTATCAAAGATGGCGCTGCACGTTTGGAAAATGGCCACCTTGCTGGATCTGTTCTGAAATATATTCTTGGATTTAAGAATGTCCAGAAATTTACAGGTGCCGGTATCGAAGATGCTGTCCAGATGACCTCTGTGAATCAGGCGCGTGAGTTCGGTCTGTCTGATGTTGGTACGCTGGAAGCCGGCAAACGGGCGAACTTTAACATTTTAAATGACCAGCAGGATTTGTTGGACAATTTTGTGGATGGAGATGGCTTAAAAGCCGCTGCAGCCTTATGAGTAGTGTGCCAGTGTTTCTTCGCATCCGAGATGATTTAGCAAAAAGAATCGACAAACAGCAATTTGAAAGCGGCAGCCGGCTGCCATCAGAGCGTTTATTAGCCCAAGAATATAAAGTATCGCGCATGACGCTGCGCCAAGCAACGACACTATTGGTTAACCAAGGCAAATTGCTGCGCAAACCGGGGTCAGGCACTTATGTCTCAGCACAAAATAATGAAGTCTCAGAAAATTTAAAGGGCGTGACCAGTTTTACACAAATTATGCGTTCGCAAGGTAAGATAGCTAAGACGAAATTTATTTTTTTAAAACGCCATCAGCCGTCCTTGATCGAGGCCTCGAATTTGGAAATCAGCCGTGATCAAGATGTGATTACGATGGAGCGTGTGCGTTACGGTGATGATGAACCGATTGCTTATGAAATTACGACCGTTCCTGTTGCCTTAGTCGGCAACATCACGCGAAATGAGATGGCGGGCGGTTTGTATCAATACTTGGAGGAAAAAGGTTTTCGTTTTGGCAAGGCAATTCAGGAATTTTCCGCGCTGGTTCCGAATGTCAATATTTGTAAACGCCTTGATTTAACCAACGGCCAGGCAGCGCTTTTCTTAAGGCAGACTTCTTATCTAACCGATGGTAAACCTTTTGAATTCGTACAAACCTACTACGCTGGTGACCGTTATCGCGTTTATTTGCAGCGTGAGTGACGATCATACTTGGACAAATAAAAACACCTCAATTGTGGGGTGTTTTTTTATGGCTATACGGCGTGATTGCTGTGTTTGGCCCACCAATCACCAATTGCTTGGATACCGAAAATTAATAGAAGCAGCAGAATCGTACCAACCCAGACCACATCGTATTTGGACTGCTGGCCGAAGGTGACGACCGTGTTGCCTAAGCCGCCAGAGCCGATCGCACCAGCCATGGCTGTTAGCCCGATCAGGCTAATCAAAGTCACAGTCGACACACGGATCATTTCCGGCAGGCTTTCTTTCATATAAATTACGAGCAAATCCCAATTGTTGGCGCCAAGTGCCTGAGAAGCTTCAATTTTGCCTGGGTCAACAGCTTTCAAAACGACTTGAATCTGGCGAGCATAAAAAGGTGCGACGGATAGGCTCAAAGGAACCAAGGCAGCTGTTGCGCCTAAGGTGGTGCCAATTAGCAGGTGTGTAAAAGGTGAGATAACGAATAGCAGAATGATAAAAGGAACTGCACGGAAGACGGAAACGATTTTATCGGCCAGCCAGAATACCGGCCGGTTAGGCAAAATGCCGTCGTTATCTGTCAGCACCAGGATGATTGCGAAAATCAATCCGATTAAACCACCAATTAGGGCTGAAAAAAACGTCATAAACAAAGTCTGATAGATAGATTGCCACCAGCCGTAATCGCCGCCCCAACCCATTGAGATCACGTTGGGCATGATTTTATTTAACCAGTTAATCATTTTCCCTCCTTGATCGTCTGCAAACCGATTTTCCTGTCTTTAATTTCTGCTAAGGCTTTTTGAATGTTTGCCTTGCTGCCTTGCAGAACCACAATCAGCGTGCCGATGGCGATCCCCTGGATGCTTTCAACATTGCCGTATAAAATATCAGCGGTCACATCAAACTTTTTTGCCAAAAGGGAGATCACTGGTTCACCAGTCGTACTGCCGCTAAATGATAGTTCGACAAGAAGTGCATCACTGGGAAGCTGTTTGACTTCAGGCTGCTGCAAGACTTTTTCCAGCGCTTCTTGACTGCCGGAAGCTGTCTCGATGAATTCTTTGGTTAAGGCTTTTTGCGGATTGGCAAAAATATCATAAGTCGCATTTTGCTCGATAATTTCACCGTTTTTCATGACAGCAACGCGGTCGGCAATGTTTTTTACCACCTGCATCTCATGGGTAATCAAGACAATCGTGACACCGGTCTTCTTATTCAGATCCGCTAATAGCTGGAGGATCTGCTTGGTGGTTTTGGGATCCAAGGCACTGGTTGCTTCATCAGAAATCAGGATCTCCGGATCATTAGCCAAGGCTCTGGCAATCGCGACACGCTGCTTTTGGCCGCCGGATAATTGAGCTGGATAGTTATCAATCCGGTCTGTTAGCCCGACCTGGTCAATCAATTTTTTGGCCTTGGCGATGCGTGCTGTTTTGTTAAGACCAGAATGTTTCAAGGCAAAAAGGACGTTTTGCAAAACGGTCGACTGATCCAACAGATTAAAATGCTGGAAAATCATGCCGATTTTTTGCCTCAACTGCCGCAGAGCCTTGCCTTTGATTAAGACTTGCCCGTTCGCCACGCTGTGGACGTGGGCAACAGAAATATCACCCAATGTCGGGCCATGCAGCAGATTAATCAAGCGAACCAGTGTTGATTTTCCGGCACCAGAATAACCGACGATGCCAAAAATCTCGCCAGCTTTAATCTGTAAATTGATGTTTTTAACCGCATCTACGGCCTCGCTGCCGTTTTGAAAATGGACGCTGACATCTTTAAAATCGATGATTGGATCACTCATAACTGCTAATTAGTTCCTTAATAAATTCGATATGATCATCATAATCTTTCAAACGGACATTTTCATCTGGTGCATGATCTGCTGAAGCGGCATAGCCAATACCAACAGCTGCGATCGGCGATTTAAAGTTGTCGTAGAAATAAGCAGCTGGGCCGGTTCCTGGCGAAGTCGGCAGCAAGGAAATATCATCACCATAAATATGCTTCGTAATCGCAATCACACGCTGGATTTCGTCAGCCGATAGATCAGAGCGATAAGGTTTTTCACCTAAAGTATAGACGGCTTTGACATTTGTAAAGCCTTTTTCCTGCAAGTGAGCTGCGACTTTATCAAAAATATCATGCGGATCTTGGTCTGGCACCAAGCGAATTTCAAGTTTGGCTACGGCTTGAGCAGGCAAAACAGTTTTCACACCGGCCTCTTCATAACCGCTGCTGATGCCTTCGATGTTCAAAGCCGGCGAGAAGTAGAGGGCTTTTAATAATTCCTCGCGGGTGCTGCTGTTTAAAAGCGGCGCTGTTAGTTTGAAATCGTTGACTAATAAATGCTGATCAATGGTTGAGTATTTTTCGACCAGATCCTGTTCACGCGTGCTAGCTGGGCGGACTGTGTCATAAACACCCTTGACTGCGATCGTGCCGTCCGGATTACGCAGGGAATTAATCGCCTCTAATAATTGCCAAGCAGCTGAATCGATAACAGGTGCCAAACTGGAATGTAAATCACGATCAGCGGTCTTAGCAACTAAATCAAAAGTCACAATACCCTTAGTGCCGCCGTTAATTTCTTGCTGATCTTTGCTATTATAGCCGCCGGATTCCCAAATAACCAAATCATTCTGCAGTTCGGCTGCGTGTTTGATCAGATAGTCGGAAAGGCCGCGTGAAGCCGTTTCTTCAGAACCTTCGACGACAAAATCAATGTTGACTGGCAATTGATGATTGTGTTCGTCCAAGTATTCAGCTAAAGCCGTCAAACGTGCTAACAAATTGCCCTTATCATCATCAATGCCGCGGCCGAAAAGTTTACCATCGCGCTGGGTTAAAGTCCAAGGATCACTGTGCCAAAGATCAAAAGGTTCGGCCGGCTGGACGTCATAATGGTTGTAAATCAAGATGGTCTTTGCACCTGCTTTTGCTGCTTTGAATTTGGCAATCACGAGCGGGAATTCAAATTCATCATCGATGGCGACTTGATCGGCTTTTAATTGCTGGAAGTAGCCGCTGATCAGCTGACTAGCTTCTTTTAAACCGGTTTTCTTCGCTGAAACGCTGGGAATCTTGATCAAGTCAGCGAGTTTATCCAAATATTCTTGTCTAATTTCTGTTTTTTCAGGCATTTTTTCTCCTTTTAAATTTGTTATTTAGCAACATCGACCCAGGCGGCTGGGTGTGAATATTCTGTCAATTCCTGTAGGGACAATTTAATCGCTGCGTTCACATCTCCGGCGGCTGGATAATAGAGGTCGTGTTTTTCTAATGAACGGTCCAGATAAACACGGACGCCGGGATTCAAGGCGAAAGGACAGACAGCGCCGGCCACGTAACCGACTATTTGTTCCAATTTATCGTTGGCGATCATGGTCGGTCGTTTTCCAAAACTGGCCTTGAATTTTTGATTGGAGACACGTGTCAATCCGCTGGTGACGACGACTAACGGGCTGCCATCCAAGTCAAAAGCCAAAGTCTTAGCGATTTGGTCGGCTTGAATGCCTAATGTCTCGGCTGCCTCTTGCACAGTCGCAGTCAATTTTTGGAAAACATGGATTCTGTCAGCCAGTCCGTATTGTTGAAAATAATCTGCCACTTTTGCAACTGACATATGCTGCTCCTTTTAAACTTTATTTGAAGCACAAGTTTATGCTTTCGGATTTTTCGTGAGGGATCTTATAGGATCCGAACGTGACGGCAGGAGTCGAACCTGCATAACATTGCTTATGAAGCAATTGAGCGGCCGCTGCTCGACATCACTAGAACCAAGCGCTTTATGCGCTTTGAAATTTATTCAGGCCAAACAGTTTTGGCAGTCTGGATCACGAGTTTTAACTTATCCCATTGCTGAGCTTCGGTTAACTTGTTGCCTTCTTCAGTGGACGCAAACCCACATTGGGTGCTGATGGCCAAATTAGAAAGGGGTACGTAAGTTGAAGCCTCTTTAATACGATCAACTAATAATTCTTGACTCTCTAATTCAGGAAACTTCGATGTCACGATCCCAAGGACGATTCTTTTATTTTTATCTTGATTCCAAATCTTGGTTAGGGGCGCGAAACCACCGGAACGGTCACTGTCGTATTCCAAGAAGAGACCATCGTAATTTAACTGGCCAAGATAGTCGGCAATCGTGTCATAGCTGCCAGAGAACAAATAAGTTGACTGAAAGTTACCGCGACAGATATGTGTTGTGACAGTTAAGTCTTCAGGCAGGCCATCCAGAATTTGGTTGATAATCTGAACAGAGTCAGTCGCAATTTTTTCAAAAGCAGCGTGCTTGTCCGGATCATCTTTGCTGGCATTTAAGCTGCTGATCAAAAAGGCCCAAGTCGTATCGTCTAATTGAACGTAACGTGCGCCCAATTCATAAAAATGCAAGATGGTCTGACGATAGGCAGTGACAATATCGGACAAATAATCCTGCCAATTATCGTAAAACTGATGCCAGTTATCACTACGGTTGTCGCGGAAGAGCAGACTGGGAGATGGAATTGTCTGCTTAGGCAGAACACCCTTAGGCGTGATTGATTTCAAGTAGCTGAAGGCGGCAAAGAAGGGATGATCAGGATTAAAAGCAATTTTTCCAATTAGTTCGGCGTTATCTGTACGCGTCTTGCTGCCGTGAAACTTATAACTTTTTTCATAATCATATTTACCGACACCATTCAGTCCCCAGAGAAAATCCAAATGCCACCAGCTGCGTGAAAATTCGCCGTCAGTCACATCTTTTAATCCGAGTTGGACTTGTTCATCAACGATGCGCTTGATTTCTTTATGCTGAACTTCTAACAACTGGGCTTGATCAATCTGACCGGCTGCTAATTGTGCATGTGCGTCCTTTAAATCTTGTGGCCGCAGCAGGCTGCCGACAATATCGGCTCTAAAAGGCGGCTTAACTAATGTAACTGTATCTGTATTTTCTGACATGATTTTGTCCTCTGCTTTTTAAGTGCTGGCTTACTTCAGCTTGATATCCCAGGCTGCCAGCGAAGTTCCGCCTGAGTATTTTTTGATCAAACGCTTGATTTTCTTTTCGTGATAACCCTTGATAATTTCTTTATAAGCAGCGTATTTGCTCTTATTTTGTTTGTAATTCGGACGAGCTGCAATCACGTTGATCCATTTACGGGAAGCCTTGTTAACCGGCTCCACATAGATGGCTGAATTGAACTTTAATCCAGCAGCCGGAACGAAGGTGTTATTAACGAAAGCGGCATCAACAGAGCCCAACGAACGGGCCGTTTGCGAAGCTTCCACAAGCACAATTTTGATGTTCTTGGGATTGCTGGTAATGTCAGACGGCGTTGCCAGTTTGACGCCCTTCTTTAATTTAATTAAGCCGGCCGTCTGCAAAGCGACAAGCGAGCGGCCTTCGTTAGTCGCATCGTTAGGAATCGCAATCTGGGCGTTCTTTGGTAAATCTTTGACGCTTTTGTAATTCTTTTTCGTATAAAGACGTAGTGGCGCGATAACTGTTTTAGCAATCGGCTTTAAATTAGCGTTATTTTCTTTGTTCCAATTATCCAAAAAGTAATAATGCTGGAAGGCATTGATATCGATGTCGCCGTCTGCTAAGGCACGGTTAGGCTGACTATAATCAGTGAATTGGACAAAACGAAGTTTGACATTGCCATGTTTTTTAGCATATTGGCTGATGACTTTCCACTCGGCCTTGTCCTCGTCGTTCATCGTCATGACACCGACTTTGATCGTGATTGCCTTAGCTTTGGCATCGGCAGTGTTAGTTTGAGATACGGCTGGCGCAATGAAGGCCAATCCGCTGGCGGCTAAGACCGTGAGTGAAACGTATGCAGTTTTCTTGAGTGTGTTTTCCATGTAATAGACCATCCCATTTTCTTAAACGATTTCAATCCGGAAACAAAGGTATAAAAAAATCGCTCCTGAAATACAGAAGCGATTAACGCGTTACCATCCTGCTTTACTTGTTTTGTTGCCAAAAACAAGTCTTGCCAACCATCTAAAGCAAAGCGTATGAGCTGCCTCTAATGGCGTGCCCGGTAACGAGGGCCATTCCGTCTGGTGTTTTCCGTAAACGGTTCGCACCAGCCAATCACCGGCCATGTTCATCTCTCCCCGCACGTTGGCTTGCATCAAACGCCAACTTTCTCTGCTTTGGTTCAAAACTACTCTCCGGATCAAGTCGTTTGAAATCTATGTCTACAAATATAACATAGCTGGCGCGTTTGTCAAACATCTACAACGTCATATTACAAAATCCCACCCTTGCTTCTGCCACTGCCTGTTTCGTGTCACAATAATCTTGTAAATCTAAAAAGGAGCATTTTATGACACAGCATGCGTATATGATCGGAAGCGGCATCGGAAATTTGGCAGCCGGCCTGTATTTGATCCGAGATGGCCATTGGTCAGGCGATCAAATCACTTTTTATGGCCTAAATTCTCATGGTGCAAATGATGGTGACAAAGTCGAAGCTTACACAAAAGAATATAAGGGTCCTAAATTATCCAATACAGCCGGCTTTTTAGCCGAGGGCGGCCGTATGTTGAACGAAGAAACCTACGAAAATTTGTGGGATCTGTTAAAAAGTGTGCCTTCTTTAGACAACCCGGGCCAATCTGTAACTGATGATATTTTGAATTTTGATCATCAGCATCCGACTCACGATGTTGCAAGGCTGATGGATAAGACAGATGGTTTGCGGATTCGCGGCAAGAATGATTACAACAAGATGCAGTTTAATATGAAAGACCGCACTTTGCTTTCGAAATTGATGATGATCCCGGAAAAGGATGAGCAGCAGCTAAACGATGTGTCGATCGCCGATTGGTTCAAAAATAGTCCACATATTTTCACAACTAATTTCTGGTACATGTGGGAAACGACTTTTGCCTTTAAAAAAGAGTCTTCTGCTATGGAACTGCGGCGTTATATGAACCGGATGATTTTGGAGTTTTCCCGCATTAACACACTGGAAGGGGTCACACGAACGCCCTATAACCAATATGAATCCTTGATTCTGCCCATGCGTCAATATTTAATTGATCAGGGCGCTAAATTCGTTAACGATGTGAAAGTGACAGCTTTTGATTTTGCTGATACGCCTTTGCGTGATGATATTATCGTCAAAGGTCTGCAAATCGAGCAACAGCCTGCTGGTGAAAAGTCCACGATCGCCCTAGCAGAAGACGATCTGGTCTTTGATACGAACGGTGCGATCACGGATTCAGCCAGCATCGGCGACCTCGATACACCGATTGTCGAAAATGACGAATACGCGCCGTCAGCAGCTCTGTGGAAACAAGCGACTGAACACTTTTACTCCTTAGGGCAGCCGGATAAGTTTTTCAATGACAGGCCGCAATCGGAATGGATGAGTTTTACAGTCACGACGAATAATCATTTTCTACTGAATCAAATTACGCGTATTACGCAGCAGCAGCCCGGAAACGCCTTGAACACTTGGGTTGATTCCAGTAATCTGCTTTCGATTGTTGTGCATCACCAGCCGCATTTTAAAACACAAAAGGAAAATGAGACGATCTTTTGGGGCTATGCGATGTTTCCTAGAGTTAATGGCGATTATGTCGATAAGCCTTTTATTGACATGACTGGCCGCGAGATTCTGACTGAGCTGCTTGGTCATTTGAATGAAGTTGATGATAGTCAGGATAAATTAGCTAACCACTTAGATGAGATCTGGGATTCGATTGTAAACGTAATCCCTGTCTATATGCCTTATGCCAGTGCACTATTTAACCGACGGGCAGTCGGCGACCGGCCAAAAGTCGTTCCGAAAGGATCTAAAAATTTGGCCTTCATCAGCCAGTTTTCCGAGATGCCTTTCGATATGGTCTTCACGGAACAATATTCAATACGCGCCGCTCAGACGGCCGTCTATCATTTCTTGGGCATCCCTGAAACTAAGCTGACCAAACTGCATCATTATGAAAAAAATCCTGTGGTCATGGCAAAAGCCTTAAAAACAATGTTCCGTTAAACAAAAAAACAGGCATTTGCCTGTTTTTTTAATATCTTTTAGAGATGGATTACAAATGATTCAAGTTGGAAATCAGTACACCACCGAGAACAACCAGCAGGGCACCAATGACAATTTTGACCATTTGATCTGGTGTCTTCTTTTCGTGCAAGAGATAGATACCGCCAAAGGTACCGACGATCACGCCCATCTGTGACAGCGTGGTAGCAGTAGCTTGTCCAATTGCCGGATTGGCAGTGGAAATAAACATGAATAAGTTACCAATACCCCAGCTAAGACCAGTCAGAATGTTCTTCCAAGTTGGTTTTTCAAACATCCTATTGCCTTCATGGAAGACGAATAAGACGATCAAAAAGGCACCCAGCACTTGTCCGATTGATTGCGGGCCAACGATAGCAGTCATGTAATCAACGCCATTGTGCGCATCATGAACCGCTGGGCTGATAAAGCCGGTCTTAAACATCAAATTCGGAAAAACAAAGTAGAACATGTAGCCAATTGTTGAAAGCAGAATGGCAATCAGGCCGTGCGTATATGAAGCTGGCCGCGCCGTATTATTCTGTTTTGCAGCACGGGAACGAGCAGCGGTAAGCAATGCACCAACCGTTACCAAGGCAACGGCAATCACACCGAAGATCCACATGTTAACAGTCCGCCATTCAGCTAAGACGATTGCAGCCATCAAGGCATTTGAGATGATCTGTCCAGCAGTTGAAATTGGAAAGGCTGAAGACACGCCCATATCCTTATAAGCGACAAATTGTCCAGCCGTTCCTACAGCCCAGAACAAGCCTGACAGCAAGCCGACTACCCAAATATGATAATCGACGGAGATTCCTTGAGGAATCACGAAGATAAACATCGTAGCGAGGCCAAAGATCAGAGCACCAAAGGTCATACCTAATGTCTGTTGAGCGGCCGAACCACCCATTTTTGTATTAATTAATCCCGTCGAACCCCAAGTGAGGGCCGGGATTAGTGCAAATAAAATTCCCATAAAAACCTTTCTGTATTGGTAGACGTTGTGTAAAGCGTTTTACGTAACTTTTCCATTATCCAACAAAAGGAAAACGATTTCAAGTATCACAAAAAGGCTGATTAATGATCGTATTTGCCAACATAAACATACAAATTTTGTGTTGAAACACCCAGATCGAACTGGACGCCTTTAGAGCGAATAGGACGCAGCGATGTCGTTTTGGCATTGTTTGCCTGACGAGCTGTTTTGCCAAAATCCTTGAGTACTTGGCTGGGATCTGCACCGCTGGCTTGTGCAATCAGGGCTAAGACAGTGACAAAAGAACCTGTTGTTTGTTGTGCTTTTTGATTTCTCAGGCTGGCTAAAGGCGAGATAAGCGTTATACCGATCAGCTGCTGATGCCGGACATTGATTCTTAGCTGGTAGCTGTGCTGGGCAGGCAGGCTGCGCATCGTGTTATTTAGCTGCACTGGCAGCAGTTCTTTTTGGCTGTTTTTTTGAATTTTGGCCATTGCGGCAGCTAGTTCTGCTGCTTGCTGCTGGCTTTTTGCGGGATCGGCAGCCGGATTTTTAGCTATCTGCTGGAGATGTTTGGGCAAACGGCTGGCAATTAATGCTTGATTATAGATTCCGGCGAAACGCTGGTAGTCTGCTAAAGCTGTTGCAGCAGAAACAGTGACTTTTTTTGAACGCCCGTGATTATAAATCGTGACAATCTGTTTGTGGTCGGAAGCAGGCAGATTAATGGCAAAACTGCCTGACCGGACTGCTATCGTTCTTTTTGTACCGTTACCGACTCGATATTGAATTTGTTTGGCGGGGCTGGCCGTACCGCGAATGTTAGCAGACATCCCGCTGATTCGGTAATGATTGTGTGTCGTCGACAACTGTGCCGGACGGAAAACAAACAGTAGCGTGCCGGCAGCTATAATGACCAGAAGCGCCGATATTGTTATGACAAGACGACTTTTCTTTTTCATATTAGATTACCGCCTTTCCGGAAAACTGGCTATTGTAGAGGTCAGCGTAAAAACCATTTTTTGCCATCAGAGAATCATGGCTGCCTGTTTCAACAATCGAACCGTGATTCATGACAACGATATGCTGGGCATCGCGAATCGTGGACAGACGATGAGCCACGACGAAACTTGTCCGGTCTTTTAATAGATTCTGCATGGCGTGCTGAATCTGGATTTCTGTCCGACTGTCGACTGACGAAGTCGCTTCATCTAAAATCAGAATTTCTGGATTAGCTAGAAATGCACGGGCGATCGTGATTAATTGCCGCTGTCCTTGCGAAATGTTGGAAGCTTCCTCATTTAAGAGTGTCTCATAACCCTTAGGCAGCTGCCTGACAAAACTATCAACATGAGCGGCCTTGGCCGCTGCTAGAATGTCGGCTTCACTGGCATTCTCACGGCCATAGGCGATATTATCGTGAATTGATCCGGAAAACAGCCAGGTGTCCTGGAGCACCATAGCAAAATGACTGCGCAGATCTGCACGGTCCAAGTCGCGCGTATCTCGTCCTCTAAAGCGGATGGAGCCGCCGCGAATGTCATAAAAGCGTTCCAATAAGTTGATCATCGTTGTCTTGCCGGCACCTGTCGGTCCGACGATTGCGACCATTTCACCTTGTTTGACTGGTAAATTATAATCGGTCATCAGCAGTTCTTTATTATCGCCGTAGGCAAACTGAACATGGTCGAAATTGATAATTTCAGATTCTTTGACTACTGGCAGATTCTGATGGTTATCCAGCATCTCATCTTCATCCAGTACCTGAAAAACACGTTCCGCCGAGGCGATTGTTGACTGAATTTGATTGGTCAAATTCGTGATTTGTGTAATTGGCTGGCTGAACTCATTCGTATACTGTAAGAAAGCTTGAATATTGCCGATGGTCACTTGGCCATTAGCGACTTTGATGCCGCCGATGATGGCAATGCCGATGTAACCTAAATTATTAATGAAAGTCATTAAGGGCATAATCATGCCGGAAACGAATTGTGCTTTCCAGCTGGCCTTATACAAACGCTCATTTTCTTCGGCAAAAGTTTTCCGTTCGCTATCTTCATGGTTATAGGCACGCACGATCGTATACCCAGCGTAGCTTTCCTCGATTTGGTTGTTTAACAGGCCAAGCGATTTCTGCTGGGCGGAAAAGAATTTTTGTGAACGTGGTGCCACGATGCCGATGATAACAATCGAGACCGGCACAATAATCAAGACCCATAAAGTCAGCTGCAAAGAAATGGACAGCATCATCCATAGAATCGAAAAGAAGGTCACAAAGGAGGTAATTAATTGCGTCAAATTCTGCTGTAAAGTTGATGAAATGTTATCCATGTCGTTGGTTGCCCGCGACATGACATCTCCATTTGTATGCGTATCATAGTAATTAATCGGCAGGCGGGCCATTTTGGCTTTCAAGTCACGCCGCAAATCAAAGACAGTTTTTTGCGAGACACGCGTCATCATATACTGCTGGATAAAAGACAGTAGTGCCGCGAGGACGTAGAGGATAATTACTTCCAGAATAATGCCGGCAATTTTTTGCCAGTTAATTGGAAAAGTCGAGATGGGGATGCCAGCTTTAATTTGTGCTCCTCCCGTCATGACACCTTTAAAAATTTCCGTTGTTGCCCGGCCGAGTATTTTCGGTGTTTGTGTCTGGAAAATCGCTGACCCGATCGCAAAGAGAATCACAAAAGTGACGGCCAGCCATTGTCTTTTCATATAAGCAAACAGTCGCTTGCTGGTTGGCCAGAAATGTTTGGCTTTTTGCACGGGACGGCCCATGCTAGGACCAAAAGAACCGCTGCCGTGCGACTGTTTTGTGTTTTTGCTTTCAGCCATTATTGATCTCCTTTACGAATTTGCGAGTCGATGATTTCCTGGTATGCCTGATTGCTCTTTTTAAGTTCGGCATGGGTACCAGCACCCGTCATGCGGCCGTCTTCTAAGACGAGGATTGTGTCAGCATCAACAACTGTCGAAATACGCTGAGCGACAATCACGACGACGGCTTTTTGGATTTCAGGATCTGTTTTTAATGCTGCCCGCAGTTTGGCGTCGGTTTTAAAATCCAAGGCCGAAAAACTATCATCGAAAATATAAATCGCCGCTTTTTTCACCAAAGCTCGCGCAATGGCCAAACGTTGTTTTTGACCACCGGAAAAATTATCGCCGCCTTGTTCGACGTGAGCATCCAGGCCATCAACCAATTCCTTGACGAAATCACTGGCTTGCGCAACGTCTAAGGCATGCCAAAGTTCCATATCAGTCGCCTGTGGATTACCGTATTTCAGATTTTCACGAATCGTCCCGGTAAACAAGATGGCTTTTTGCGGCGTCAAAGCAATCAAATCGCGTAAATTTTCCTGCTTGTAATCAGAAATATTTTGGCTGTTTACTTGGATACTGCCGGTCGTCACATCGTAAAAGCGCGGAATTAAATTAATCAGTGTCGATTTTCCGGAACCCGTGCCGCCAATAATTGCGACTGTTTGGCCGGATTTGGCAGAAAAAGTTACGCCGGATAGAGCTGGATCCTCTGCACCTGTGTATTTAAATCCGACATTTTTAAAAACTAGAGAAGCTGTTTGAGACGCGCTGGCTGATGCTGCGGGGTCTTTGATCGTGGATTGTGCTTGTAAAAGTTCGTTGATCCGATCAGCTGAGGCCTGGGCTCTGGGTACCATCACGAAAATCATGGCCAGCATCATAAAACTCAGCAGCACTTGCATGGCGTAAGTCATAAAAGCGACCAGATCACCGACCTGCATGGCTTGATCAGCAATCAAATGTCCGCCGAACCAGGTGATACCAACATTTGTGCCGGACATGACCAAAGTGACCAGCGGGAAAATCACGGACATGATTGAAAAGACTTTGACCGCGTTTTGCGTGAAGTCCTGATTGGCCTCTTTAAAACGGTCCTGTTCGAATTGGTCGCGGCCAAAAGCTCGAATCACACGGACGCCGGTCAAACCTTCGCGAAAGACCAGATTGATACGATCTGTTTTCTTCTGCATGGCTTTAAATAAAGGCACGGCATAATACATGGCAACGCCGATGATGAGGATCAATACTGGGATGGCGACGAGAAAGATCTCTGTCAAACGGGCGGATTTGCCGTAAGCTAAGACACTGGCTGCGATCAGCATAATCGGCGACATAATCATCAAACGCAAAAACATCATGACAACATTTTGAATTTGAACCACGTCGTTGCTTGTTCGTGTAATTAAAGAAGAAGTGCCGATTTTATCAAACTCTTCATTAGAGTAGCCCATGACCTTATCGTAGATATCGCGTCGAAGGCGCATGCCCAGTTTCTGGGAAGCCACCGATGATGTGTAGGTATTGGCCACGCCGAATAGGACGGAAAGCAGAGAATAAAACGCCATCCAAGCACCTGTGTGATAGATATATGTAATGTTTCCCCTAGCAACACCGTTATTGATCAGATCGGAAGTCAGATCCGGCAAACGCAGCATTGTATAGACCTGGATGATCATAAATAGGACCGATAGTGCGACAATCCAAGCACTCATGCGTCCTTTGGAAAGTTTAATCATGTTCTGTCTCCTTCTTGATACCGTATTTCAGCCAATTAATTTCTTTATCAGTCTGTGCCAGAATCTGATCTAAGCCAACAGCCTCGCCGGCGCGTTTTTTTGCAAAATAACTGCTGACGGCTTGCAGCACGAAACCTGAAAAAATTTTTTCCAGCGCTTTGAAATCATCCAGGCTGTCGATTCTCAATTCGGAAAAGTCGATGTAAGAAAGATCATCTAAAGATTGAATAGCCGGATCATCAAAATGAGAAAAATGCCGGAGCATTTTTTGACTGCGTTGAATATCCAGCCCTAATAAAGCATTTTCGAAAAGAACCGAATTGCGGCTTTTAATGATTGTGCCTATGAGCTGCTTATCCATAAAACGCCAAGCTTCAATCAGGTCGCCATCGTGTGTTAGGACAGCTTTCTTGAAATTTTCCTGAAAACTGCGGGCCTTGTTTTTAAAAAAATAGTGATAAAGATCGCTGATATCATCAAAATATTGATAAAAACTTCCGCGAGGAATCCCGGCATCCAAGACAATTCTGGCAACTTTGGCTTCCGCTAAGGGCACACGAGAAAACTCGTTTTGAGCTGCTCGCAGAATCCGCTGACGTTTCTCTTCGCTTAAATTGTAAAAAGTTTCTTTTGGCATAAAATGTGACGATCTGTCATGTGACAATATGTCATTTTATGCGCTGCTGACGAACTTGTCAAGAAGAAGCCAATTAAATTTGTTATCGATGCCCTTTTTTGCTAGGATTGTAGCAATATGAAAATACTGATGTATGCCGTTTTAGGCGACGAAAAACCCTATATTAAAGAATTCTGCCAGCAGACTGGCCATCAAGTCGACCAGCTGACTGACTATCTCTCAGAAAAAAATGTCAGCCTGGCTAAGGGCTATGATGCAATCGTGACTCAGCAGACGGTTGCGATTCCTGATTCTGTCTATCAGCAATTAGCCGAATTTGGTATCAAGCAGATTACAATTCGCCAAGTCGGTTACGATATTTTGGATTTACCAGCCATTCATCAAGCCGGCTTGAGAGCTTCCAATGTTGCTGCCTATTCGCCAAGAGCTATTGCTGAATATACGCTGACGCAATTGATGAACTTAATCCGCAACAACAAACGCTATTATCGGGCAACGACGAGTGGCGATTGGCAGTGGTCGGCTGCGCCTCAAGGACGCGAAATTCACGATCTCACTATTGCTGTGATTGGTGCTGGGCGGATTGGTTCTGCTTTGGCTGAGATGCTGCATGCCCTGGGAGCCAAAGTTTTGGCAGTTGACCCAGTTTATCATGCTCAAAATGAAGCTTTTTTGGATTATGTTGATCTAGATCAGGCCTTAGCACAAGCTGATGTGGTGACTTTCCACACACCTTTGAATGACGAGACTGCGGGGATGGCTGATTCGGCTTTCTTTGACAAAATGAAGGCAGGTAGTTACTTCTTGAATTTTGCTCGCGGCGGCCTCGTGGTAACCGATGCCTTGCTGGCTAATTTAAGGAGTGACAAGCTGGCCGGCGCAGCCTTGGATGTCTTGCCCAACGAAAATGAATTCATGAGCGCTGTCTCTGATCCGAAAATAATTCCGGCCGATGCACAAGCATTGATGGCCATGGATAATGTGCTGCTTTCTCCGCATGTTGCCTTTTATACGGATTTAGCCATTAAAAATATGGTCAGGATTTCTTTGCATGATGCTGTCGCTTTGGCTAATGGCCAGAAAATCGAAAACGAGATCTTTGATTAAATTATAATTGATTGAAGAGACGGACTAACTGAAAAAGGACTTGATGACGATGATGTATTTTGGCTTTGCTATGTTTATTAATCTCTTGTTTTATGTTCTATTAATAGCGGTGGTTGTGTATGTTCTTTATTGTTTGCGCCAAATTGTCAAACTTTTGACTGAAATCAAAGAAGCACTGAAAAATAAATCTGAATAAATTTTACCGCGTACAAAAAAGCACAGCCATTAAAGCTGTGCTTTTCAAATGTCATGATTTAATTTCAGAGAATCTGGCAGAATTCAATTGTTTCTTTATTTGGTCCTAGAATATTGAAGAAACGAATACCGTTGTCCCAAAATGATGGAATGGATTGAATTTCTTTATCGACGAGATGAAGACCTTGTGCTTTTGCTGCTGCAAAAGCTTTGTCAACATCAGTTGTATTCATCGAGATGTGATTGATGGCACCGGCTTTTTGAGCTGTTGGATCGCCATCCCAAGTCTCAATGGTTAGATTGCCAAAACGCATGAAGGCACAATGACTGCTGCCGTTTTCGAAAAGACCGGCTTCTTCGAATCCCAGTGATTTATAGAAGCTGATTGTCTCATCCAAATTAGCAGCAGGGATGCCGACGTGCTGAATACCCGTAAAATAATTACTTAAAGCCATATTGATAAAACCTCCTAATTTTGGGAAACGTGAATGGCACGGTGATGAAGTCTTGGGAAGACGATTTTATCGGCCGCACCTGTAATACCGCCCTGGAATAACAAGGCAAAAATTGTTCCCAGACCGAAATTCGTAAATTGATGTGAAATGATCAAAGCGATCACCGTCAGAATAGTTGGCGGCAGGTATGAAACCCACATCGCAGTGGCAGCATGCCCTTTAAAATATTTAAAACGCAGGATCTGCATTAAGTCGTCAGCAGGATGGAGAATCAAATTCACACGCTGATAAATAGAAATCGCAATCCCGATCAAAGCATCACCGAAGAAATTCAGGCAGATGTAAAAAATGATCATGGCTGGACTATGCGCTGCGGGCAGTCCTGCAAAAAAGGGATAGACGCCGTTGAAAAAGTCAGCGAATACTTGGATTAATGCGGAAAAGGGCAACATAAATAACAAATTTCCCAAGGCGCGCTGCCAAGACCAATGCCCGACTAACAGGGCGTTTAGGACAATTGTCATCAATCCGATGATGATAAATGACCAAAATAGATTCCAATGCAAAGCATTACCGAAATTGGCTGTCGCAGCTGTCCAATAGGCAGCTCCGAGGTAGGAAGGATGGATCTTGGCACTTGTGACCAAGGTCAAGACGTTTCCGGCTGAATTAATCACAATCGAGATTGCAAAGTAGGCAATTAAACTGGCTGTAGAAGCCGTGGTGGAAGTTGTATGAAAACTGGCACTTGCGGCGTCTGGTTTGTTTTGCGGGCGAGGTACACCCGGCCGGGTCATTCTCCGACTTTCACAACGGCCTTGCTAACGTCTTTAATTGTACCGTCTAGATAATCAGGCACATCTTTGAGAGAAGGCTCGTTACTGATCAATGGCAAAACATCCAGTTTGCCGCTCGACAATAAGGCAAGAGAATCTTCAAAAGCGTTGGGGTTGATGAAGGATCCTTGGATAGTCAGCTGCTTTTGGTAAACTTCATAGGTATTCATCTTGAATTCCTGATTTGGTTTACCGACACCAAACATCAAGACCTGAGCACCTTTGACAGTTGCATTCACAGCCTGCTCTTGTGTCTGAGGCAAGCCAACGGCTTCAATAACAACATCATAGTCAGCCGGAATCTGGTCACGTGTGGTATTGAAGGTGTTTGTGACGCCAAACTTCTCTTTATTCAAAGCGAGTTTTTCATCGATAATACCGGCAAAATCCACTTGGTGGACACCATAGGCACGCAATAACTGTACGAAGAGCTGACCCATAAAGCCGTCTCCAATTACCAAAGCTTTCTGATAAGGCGTCAATTTCAATAATTTCACGCCATGGACAGCACATGAAATTGGTTCAGTCGTGGCAGCAGCTTTTAAGGAAACATTATCCGGCACTTTGTAGACTTGTGTCTCAGGTGCTGTGAAGTACTGCTCCAATCCGCCATTGCGGGTAACACCGATGGCCGACAGATTGTCGCAGAGTTCTGGACGTCCGGTACGGCAGTAAAAACACTTGCCGCAATAGATATTAGGATCGACCGTGACACGATCGCCAACTTTAAAATCAACAACTTCAGCACCAACTTCAGCAACAATGCCTGAGTTTTCGTGTCCCAATACGATTGGTGGTACAGCAGCTGCTGAACCTGGTAATCCGTTATACAAAGCGTGATCGGTTCCACAGATTCCAGCGTACTTGCTTTCAATTAAGACTTCGTTGGCCTTTGGTGTCGGCTTTTTAGTCTCCTGTACTTCCATGTGCTTAACAGCAGTTAATACTAAAGCATCCATAATAAATTTAATCCTTCCTTATATTCTCAATATTTTACCAATTTTTGACCGCCAAAAAAGCTTGCGGTGAGGAAGTTCTTTGACGATCCGTACCGATTTATTTGCGGTATTCAAGCAAGGCCAAGGCAAAGTCGCCTAGTGTTGCTGAACCGTTTTCCTTGATTGCCGGCATCACAAGATAATCTTCCAGCTTGCCGACGTCAATGTAATCATTCATTAAGTCTTTAAACTGTACGCGGACTTTCTTTAAGAATTCCTCACTGATCACGCCGCCGCCAAAGACAATCTTGGCAGGCCGTAAAGTCAAAGTCGTTTGCAAAGCAGCTTGGGCAACATAGTAGGCCATGATATCCCAGACGTGGTCTGTCAGGGGAATGTCTTGTCCTTTTTTGCCAGTGCGGGCTTCAAAAGTTGGACCGGAAACTAATCCCTCCAAGCAATCACCATGAAAGGGGCAGATGCCTGGGAAATCAAGATCGTCCGGGTGGCGCTTAACACGTACATGGCCCATTTCTGGATGGCCGAGATCGCCGATGAATTGGCCGTTGACAATTGCGCCGGCGCCAACACCGGTGCCAATCGTGTAATAAACCAATGAATTGATATGTTCGTTGAACAATGTCGAAATGACATATTCGCCATAGGCCGACCCATTCACATCAGTCGTCCAATGGATCGGAATATTAAAGGCCTTTTTGATCCGGCCGACAAAGTCGACATCAGACCAGCCCGGCTTGGGTGTATTGGTAATGAAACCATATTTGGGTGAATTTTTCCTTAACTCGATCGGGCCAAAAGAAGAAATACCAATCGCTTTTAAGTCATCAAATTTTTTGAAATAATCAATACATTTGGTTAGTGTTTCTTCTGGTGTTGTGGTTGGAAAACGAACAATATCTTTGGTTCGGTAATCTTCATTTCCGACGGCACAGACGAATTTTGTGCCGCCTGCTTCAATGCTTCCTAGTAACACGTGCTGCCTCCTTGGATAATTTTTTTAGTTTACGATTACAGGTCGTTTTTTATGCTTTTCATGAAAAATGTGACAGCCAAAAGTGCCGGTATGACTGGTTTTTTACCCGTTCGCTCACATTCCCCATCGCTATCTACGGTAGCGCTTTCATAAAGGTGAGTCAAGGGAAAAATCTGGTCTTTTGGAAGTTATGCCACATTGTAAAATGGACTTTTTGTCAATAAAAAAGCCAGGCAACTAAGCCTGGCATAAAGAGTAATAATTTTTTATTCGGTTTTCCGCATGGCCGCTTTTAAAGTCGGTAGGTCTAATTGGCGGTCACGGAAAATCTTGTTGCTGGTTGGTAGATGCAGTTGGAAATCATCAAATACTTGCAGCTGTAAATCAGCTTGTTTGATATGAAAATGCAGCAGATGGCCGCCGAAGGAATGATCATCAGCTAAGATGTGCAGGTGAAATCCGGCAGCAGCAGCCCCTTCATATACTGAAGGTGTGTAGTAACCCAAGATGGTCGCCTGCAGCTTATCGGCGTGAAATTCATGCTGAGAGGCAGCAACTGTTGCAAAGGGCGGATAAGGTTTTTGCTGCTGATCAGCAGAGCGCGCTAGGACATCTGTAAACTCACCATGCAGGCGGACAGCTGTAAAGACATTTTGCAAAGCGCCGTGTTCAACGGCGTGTTTTTCAAAGGCGGCTGAAGTCATGTCGGTCAAAGTTTCTTTAGGCAGCTGTTTGTCAAAAAAGTTCACAGTTGCAAAAGGCACTTTTTCAGTCTGCAAATCCAGCAAACGGACTTTGCCGCTGCTTGGGACGCCATAGGCCTTTCCGTCTAGAACGATTAATTCCACACCGATACCGGTGGTGGTGCCAATGCCAAAGTCGCCATGAGTCAACAGATCACCAACTGTTGTCGTACCGTCATATTGGCCATCCATGATTTGTGCTAGGATACCGTGCTGGTAAATTTTTGAAAAGTCAGCCATTAGTCTGTCGCTCCTTGGATCAAATCAGCATACAGCTCCGTGTTGTGCGAGTAATCGACTGGAACATCCACAACAACCGGACCTTTGTTCCAATTAAAGGCTTCGCTAAGAACTGAGTCAATCTGATCGGGATTATCCACGCGCAGGCCCTTGGCACCAAAGGATTCTGCATATTTAACGAAATCAATCTTGCCGAAATCAACACCGGCTGACTGACCATATTTCATTTCTTCTTGGAATTTGACCATGTCGTAGTGGCCTTGGTCGTTAAAAATAATGTGGACAATGTTTGCGTGCAAACGAACAGCCGTTTCCAATTCTGCACTGGAAAACATAAAGCCGCCATCACCGGAGACACTGACGATTTTTTCATCAGGACGGACCAAGGAAGCGGCGATCGCCCAAGGCAGTGCCACACCCAAAGTCTGCATGCCATCAGAAATCAGGAAATGGCGCGGACGGTAGGAGCGGAAGAAACGGCTCATCCAAATATAGACAGATCCGACATCCAAAGTCACGGTCATGTCATCTGTGACTTGTTTTTGAATCGCATGAACGACATCCAAGGGATGCGAGAGGCCGTCAGCAGGCTGGAATTTAGGTCCGCCGGGTTCTGTCTGCAGCTGATCACGAAAAGCTGTCAGGCGTTGTTCAACAGCGTCGCTGACTGTGTAATCCTGCAATTCATCAGCCAGCAAATTCAATGTTTGAGCAATATTGCCGACCAATTGGAAGGCTGGGTTATAGTGTGCGTCAATTTGCGCATCGGTCGAATCGATCGTGACGATTTGCAAACGGTTTTCCTTGTTCCAGACACGGGGTTCGTATTCGACGGCATCATAACCCACTGTGATTACTAGATCAGCAGCTTTTAATAACTGATCACCGGCTTGGTTGGCAAACAGGCCGACACGTCCGAAGAATGATTGCTGCAGCAGGCTGTGATCAATCACGCCGGCGCCTTGGAATGTTTCAACAACTGGTAATTTAACCCCGTGCAAAAAGGCATGCAGGGCTGCAACGACTTTTTCATCTGAGCCTCTTTGGCCGACGAGAATGACAGGCAGTTTGGCTTGACGAACCTTATCTGCTAAGGATTTGATGCCGGCTAAATCAGCTGGGCCAGCCGTGATAGTCTGAACTTTTGCAAGCGCTTTGCTTGTGACAGGACTGTCATCAACATCTTGCGGCAGGCTGATAAAGGATGCACCTTGTGGTGCTTTGGTAGCGGCATCAAAAGCGTTTGCAATTACTTCGGAAATATTTTCAGCATCCTGAATTTCTGTCGTAAATTTCGTAATACCGTTGAACAGCAGTACCGAAGGCGTTGACTGGTGAGTCCGCCGGTACAAATCATTACGCGGCACTTGGCCAGCAATTGCGACTACCGGGTCATTTTCAGTCTGTGCGGTTAAAATTCCTGTCGCCAAGTTAGATGCACCAGGGCCGGATGTGACAAGGACCACGCCGGGTTTTCCTGTCAAACGGCCGACTGCTTGGGCCATAAAAGCTGCATTCTGTTCGTGTTTAGTAATTACTAATTTTGGTGCACCGGGTGTGTGGGCAATTGCTTCAAAAAGCCGATCAATCTTGGCACCGGGAATACCAAAAATATACTTAACTTCATGATTCAAAAGGGACTCGAGTACAAGATCGGCCCCAAAACGTTTGTTTTCCGCCATTAAATACCTCTTCTTTTCTTCGTTTGTATTCTATCACTTGTGAATTTAGAATAAAAATAAAAACCCGCTATCATGCAGGTTTTCGAAATAAAAGTATAAAATTTCACAACACTTAAGAACGATATTTGTTGATAATTTCGTTCAATTGTTTTTGATTATGCACGCCAACCACGCGGTCAACAACCTGACCGTCCTTTTTAATGATCAGAGTTGGGATAGCCTGGATGCCCAATCCGGAAGCTGTCTCCTGATTCTGGTCAACATCGATCTTGCTGAATTTGACGTCAGTCATTGTCTCAGAGATTTTCTCAAGAATCGGTGCTTGAATTTTGCAGGGTGTGCACCAAGTTGCCCAAAAATCAGTGACAGTCACGCCTGATTTTGTTTCCGGCTCAAACGAAGCGGAATCTAATACTGAAATTGCCATGATGATCTCCTTTCCTATATTGTACTTACTTTCAATAAGTAATGCAAAAAAGTTTAAAAAAAACTTGCTTTAAAGTTTTCTGCCCATTATACTGGGACAAACTTATGATTGAAAACGAGCAGCAACTCAAACGAAATTTTGGATTTTTCGGTACTTTATCACTTGTCATTGGTACGGTTATCGGATCAGGGATCTTTTTTAAACAGGGGCGGGTACTTCAAGAAGCCGGATCGACATCGATGGCCTTATTGGCTTGGTTCGTCGGCGGGATCGTGACTTTGGCGTCAGCCATGTCTGTTGCCGAACTCGGATCCGAAATGCCTCAGACGGGCGGCATTTATATCTATATTAGTAAGATTTTCGGAAAATTCTGGGGATTTTTAGCTGGATGGATGCAGATCTCTTTTTACGGGCCGGCTTTAATCGCTTCAGTTTCCTACTTTTTTTCGACCCTTTTTGTGACTTTTTTTCATTTACCGGCAAAATTCGATTTTGGGATTTTCTCTCTTAATAGTGTTTTTTGTATTGCCGTAGCAGCTTGTATTCTAATTGCACTAATGAATATGCTGGAAAACCGTGTCAGCCGTGTGTTTGCGATTACGACAACCAGTATCAAAATGATCCCTATTTTTGCCTTGATTATTTTTGGTCTTTTCTTCGGTCACGCTGGCGCAACGAGCAGTCTGGTCAACCTGTTTGCCAATCAAATCGGGCAAGGCAACTTCGGCGTGGCCGTCTTATCGACGCTGTTTGCTTACGATGGCTGGGTTGTGATCTCTAATTTGGGCGGCGAGATTAAAAACGCTCAAAAGACACTGCCAAGAGCTGTGACGACTGGCATTTTTATCGTGCTGCTGGCCTACATGGGTGTCTCTTTTGGCGTTTTCAAGTCGCTGCCTGCAAAAGAAATCATTGCTTTGGGTGATCAGGCACCTTTCCATATTTTGTCCGATGCTTTTGGTCCGATTGGTGGCCGCTTGATGGACATTGGTGTCATGATTTCTGTGATTGGCACCTTGAATTCTAAAATTCTCAGTTTTCCTAGAGTTGTTTTTGAAATGGCCGACAAAGGGCAGCTGCCTTTTTCTGGATTCTTTCATACTTTAGGTAAACATTCCAAAACGCCTAACTATGCTACTATTTTTGAAATCGTGATCGCAGCTTTGTTATTGAATGCTTTTTCATCTTCACAAGATTTATCCGATTGGCTGGTTTTTGTGAGCTTCCTATTTTATCTGCTGACTTTTGTGGCGGTGTTTATTATGCGTCGCCGCCTGCAGAGAAAACCGCATTTTTCAGCGCCGCTTCATCCCTTATTTCCGATATTGGCAATTGCTGGGACTTTGTTCATCGAAATTTCGACAATCGTGAATGCCTTTACTGACCCCACTGGGCAGCAGCTTTTCGGTATTCTTATCTCTCTTTTGATTGTTGCCCTGGGTGTCCCGCTTTATTACGCCAAAAAAATCTATAAACTATAAGTATGCCGAATTCCGTTAGTCCCACACTCGCAATTATTGTGCCGGTCACAAATGAAGAAGAGAATATTCCACTTTTTTATCATGCCCTCAGGCGGGATTTAACCCGGGACAGTTTAGCTGCTTTGCCCGAGCCTTTAAATCAACTGAGTTATGATATCTGGTACATTGACGATGGGTCAAGCGATGGGACTTTAGCACAGATAAAGGCCCTATCGGCTCAGGACAGTCATATACATTTTGTGTCTTTTTCCCGGAATTTTGGTAAAGAAGCTGCAATCTATGCGGGATTGTCTTATGCACAGCACTATGATTTTGCAGTTATCATGGATGTGGATCTGCAAGATCCGCCTGCTTTATTGCCAAAAATGCTGAAAAAATTAGTGACAGAGCACCTAGACAGCGTGGCAACAAGGCGGTCGAATCGTAAAGGCGAAAAGGTTATTGTCAGTTTTTGTTCTGATTTGTTTTATCATTTTATTTCTAAGATTTCTTCGACGAAATTAGTGAAAGGTGCCCGCGACTATCGGATTATGAGCCGGCAGATGGTTCAGGCTTTGTTGGCCATGCCGGAAAATCAGCGTTTTTCAAAGGGCTTGTTCACCTGGATCGGCTTTAATACCGAGTACATCAGTTATGAAAATATCGAAAGAGAAAAAGGCCGCAGCAAGTGGGGTTTTTGGAAACTTTTCAAATATGCGATTAGCGGGATCATTTCTTTTTCGACGGCACCGCTGACTTTTGTGACCGTTTTGGGTTCTGTGACGACCCTTCTAGCTTTGATTGGCGGCATTTTTGTGATTGTCAGAAAGCTGTTGGATCCAGCAATTGCAATTGGCGGCTGGACGACGATTACCGTGATTATTATGTTTTTTGGCGGTCTGCAAATGGCCAGCCTCGGGATTGTCGGCCGTTATATTGCGGCCATTTTCTTGGAGTCTAAGCGGCGCCCAATCTATATTGAGAAAGAACATAAGTAAAAAAATAGAAGGCATATAATCGAAGGTATGATTACATTAAAGAGTGTTAACGAAATAAAAGAGATGGATACTGCTGGTGATGTGATTAGCGGTATGCATCACATGCTGCGCAGTTTGATCAAGCCTGGATTGGATACCTGGGAAATCGAAGAAAAATCACGTGCCTATATTGAAGGGCACGGTGCTATTGCGAGTCAAATCGGTTTTGAGGGTTTTAAATATGCTGTGACTGTTTCAGTCAATGATGAAGTGGCCCACGCCTTTCCTCGTAAAGGCCTGATTTTGGAAAACGGTGACTTAGTCAAGGTCGACACAGTTGTCGAAAAGAATCATGGTTTGGCAGATTCTGCTTGGACTTATCGCGTTGGAACTGTCAGTCCGGAAATCGAACGTCTGTATGAAGTTGCTCATAAGGCCCTATATATTGGTATTGACCAGGCCGTTGTCGGTAACCGTATTGGTGATATTGGCGCTGCAATTGACCACTAT
This sequence comes from Oenococcus sp., assembly GCF_047725585.1. Classification (NCBI taxonomy): domain Bacteria; kingdom Bacillati; phylum Bacillota; class Bacilli; order Lactobacillales; family Lactobacillaceae; genus Oenococcus; species Oenococcus sp. Next base: position 377,596 of record NZ_JBDNNF010000001.1, on the reverse strand, counting down.
GTCACAGATGAGAACCATTTTGGCAACGTGCGCGAGTATATCGGGCATGGCATCGGCCCAACTATGCATGAAGATCCGCAGGTGCCGCATTTTGGTGTTGCCGGTCACGGTTTGCGTTTGCGGCCCGGCATGACAATTACGATTGAACCGATGGTCAACACAGGCACTTGGGAAGTTAAAACTGATTACGCTGGAGATGGCTGGACCGTTTCAACAAAAGACGGCGGCTGGTCGGCGCAGTTTGAGCATACGCTTGTGATTACCCACGACGGCCCGAAGATTCTGACCTCACAAGATCCGGATATTGATGACAAATATCTGATTAAGGATTGGGACAACTTTAAAATCTAATTAAGACTTCGTATGATTTAATTAATGACGAAAAAGATTACAAAAATATCGGCTCAGAAAATTCACGGCCGTTATAATCTTGAGCTGGATGGCAAGTTCGCTTTTGGCATCACGGAAATGACGCTGATTAAGTTCGGTTTGGCCAAAAATCGCGAATTGGATGATCAAGAAGTTTCAACGATTAAAAAGTTTGAAGAGTCGGCTCGTGCGCTTTCGCGCGGACTGACTTTTTTGTCTCACCATCTTCGCACCGAAAAGGAACTTCGTGATAAACTGCGTTCACAGCATTTCGATGCCGAGGCAATCGATAGTGCAGTCACGCATTTAAAAGAAGAAAAATATATTGATGATCGGATTTATGCTGAGAATTTTGTCCACACGCAGGCGCGTCTTTTATCCGTCGGCCCGCTAGTCATCAGCAGAAAATTGCAGGCATTGGGCATTGCGCCGGCCGATATACAAGCTGCCATGCAAGATTATAAAACTGATAATCAGGCGGAGAATGCCTTGGCTTTGGCGGAAAAATTTCAAAAACATTATGCGAAAAATCCGGCCATGATTCAAAGACAGAAAATTAATCAGGCTTTGTACGGCAAAGGTTATGATGCTGATTTGATTAAAACTGTTTTAGAGAAATTAGACTTTAGCGAAGATCCAGATGTGCAATTAGAAAACGCTCGCCGCGTGCTGGCGCGAATTTGGCCGCGTTATAGCAAATATGGCCGAGAACGTCCCTATAAAGCCCGTCAGTATCTGTATGGAAAAGGTTTTTCTGCCGAGTTGATTGATAAAGTGATTGGGGAACAAGGTGACTGAAAAAGGAAAAATTTTAAAGGAAACAAAAGAATTTCATGGCCAGATCTTCGATGTTGTGGATCGAAAGATTCACACACCTGATGGGCTGACCGTTGATCGACAAGTCGTTTTGCATGGGGATGCTGTGGCTTTTGTCGCACCAATACGCATAGATGGCGGCATTAAATTAGCTTTAGGCCGCGAGTATCGTGCCGGCTTGAACGCCGAAAGGACCAGTTTTCCAGCCGGCCTGATTAATCCAGGCGAAGATCCCAAGACAGCTGCGCTTCGTGAAGCACGAGAAGAGTTGGGCTTGTCCTATCGAGATGCCAAAGAGATTTTTCTAATCAGCACTAGTGAAGGATTTACAAATGAAGCGACTCATTTGATGCTGCTTTCCGGGCTGATCGGCAAAAGCGATAAACATTTTGATCCCAGTGAGTTTGTCAAAACGCTTTTTGTCACTTTTGTTGAATTGGAACAATTGATTTTGTCCGGCAAAGTCACGACTGCGCCCGGTATTATTGCTTATCAATGGTTAAAGCTGCATCCGGAAAGTTTAGCCGCCATCTGAAAAAGGAGCCACTGTGCTAAACTTTAAACGAAGACGAAATGTCTTGAGGTAAGATTATGACTAAAGACGCAGCTCGCAATCCGCGGGAAGGCGACTTTATCACGATCAAAAGTTACAAGCACGATGGCCACCTGCATCGCACCTGGCGCGATACGATGGTTCTAAAGACCAGTGAAAATGCCATTATCGGATTGAATGACCACACGCTCGTGACAGAGGATGATGGCCGGCGTTGGGTCACACACGAACCGGCGCTTGTCTATTTTCATAATAAATACTGGTTTAACATTATTGCGATGATGCGCAGCGACGGCGTAAGTTACTACTGCAATTTGGCAAGTCCTTACGTCATGGACAAAGAGGCGCTGAAGTACATCGACTATGACCTTGATATTAAAGTACTAACAAACGGCACAAAACATCTGCTTGATGCAGATGAATATGTTGCGCATAGTCAATTGTGGCATTATCCGCCTGAGATTGACGAAATCCTCCGGGCACACACAAAGATTTTGATTAACATGATTAACACACATGCCGGACCTTTTTCACAGGGTTATGTTGATCTTTGGTATTCGCGTTATAAGACACTTGTAAAACATAAGATGTGATAAGTCGTAAGCGGAATTCAATTCCGCTTTTTCTTTTTGTCCAAGCCGCAAACTGTTAAAATTTTAGCAAGGGGGCACTATGTCAAATTCATTACCACGCGAAGATGCGGCCCATGTCGCACAACTCGCCAAGCTGCATTTCTCCGATCAGCAATTAGATGTACTGACCGGTCAATTAGCCAGTATTTTAGACCTTGTCGAGACATTAAACGAGGTCGATACGGAAGGTGTTGAGCCGACCTATACTGTTTCAAATAATGTCAATGTGTTAAGAGAAGACTTGGCTGTCAAGTCAGGACAAAAGGCTGCTTTATTGGCCAATGCGCCGGAAACGCAGGACGGGCAGATTAAAGTTCCCGCGATTATTGATGAGGAGAGCTGAGATGACTGATTTTTTTCAGGAAGATTTAGTTAGTTTGCACAAAAAATTAGTCAATAAGGAAATTACCGCTGTTGACTTGGCAAAGGCAGCTTTAGATAAAGCTGAACATGCCCAAAAAGACGTCAATGCCTATATCACTTTGGACCGTCAAGGTGCTTTAAAACGCGCTGCTGAAATCGACGCTGCCGGCATTGACGCTGACAATATTTTTTCCGGCATTCCTTTGGCTGTCAAAGATAACATTGTCACCAAGGGGCTTCGGACAACAGCTGCTTCGCATATTTTGGACAACTTTATCCCAATTTATGATGCAGCCGTCATGGAAAAGCTGAACAAACTAGGATTGGTCGTGATTGGCAAAACGAACATGGATGAGTTTGCCATGGGCGGTTCAACTGAGACCTCGTTCTTTGGCAAGACGGCAAACGCTTGGGATCATACAAAGGTTCCCGGAGGTTCTTCGGGCGGATCGGCAGCAGCTGTTGCTTCCGGCCTGATCCCATTTGCATTGGGTTCTGATACAGGCGGTTCGATTCGTCAGCCGGCTGCTTTTAACGGCATTGTTGGTTTGAAACCAACGTACGGCCGTGTCTCACGCTGGGGACTGATTGCCTTTGGTTCCAGCTTGGATCAGATTGGTCCTTTGACACGGACTGTTAAAGATAATGCACGTGTTTTGTCAGTGATTGCTGGCAAAGACCCTCGTGATACGACAAGCGAAGACAGCCCGGTACCGGACTTTTTAGCCAACATTGAAGGCGGTGTTAAGGGCTTACGTGTGGGCGTGCCTAAGGAATATTTTGCTAAGGGTATCGACGACGACGTCAAAGCAACCATCAAAAAAGCGATTGCTAAATTTGAGGAATTAGGTGCCGTCGTTGATGAAGTTTCCCTGCCGCATTCTCGATACGGCATTGCCGCCTACTATATTCTAGCTTCGTCTGAGGCTTCTTCGAATCTGCAGCGTTTTGATGGTATTCGTTACGGTTATTCAGCACGTCAAGAAGGCCAGACTCTAGAAGATTTGTATGTCAAGACACGTTCTGAAGGCTTTGGTCCAGAAGTAAAACGGCGAATTATGTTAGGAACATTCGCCTTGTCAGCCGGATTCTATGATGCCTACTTTAAAAAGGCCGCTCAGGTCCGGACTTTGATTGTGTCTGATTTTACTAAAGTTTTTCAGGATCATGATTTGATTTTGGGCCCAACGACGACTTCGACAGCCTTTGACCTTGGCTCTGAAGATGATGATCCAGTCAAAATGTATATGAATGATTTGCTGACAATTCCTGTGAATTTGGCTGGTCTGCCAGGTATGTCGATTAATGCCGGTTTTGCTAATCATCTGCCAGTCGGTCTGCAGATTATCGGCCGTCCTTTTGATGAAAGTACGATTTACCGTGCAGCCTATGCCTTTGAACAGGCGACAAAACTATATGAACAGCATCCGGAGGTGAGTTTCTAATGTCGAGTTTTGAAACAACAATTGGGCTGGAAGTCCATATTGAATTAAAAACAAAATCCAAAGCCTTTTCACCTTCGCCGGTTAATTTTGGTGATCCGGCTAATGAAAATACGAACGTGATTGATTGGGGCTATCCTGGCGTTCTGCCTTCTGCCAACAAAGCCGCTCTAGAAGGCGGTATGATGGCCGCTTTGGCACTGAATGCACAGATTTCGCGTGATGTACATTGGGATCGAAAAAATTATGTTTATCCTGATAACCCGAAATCATATCAAGTGACTCAACAGCAGACGCCGATCGGACATGATGGTTATGTGGAAATTCAGATGCCTGATGGTCAGACTAAGCGTATTGGAATTAAAGAACTGCATGTCGAAGAGGATGCCGGCAAGAACTCGCATTCTGGCAAGGGCTATTCCTTGGTCGATTTGAATCGTCAAGGGACGCCATTGGTGGAAATTGTTTCCCAGCCAGATATTACCAGCCCTGAAGAAGCCTACCTTTATTTGGAGAAACTGCGTCAGCTGATCCAATTCACGGGTATTTCTGATGTGAAGATGCAGGAAGGCTCGATGCGTGTTGATATCAATATTTCCGTTCGTCCGATCGGGGCCGCGAAGTTTGGTACCAAAGTCGAAATTAAAAACGTCAACTCGTTTCAATATGCTCGCAACACATTGATTTATGAAGAGGAACGCCAACGTGAAGAATTAATGGCCGGTCACACAATTGGTCAAGAGACGCGTCGTTTTGATGAGCCGACCAAGTCAACGATCTTGATGCGTGTCAAAGAGGGCGCTGATGATTACCGTTATTTCCCAGAACCTGATTTGCCGCCAATTCACGTTTCCGATGCTTGGATTGATGAAGTCAGGTCGCGTTTGCCGGAAGCGGCTGCTACGCGTGTTCACCGTTATACGACTGAGTTCGGTCTCTCGGGTAAAGATGCTGCTGTACTGACGCAGACACTGGAAATGGCCAACTTCTTTGATCAGACAGTTGCCAACGGTGCTGATCCAAAGCGGGCTGCCAACTATTTGATCGGGGATGTTAATGCCTATCTGAACGAGACGCAATTAGATCTTCAAAACACCAAATTGACGGCAGTTAATTTAGCTGAATTGATCAAGCTGATTGATGATGGTACAATTTCGACGAAGCAAGCCAAAAAAGTCTTCACTGCAATTACCGAAGGTAAAGACCCCAAGGCTTATGTCACGGAAAATAGTCTTGTACAATTATCCGATCCATCAAAATTGACGCCGATGATTAGTCAGATTCTGGATAATAACCAGCAATCTGTTGATGACTTTAAGGGCGGTAAAGATCGTGCGATTGGTTATTTGACTGGCCAAGTAATGAAAAGTACGCATGGCAATGCCAATCCTAAAGTGGTTCATGAACTGCTGCTGGCTGAATTGAGCAAGCGCTAAATTGCATATGACTTCTAAGACCGCCTCTCTAGCGGTCTTTTTTTGTCCATGGCCGTCCCGTTATCCTCTATAATTGTTTTTATATGAAACGAGCACGTATAATTTATAACCCTTCCTCTGGACGTGAAGCCATTCAAAGAGATTTAGTCGAAATCATGAAAGTTTACGAGAAGGCTGGTTATGAGACATCTGTATTTGAAACAACACCTAAGGCTTTTTCCGCGCGCGATGAAGCAGCACGAGCAGCTCAAGATGGGTTTGATTTAGTTGTGGCTGCCGGTGGAGATGGGACAGTTAATGAAGTCGTCAATGGCATTTCAGGTTTAGACAAACGCCCTTTAATGGCCGTTATTCCTTCTGGGACTACCAACGATTATGCGCGTGCCTTAAAAATTCCGCGCGATGATTTAGTCGAAGCAGCCAAAGCAATCAATAAGCACGAAACGATCAAAATGGATATCGGCAAAATCACCGATGGCAAATCACGCCTGGACTACTTTATGAATATCGGCGCCTTGGGTACTTTGTCTGAATTGACTTATGAAGTGCCATCCATGCTGAAGTCGTTGTACGGTTATTTGGCTTATATTACAAAAGGTGCCGAGCTGATTACGCGGATTAAATCAGTGCCAGTGCGAATTAGTTATGATGATGGTGTTTATGAAGGTGAAGTCAGCCTGGTATTGTTGGCCCTAACCAATTCAGTCGGCGGTTTTGAAAAAATTGTCCCCGATGCCAAACTGGATGACGGAAAATTTTCCTTGCTAATTGTCGAAAAATCAAATATTGTTCAGCTGTTTAACTTGATTACCAAGGCGCTGAACAATGGTTCACACATCAAAGACAAGCTGATCACTTATATCAAGACGAGCAAAGTAGCCGTTGCGCCTTTATCTAATGACCAGATGAAAGTGAATTTAGATGGCGAGTTTGGTGGTGTGGCGCCAATGGCCTTTGAAAATCTCCAGCAGCATATTGAATTTGTTGCCGAGACTTCCAAAATGCGTCCCGGGTCTCGTATGCGGGCTCAGACAGCCAATGAAGTGATGGTTAAGCGAGCTGAAGAAGAATTTAAAACGGCCTCAAAATTGGTCAAAAAGCACAAGGAAGGCAGTAAGTGAGTAAAAAAGATCGTCCTAATTTGGTTAAAAATCAAGAATTAGTCGGGGATGTCATCGATTTGACCTATGAAGGGCTCGGGGTCGTCAAAATTGATGACTTTCCGATTTTTGTTTCCGACAGCCTGCCAGGCGAGAAAATCTCTTTTGCCATTACGCGTGTTTTAAATTCTTATGCCTTTGCTCGTGTGCTAAAACGACTGACCACTTCACCGGACCGCGTGATTAGCGAGCATGCCGACATGATTGCCAGTGGCATCGCACCGCTTGTAAATCTCGCTTATCCGGCACAGCTGGCTTTTAAAAGAGAACAAGTCCGTCAGCTGTTTCATAAAGCGGGTCTCGATCAGGTTGAGGTGCTGCCGACCATTGGCATGGCCAACCCGACTCATTACCGCAATAAGACGGTCGTACCGATTAAGTTTCAGCAGGGACGTCTGACGACGGGTTTTTATCGCCGCGGGTCGCACAAGCTCGTGCCAATCAATGACTATTATTTAAACGATCCGAAAATTGATGCTGCTGTCGGAATTGCACGTGATGTGCTGAATCGTTTTGGTGTCTCCGCTTATGACGAAATCACACGGGAAGGCTTGCTGCGTTATTTAATGGTGCGCCGTGGCTACGTCACGGGTCAAATGATGCTGGCGATCGTTGCAACTGGCAAAAAATTGCCGCAGGAAAAAGCGGTTGTTGCTGCGATTAAAAAAGCTTTACCGGATTTGACCAGCCTGATTTTAAATTACAATCCCAAGCAGACTAATGTCCAGTTGGGTCTGGATAATCGCGTTCTCTATGGCAGCCCCGTGATTCATGACACACTACTGGGCTTGGATTTTGAGATTGGCGTGAATTCTTTTTATCAAGTTAATCCGCAGACGACAGCCGTTTTATATCAGAAAGCTGCTGAGATGGCAGATCTTGCCGGGGATGAATTAGCCGTCGATGCCTATTCGGGAATCGGCACAATTGGCTTGTATATCTCCAGCCAAGTGAAAAAAGTGATTGGTGTGGAAGTCGTTGCACCGGCTGTCGCTGATGCCAAGAAAAACATGCAGGCCAATCATATTCAAAACGCCGAGTACATCGCGGCTGATGCGCCCGAACAATTTGTTAAATGGGCACAGGCCGGTATTCGCCCGGATGTGGTCTTTGTTGACCCGCCAAGAAAAGGTCTTTCACCAGAACTGATTGAGGCTGTTGGCCAGATGCAGCCGAAAAAATTTGTCTATGTTTCCTGCAACCCGGCCACTTTGGTACGCGATGTCGTTTTGCTTAGGCAGCAAGGTTATCAAGTGGCCAAACCTGTACAGCCGATTGATCAGTTCCCGCAGACCATGCATGTGGAGTGCGTGCTGTTGATGACACGAGTTAAGAATTAGTTAAGAGGCAAGAGATTAAAAAAGTCAGAGCTATAAATTGACAACTAAAAAATATTGAAACTCGCGAAGGGGATTTTAGCGGTCGATACAATTTGCATGCACTGATAAAAGAAGGAAAATGATGAGAGCAGATTATCCATTACGAATAGATAAAGCAAGCGGGATTGTATACGCCTGGTTTATAAGAATGACATATATTGGTGGCATTGTCGCATCAGATCTGGGACCGAAGTTGACTTTGTTTGAAGACAAATATTACGATATCTATCAAAAAGTTGGCAATGAAATCTTCTTTGATTTATTTAGCAAAATGCATAGCACGATTCGCCAATTTTTCCCGCTTGACGAAGTTCAAAAACGCGAAACATATCTCTGGTTTGAAAACAATGAGCTTGTCGGAAGCATTCGGATTTATCATAACGAAGAGGAAAACTGTTATGAGGTTGAGAAAGTGATGGTGACACCGCAGTCTCAGGGCAAAGGCTACGGGAAAAAGCTATTGAATTTCGTTGTCGCGAAACTTCAACAAACTCATCGCACACCGATTTTTTTGACGGTGGCTGCATGCAACGACAAAGCAATGAACATGTACGAAAAGTTTGGGCTTGTTCCTGTTAAAGAAGAAATGGATGAGTGGAAAATCGAGAGGGATGCACTTGGCTGATATGGTTCCAATTATTCGGATGATTAAATCTCGTATCGTTTAGGATGTGTGCGGTTATGCGGAGGCATCCACGACAGATTATTATGAAATAAGCTTATGAGTCTGTAGTTGCCTGCTTTGGTAGTGTTTTGCACTGTCGCGGGGCGGTAAAAAATTTTGAATTCTAGAAATAAAGTGCATCATTCTCGCTACTGCAAAACACGTGGGGGGTGTGCTGCTGATTCCTCTTTTAGACACAATAAAACCCTCGCAGGGAGGGCTTTTTTATTGCTGTTAAACTAATGTGATGCCGCCGTCAACAACTAAAGTCGAACCAGTGATATATGATGCATCATCAGAGACCAAGAATAATGCGGGCTTGGCAATTTCTATCGGCTGTCCAACTCTTTGCATTGGAATGATAGCCTCCAGGTATGACATCTGTTCGCCATTAACGGTATTTAAGATCGGTGTTTCGGTAATGCCCGGGCAGATGGCATTAACGCGAACACCTTTTGCAGCGTAATCGCGCGCCAGGACCTTGGTTAGAGAAATCAAGGCACTTTTTGAAGCACTATAGGCATAACTATTTGAATTTGTCGAGAGGCCCGCGATGGAGCTTGTATTAAGAATCGTACCTTTGGTTTTCATCAAATAAGGCATCGCTTGTTTGCACATCTGAAAAGGTGCTTTCAGATTAGTATCCATGACATTGTCAAACTCTTCGTAGGTCATTTCCTCAAGCGGTTTGGCCACTGAAATACCTGCATTGTTGAATAAAATGTCGATTTTGCCGTATGCCTCAATTGTGGTGTTCAACAGCTTATCAATGTCATCAGTATTTAACATATCGGCTTGAACAAAAACGGCTTCGCCGCCTTGATCTTTGATATGTTGAACGACCGCACGGCCGTTTTCCTGATTACGGCCAGCAACGACCACTTTTGCGCCCTCAGCAGCGAACAATATCGCTGAAGCTTCTCCGATACCTGATGTACCGCCGGTGACAATAGCCACCTTTTCTTTTAATTTCATAGTCATTCTCTCCAATGAGAAGATTGCGGACAATGCTGCGTTTATTGAAAACGCTTATATTTGCAATACTGTTTCTGGATGAGTCCGCTTCAACAGTATGTGATAATAATAACATATTCTCTAAGCTGATATAGTTGCCTGCCAGGGAGATACAGGACAAGCCAAAGCGAGTGAAAATAAGGTTACAATATGCTTGTCTTGAGACTTTTTAGCCCTTGTTATCGGCATCTGATAGGCAAAAAGAGTATCAAGAACTGTAATGATATGAACCGAATGTATTTAAAAATTTTCCTAGAGGATAATCATATGGCAACTAGCAATATTGATGATTATATAGCTGCACAGGCGGAGTCTTTACAACCGGTTCTTCAGAAAATCCGTCAAACAATTAGAGCTGCCGCACCAGACGCCACCGAAAAAATTTCTTATGGCATGCCGACTTTTTGGCAAGGGACGAACTTGATTCATTTTGCGGCCTTTAAAAATCACATTGGCATATACCCGGGCGGTCGAGCTCCCGCGGTTTTTGCCGACCGGCTGAAAAATTATAAAACTTCCAAGGGTACGATTCAGCTGCCTTTTGACCAGCCAATCGATTATCAATTAATTTCAGATATTGTTGTTTGGCGGCTTGCGCAGCAAACAACAGGCGGATATTCTGCATGACCTTTGAGCCGCTAAGATTCCTTTTGCTGTTAAGATTTATGACATGCTCGTCAATATTCAAAGAGCTTTAGTGTATATTCTCGTTAAATAGATTTGCGAGGTATGGCATGAAAAATTTTTTCGGTATTTTAGGCGGCATGGGTACGCGTGCGACTGAGGCATTTATTGACAGCATTAATCAATTGGCTAGGGCACAAAAAGACCAAGATTATTTGAATTACATTGTTTTTAATCACGCAGCCATACCAGACCGCACAGCCTATATTTTGGGTCGTTCTAAAAAAAATCCACTGCCTTTTTTAATCGAAGATGTCCAGCAAATGAACCAGCTTTCTCCCGATTTTATTTTGATTACCTGCAATACGGCACATTATTTTCTGCCCCAGTTGCAAAAAGCCGCACACATGCCGATTTTAGATATGCCGAGTTTAGCTGCGGCCGCTTGTAAACAATTTTCTTCTAAGAATTTGCGTGTTGGCTTATTAGCGACTTCCGGTACGATTGATGCAGCTATTTACCAACCGCATATTGCTGCATTGGGCTATCAGACAATCTTGCCCGACCCTGTTTGGCAGCAGAAAGTCATGGATGTCATTTACAAGGATGTTAAAGAAGCCGACCAAGTGAACCGGGTACGTTTCCACGCCTTGATTGAGCACATGCTCATCGATGAAAAGTGTGATTGTGTGATTTTAGCCTGTACAGAGTTATCGGTGGCTCAGCAGCGCGAAGCCTATGAATCGGACCGCGTGATCGATGCTCAGCAATTGTTAGCACGTCGAGCGGTGCAGCTGGCACGTTCTTTACAATTTAGCTGAACGAATTTGTTAATCTTTTTAGGAGGAGAAAATTACTAATGAAGAAAAATGTGTACTTTAGTCATGATGGTGGTGTCGATGATTTAGTTTCGCTGCTTTTGCTGATGCAAATGGAGGATATTAACCTGACCGGCGTGGGCGTCATGGGTGCTGATTCTTATTTGGAACCGGCCTTGTCGGCAACGAGAAAGCTGATTGACCGTTTTGGCCATGGTCTGCAAATTCAGCCGGCAGCATCTGACTCGCGTGCTGTTCATCCTTTTCCTAAAGAATGGCGCATGGATGCATTTTCTTTTGATGCCTTTCCACTGTTAAACGAAAGCGGCCATATTCAGACAGCTGTCGCTGATAAAGCGGCGCATCTGGATTTAATTGACAAACTGCAGGCTCAGACAGGCAAAACCACTTTGGTCATGACTGGGCCTTTGAGTGATCTGGCTCGTGCTTTAAAAATTGATCCGACGATTACGGATAAAATTGACGAGCTTTATTGGATGGGCGGTACTTTAGACAACAAGGGCAACGTAGCCGAACCTGAGCAAGATGGCACAATCGAATGGAACGCTTACTGGGATCCGCAGGCCGTTAAAGATGCCTGGGATTCGTCCATCAAGATTCATATGGTTGGGCTGGAAAGTACGCGCCAGGTCCCATTGACGCGTGATATTCGTCGTCACTGGGCATCACAGCGCAAGTATCCGATTTTGGATTTGATCGGTCAGGGTTATGCGTTAGTACCACCCCTAGACCACTTTGAGACAAATTCGACTTATTTCATGTGGGATGTGCTGACGACCCTATACAGCGGTTATCATGACGTGGCCGAAACTAAAGAAGTTTTGAGTGATGTTTCAGTCAGCAGCCCGTCAGACGGCCGGACTTTTGAAACAGCCGATGGTCGGCCGATCACCCTTGTTACCAAGGTAGATCACGACCGTTTCTTCCAATTAATTGATGAATTAGGTAAAAAAATCTATTAGTGTGCCAGATAATCTTGGTTAAATCTATAATTCACATATTTTTGTTAAAAAACTACCATAGTAAATGGTAGTTTTTTAGTTAACTATATATTCTCATTCCACTTGATTCACGGCCCACTTGGCTTTTTTACCAGACAGAACACGTACAACTTCACTTGCTGAATCGACAGCCATTCTTTCCATGCATTCTTTCGTATTAGAAGCAATATGCGGTGTTAACAGTACGTTATCGAGTTGATAAAACGCACTGCTTAACGGCAACGGTTCTGCATCAAACACATCTAAGGCTGCGGCACGGATTTGATGCTCGGCTAAGGCCTTTATAAGCGCTGTTTCATCAATTAGAGCCCCGCGACCCAAATTAACCAAGGAAGCCGTCTTTTTCATGAGACTGAATTCGCGCTTTCCAAACGAATGCGTAGTTTGTTCATTGACAACCAAATGAAGTGTAATAATATCAGCTTGACTGATTAAGCTGTCTCGGTCAACTAGCTTTCCGACTTGGCTGTCTTTAATAAACGGATCAAAAATTAAGACCTTCATCCCTAGGGCTTCAGCTTTTTGGGCAACGATTCGGCCGATTCGGCCATACCCCATGACGCCAAGTGTCTTACCATTTAAATCAAAACCCATATGAGTGGTCTTGTAGGCGAAGTTTCCCAGGCGCATTTCATGTGAAACGCGTGTTAAGTTTTTCGATAGATCAAAAATTTCAGCTAAAGTCGTTTCGGCCACGGTTGCTGCATTTGCTGTCGGTGTGATTGTGACAACAACACCTTGTTTGGCTGCAAATGTTGGATCAACATTATCGAATCCCACACCATGGCGAGCAATAATTTTCAAATTAGGAAATTGTTTTAACGTCTCATTATCAAAAGGGTCGGTCATTAGAATAATGCCATTTGCGTCTTGACCGTATTTTAAAATGGTTTCCTGTCGATCGTCTGGTACTGTAATTAGATCGAAATGATGCGTTAACAAATAATCTTTCCCTGCTTGTGATAAATTTTTAGGTACAACTACTTTCATGGTTCTTTCTCCTTTTTTGGTTTTTTATCTCAGTAGATATCCGCCATCTACTGGCAGTGTGACACCGGTAATATAATTCGAAGCCGTGCTGGCGAGAAAAACAATTGCGCCCATCAATTCTGATGGATCGGCCCAATGTGCCGCTGGAATGTGGGACAAAATTTCTTCATTTCTCCCTTTATCGTCACGTAAGGCCTGTGTCATGGGCGTGTTAATATATCCTGGTGCCAAAGCATTGACTTGGATATTACTGGCTGCCAAGGCATCTGCGTAGGCCTTGGTTAGACCGATGATGCCATGTTTACTAGCTGTATAAGGGAAAATAAATTTGCCCGCTCGGTATGATTGCATCGAAGCAATATTGATAATTTTGCCAGCATGCTGTTCAGCCATGACTTTAGCAACGGCGTGGGACAAAAAATACACAGCATTGAGATTTAAATCAATCACAGCCCGCCAATCCTGATCATTAAAATCCTGCCATTTATTGCGCCGTTGCATACCGGCGTTGTTAACAAGAATATCGATCTTGCCGAATATCTTTTCGGCGTAGTTAACAATGGTGGCTGGTGCATCGGCATCGGTGATATCTTGTTTTAAAAATTTTATTTTTTGTCCACTGCCTTTGACTGATTCGGCCGTTTCCTGCCAACCAGTTTCGCTACGGCTGACAACCAGTACATTAGCACCCGATTGCATCAGGGCCCGTGTATAGTATTGTCCCAGCCCGGATGCCCCGCCTGTGACAATGGCATTTTTACCATCTAAGCGAAAGTATTGTGTGTCAAAATGATTAGCTTGTTCCATATCTTGCATCTCCTAATCTATTCATTTAATTAAACATAATCACGGCCAGCAATAAGTTGGCGGCACAAATGGTCCAGCCCCAAGGAATACCTGTTAACAGAAATTTTTTGGGGTTTAAGTGTGTGTATTCAATAGCCCATAAGTTCCAGGATTGGGTCACACACGCTGAAACAGCCATTGATACAGCTGGTACTGTGATCAAAGCGAAAGCGAAATATTGATTAAAAAAGCCTGTTCCGGCAATAACTGCTGCAGTTGCTGATCCGGCCCCCCAAACCATGAGTGGCCCTCTAAAAAGTGCCAGAGGAGCCAAAATGGCAAAAACAATCGCGATAATCCAAGGACTGTGTGGGACGATATTTTGTAGAATGCTGCTGAAACGTGCGGTATTTTTAACAGCCGCTGCGCTAAACATAGTTAAAATAAACAGCATCACTAATAAACCGGAGATATCGGAAATTGATTGACTGATAGTTTTATTAATTAAATTCAAACAATCATGATAGGTTTTCATATTTCCAGTTAACAACAAGGCTAGAATAATGGATAAAAGCAAAGATGGGATTGGTTGCCAACCAAAAACTAAATTCATCAATACCGGCAGGATAGGAATGAAAAAACTATAAGCAGGTGTCTTGTTCATAGTGGCGACAGATGTATTTTCAGTAGCATGGATTGATTGGGCATGAAAGATGATAAAAGCTATTACAAACAGCATTTGTATCGCCATCGCCGAAAAGCCATACGCTAAATATTTGCTACCATATATAACTTTTGGGAAAAACAATTGGATTTGTTTAATAATGACAATGTTGACATACATTGGTGCACCCACTGAAAGCACAAAAGCGACCACTGAAATATTTTTTGGCAGGCCTAATGACTCCAAGATGGGTAGCAATATCACACCAACGGCAATGACAGCGCCGACACCATAAGAACTGGTGAAAATGAAGGCTGTGACTAGGCAAACCAAAATCGTTGCAGTAATTGGATGCTTGCGGCTCACTTTAATGGTTTCCTGGCTAATCGATCCAGCAATATTCGTGTCAACAAGCACTCGACCGAACCAAGAACCAAAGATGATCACAACAATTGTTGATCCATAGTCCATTGCTGGCTGTGAAAATATATCGTTGATGGCAGTGTGATAGGGGATTCCACCAATCACAGTCCACAAAATGGCCATGAAAAAGAAGCCAATCATGATATTGCCGCCGCGCATAACAAAATAGATGAAGGCAAAGAAGGTTAATAACAGCAAACATCCGATGATTACATTCGTCATTTTAGGGCCGGCTTTCTATGTATTTTTCCAAAGTACTGATATCCAATTGTAGCTGGGTCATTGATTCAACTGGATATTCTAAAGCGACTGGTAAATCACCGGCTGTTAAATTGAGCAATGCTCGCCAATCCAGATTGCCTTGATCGATTGCAACTGTTTTAGGCTGACCATTTTCGATAACATAATCTTTTACATGAAGATAATTTGTGAAGGGATTTAATCGTTTTGTAGCTGTGAAAGGATCTTGTTTTGTGAAAATCCAATTGCCTAAGTCGTTAACGAATCCCACTTTGACGTGATGGTCTTTTGCGTTCTTAAGAAATGACTCGATGTTTTCAGCTGATCCACTCAAAGGTGTTTGATCGTTTTCCACATTAAGCTCGATTGACTTGGGCAGAATGCTCCCAAGTTCCCTTTGAAGATCGCCGTGAAAGCTAGCAAAATCACCAACATTCAGTTTGACGTAACTAGCTCCAAATAGCTTGGCTTCAGCGAAATATTGTAATAATTTGGGGTTTACTTGTCCTTGTATAAACAGGACATCGGGCACCGAATAAAATAAGGTCAAACGTTTTCCCAATTTTGCATAATTAAGCGCTTCCATTTCTTGCAAAAAGAAATGGAAATATTCGCGGCGAAGCTCAATACGCCATATGCCCGCATTGACGAGTTGATCTACCAATGCAGTTTGTGTCTGTCCTTTATCGTGCTGTTGCTGTAATACTAATGTGTTTATAACAATTTGATTATTTTTCAAGAAGGTCTCCTTTGTTAATTTTAAATTAACTATGCTTCTTTTTAGGAAAACGTTTTCCCTGAGCACAAAGATTAGCTTACTACGCACTTTTTTAACTGTCAATTGGATTCATAAAAAATTCACAAGGAGTGGCCAACGTTTAATTGACTTTCCACAATTATAGTTTCTGCTTTAATGGGCTTTGTCCCTTCTATTTCTTTCACAAGCACCTGAGCCGCTGTTGATCCAATTATTTTTGGATTTTGCTGAATTGTTGTCATGACTGGATGAGTTAATTTGGCCCATTCCCAATCATCAAAAGCTGATAATCCAATTTGGTCCGGGACGCTAACATGCCGCTGGTTTAGAATACGCATAATGCGCAAAAGCAGCGGTCCCTTTAGAGCATAGAGCGCTGTTTTCGTGTGAAAGTTATTGGTTTTTTTTCGCAATGATTGAAAAATTTCTTCATCATTAGTTGTTTTTTGAATTTCAACGAGGCCTAATTGAAATGAATTTTGTTTTTGCAAATCGAAGAGTGCCATATAACGTTCTTGGCGAGCTGAGTTTTTGTCAATGGGTTCGCTGACAACAAGAATTTGCGGATACTGCATCTGAATCATTAATTGACCTAATTTTTTGGAGTAAGCATAGTTATCTGTCACAACCTCTGGCCAGAGAGTTGGCTGGATTTGTCGATCGACAATTACGAGCGGAATTCGTTGCTTTTGTAGATAACTGTAATTGCTAGACTTGCTGCTCATTGGTTGTAGAAGAATCCCGTCAATCTGCAATTCAAGCAAGCGCTGTATCTGTCGTCGTTCGATAATCTGGGAATTATTGGAATTCATTAAAATGATCTGAAAATTTTTTTTGGCCAGCACTTCGTCAGCTCCTTTAAATAATAAGGATGAGAAAAAGTTTTCAACGTCAGCTACAACGACACCAATCAGTCTGCTCGATTGCTTTTTGAGAGTTTGTGCTTGGCGATTAACATGGTAATCACTGTGCTTCACGGCCTCATCAATTTTTTGCCGGGTTGCTTCAGACATTTTTGTATAGTTGTGGTTAAGAAAACGAGAAACTGTTGTAATCGACACACCTGCTAAACGGGCAACGTCGTTGATTGTTGATCTTCTTGCTTGATTCATGATGAATTTTAAAGTGATTGTTAGATTTATTTTGCGCTTTTTTAGACTTTATGTTGACTTATTTATGAAATAAATTGATATCTGTGGCTCGTTTTCCTTGTTTGGAGGAGGTATTTAATAACTGTCATTAAAAGGATTGACAAATTATTTTAATCCGAGTAAGCTTCTAAGCAATCGAATAAATAACACAACGAACAGAAGAGTAACTTGTTTGAGATGCCAAGAGAATCGGCACTGCTGGAAAGTCGATCATTGATACAAGCGAACCACACCTGTGAGTGCAGCCGAAATACTGCCGGGTCGCCCGTTATCGTCAGAGTCTTTGACTCACTGAGGCTATTAAAGCAATTTAATAGCGTTAAGAGGTGGAACCGCGCACAACG
This sequence comes from Oenococcus sp., assembly GCF_047725585.1. Classification (NCBI taxonomy): domain Bacteria; kingdom Bacillati; phylum Bacillota; class Bacilli; order Lactobacillales; family Lactobacillaceae; genus Oenococcus; species Oenococcus sp. The sequence goes on along the minus strand of NZ_JBDNNF010000001.1, from coordinate 359,949 downwards.
CCCTCTCAATCTTTATTGATTGAGGGCGTTTTTTTATTTATTCCAGAAAGGAAAGCATGAACTACATTTTCTCAATTTTACCCGACATTTTGACCGGTCTGAACATCACAGTTGGCCTATTCATTCTGACCCTTTTGGGTGCTACACCCTTGGGTATCCTGATTGCCATCGGCCTGCGTTCACAGTTTTTCATCCTGCGCTGGTTGTTAAACGCCTATGTGTGGATTATTCGCGGAACGCCACTGATGCTGCAGCTGATGTTTTTCTATTTCGGTTTGCCGCTCGCGACAGATAACCGGCTTGTGTTTCCGAAAATGACAGCAGCTGTACTGGTCTTCGTCCTGAATTATGCGGGCTATCTGGCTGAGATATTTAGAGGTGGTATTCAAGCTATTCCACAAGGCCAATATGACGCTGCTTTTGTGCTAGGCATCAGCCATCGTCAGGCATTCAGCAAAATCATCCTGCCGCAGGTGTTTAAAATCGTGCTTCCTTCATTTGGCAATGAGGTGATCAATCTGATCAAGGACACGTCACTGGGATACGTTATCAGTCTGGTCGACATTCTCTATATTGCACAAGGACATGCGGTGGCGGATGTCAGCCTGATGCCTTATGTGATTGTGGCAGTTCTTTATCTGATATTTACAGCATTAGCGACCGTCATTATGAAAAAGATCGAATCAAATTATCGGGAGTGGGCATGATGCTGGATATGCAAGGATTGACAAAAAGTTTTAACGGGAAAAACGTTTTCAAAAATTTAAATCTCAAAGTGAATGATGGTGAGGTTCTCAGTATCGTTGGCCCATCCGGTATTGGTAAAACGACCCTGCTTCGCATCATTGCCGGCTTGGAAACGGCTGACTCTGGTCAAATGATCATTGATGGACAGACAGTCAATGTTGAAGAAAAAGGCGGCAATGCTTTAGTTGGCGTTATCTTCCAGGATTTCAATCTGTTTCCTCAGTATACGGTTCTGGGAAACGCGATTCTAGCACCAACGCTTGTTAAAAAGACCGAGCGGGAGCAGGCGGTCGAGAAGGTTCGACATATTTTGGCCGAGCTGGGAATTGAAGATAAAGCTGACCTTTATCCTTATCAATTATCTGGCGGGCAAAAACAACGTGCTGCCATTGCTAGAGCCTTAGCCATGGATCCAAAAATTCTGGCCTACGACGAACCGACTTCGGCCTTAGATGAATTTTCAACAGATCAGGTTGTACAGGTGATTCAAGAACTTAAGGATCGCGGTGTGACGCAGATGGCGATTACACATGATGCCCCTTTTGCAGAAAAAATTTCGGATAGAATATTTGATTTCAAAACAGAAGTAAAGAGAGAATAAAAATGACTAATAATAAAAGAAGAAAATTATACGTAAACATCGGCATCATTGTCTTAATTCTGGCAATTGTTGCCGGAGCTTGGACTTATCTAGCCAGCAGTACAACCAAAGCCAAGACGGATGGTTGGGATAAAATCAAACAGCAGAAGAGACTGACAATCGGCCTCGATGATACTTTTATTCCGATGGGTTTTCGCAACAAACAAGGCAAATTGGTTGGTTTTGATGTCGACCTGGCTGATGCAACCTTTAAAAAATTAGGTATCAAAGTCAAGTGGGAACCGATTAATTGGGCCACCAAAGAGCAGCTTTTAAACAACGGTCAGATTGATGCAATCTGGAATGGATACACGATTTCACCAGCTCGTAAAAAGAAAGTTGCCTTCTCGATCCCTTATAAACAAGGGACGCAGGTGCTGGTAACATTATCAAAGTATAATATGAAATCTTTTGCGGATATGAAAGGCCGCACATTGGGTCTACAGAATGCTTCAACAGCTGATACACAATTTTCTCAGTATGGCAATCTGCTGAAAAAATACGTCAAGGGTAAGCCTTCGAAATACGATACTTTTGATAAGGCCTTTATGGATCTGAAAGCGGGTCGCATTCAAGGAATTCTGGTTGATTCCATGTATGCCGGCTATTATATTGACCACTTGCCGGATTCACAGAACTACCAAATTATCACGGGTGGTTATCCGACTGATGAGACCGGTGTTGGTTTTAGAAAATCCGATGTCCAATTAAGAGAACGTGTGAATGGCGTTTTGAAACAATTCCAGCAGAACGGGAAGATGCGTAGTTTGCAGCTAAAATGGTTCGGCAGGGCTGACAAGGGTTTGAAATAAGTTAAAATTTAAACGATGATCTTTTTAAAAAAACAATCATTGGCCGATACAAAAAAACTCGCTGAGCATTTGGCGGGTTTTTTATCGGCTGGCGACTTGATTTTATTGCAAGGCAATTTAGGCGCCGGCAAGACGACTTTTACGCGCCAATTGGTTCACGCATTATCTGATGATCCTGATTTAATCGTCAATTCACCAACTTTCACAATTCTCCAGCAGTATACAGGCCACGGGCTGCCTTTCCCGGTCTATCATTTTGATGCTTATCGTTTGGAAACGATTGGTGCCGCTGATCAAGGCTTTGAAGATTATATCGGTGCTGACGGCCTGACTTTGGTCGAGTGGCCGGATTACATGAAAGAAATTCTGCCTGATCAGTATTTAGAAATTGCCTTCAGTTACGATGGCCAGGATCGAGATGTGCGTCTAACCGCTCATGGCGCTCGTTATGAGAAAATGCTGGATCGCCTATGAATTTTATTGCGATGGATTTTGAAACAGCTAATAACGAAGCATGGTCAGCGGATTCTTTGGGTCTGACAATTGTCAAGGATAATCAAATCGTCGATAATTGGTATTCTTTGATTAAACCTGAGACGACTTTCTCCTATTGGAACACAGCTGTTAACGGGCTAACCGCTGACGATGTTATTGATTCGCCCAAATTTCCGGATGTCTGGGAACAGATTAAGCACCTTTATGCTGATTATCCAACTGTTGTCGGTCACAATATTCGTTTTGACAACCAAGTACTTAAACAAACATTGCGTTACTATGGTCTGCCGGTGCCGCATTATGTTAGCCTTGATACAGTCTCAATTTCTAGAAAATTTCATCCAGACATGGTTAACCATAAATTGGACACAGTCGCATCTGAATTAGGCCTGGATTTGGAACATCACCATAATGCGAGTTTTGATGCGCAGGCTGCAGCTGAAATCCTCATTTATGAAATCAATCATTTTGGTGAGGACCGTATCAAGGATTTTGCCAAACTGGTGTAGAGGGCAAAGATTTGTCAGATCAGCAATTAAAAATTATTCGCCGCTACATGACGCATAACGATTGTTTTATGCAAGGCGACCCGCTAAAAGCCTCAGGTATCATGATTCATTCCACAGCTGAACCCGGTATTATGGCTGCTGATTGGTTTGATCTGTGGGATCGATCTTATGCAGCCGGCCAGATAGATCGCCAAGTAGCTGTTCACGCATTCGTTGATGACAAAGTTGTTTGCCAATATCTGCCTTGGACGATGCGTGCTTGGCATGCAGGCGGCCCCGCTAATCTCAGCTTTATCGGGATTGAGACTTGTGAACCAGCAGGATTGCATTACGGTCCTGATGGTTTTCAATTAATTGGTTATGATCCGTCAGTTTTTCATGAATATTTCCACAAAGTATGGCAAAATGATATCCAGCTATCCGTTTTTCTGTGCCAACAGTACCACATTGATCCGGGTAGTATTATCAGCCACCATGAAGGCTATTTAGCTGGTCTGGCAAGCGACCATCAGGATCCCGAACATTGGTGGCGGTATCACGCGAAAACGATGGACGATTTCCGTCGAGAAGTCAAAATGAGACTAGATACAGGTGATGAAAATGGCAAAAAAGAAAAAAGAAAAGTTTGAGTCGATTAAGACTGCCGAAATGGGCGAGAGTGATCCGTTAATGGATAGCCTATTTGCAAAAATCAAGCTCAATGAGGACAAAAAACAGTCTCAAGATAAGGCAAAACAAGCATAAAACCGTCGCTAAACCGTTTATACGACGGTTTTTATTTTGTTTTTATTAGGAGGCCGGAAACTGTTCTCGGATTCCGATAAAATATAGGCATGAAGTCTTTTTGGAAAATTTTTTGGTGGATTATCGGCATCTACGTTCTATTCAATATCGCGGCCAGCTTGATTGGAGCGGCAATGGCTTTTGTCATTCCAGCAGCGATTATTTATGTAATTTATCGGCAGATTGTGAAAAATAATCGTGCTGCGAAGAAAAGAGCCTTAAAAAGAGAAAAGAAAGAGACCGGTATATTGATTTACCGCTATGACTGGTGGAAACTGTTTCCAGCAGCTGCCGCTTTGCTGCCGATTGGATTTTTTACGGCGAGAAATATCGGCGGATGGCCAATCTATACTTTGGAACTGACGCTGTTCATCATTGCAGGTTATTTTTTGATTACGGCTTTTAAACGCTGGACTTCTTTAGAAATTACGGATTTCTGTCTGGCACGTGTTGATCACCGCTATTTTTTCCGTCACAAGATTATTTATGAATGGCCGCGGATTTACTACACAGAAGTACAGACAGAAGGCTTAAATTATCAGTTATATGTGGCCACGCTTGATGGGTCATTTACGATTAAACAAAACGAAGTCAAAAATATCGCGATTCCAGAACTGAAAAAGATTGTTGATAGTTACATCAAATCCGGCGGCCAAGATCCGATTGACCAAAAACAAGCCGACAGCCAAACAACTGATGAGGCGCAGCCGGATGATCGTCTAGACAAGCTGACGAATTATGTTTTCGATAATGGCAGTGCAGCTTTGGATAAGGCAAAGGAAAAAATTGACGCATATTTCGATCGGACGCGTTCAGCCAAACATTCAGCCGACAGCAGTGATTTATCTCCTGTCGCCATTTTTAAAAGACAATCACAAGGCAGACAGCCTTTTGCTTCTTTTACGGCCTATGGGTTAGAACCCGCTAGCCCAAGAAAATCCGGTCAAGATGACTTATTGTTATCACTGATTTCCTGGCAAAATATAAGTGATATTAAAGTTGATGATTTAAAGGCGCCAAGCAGACTAGAATTAAAACTGCAGCTGGCTGGCCAAAAAGCTATTCGTCTGATTATTGGGGATGAGAACAGTAGTGAAATGTATACGAGTTCACTCAGTGTCGGGAAACTGTATACGCACATCCAGTCGTTAAAAGCACATAGCAGACATATAAGTATGACAGTCTAGGAGGACAAATGGCAAACGGTGATAACGAAATTGAAAAGACAGGAAACAAGTCGCCTGAGCGAGCTATTTTGCCAACTTTGAGTCCAGAAGAACAAAAGCAAGCCAGAGAAATTTCCAAACAGCTGGATGGCTTGGATCCTGAACAGATTGTTAGTTATGGGTCTGATGTCCAAAAAGAAATTTCCGATTTTTCCCAGAACGTTTTGAACAGTGTTTCAAATAAAGATTTAGGCAGTATCGGCGATAATCTGCGCGATTTAGTTGTGACAATCAATGAGTCAAAACCAGATGAACTGGCGCCGCAAAAAGCCGGCTTGATTTCTAAGATTTTTGGGCGCGTACGGCGTTCAGCTCTAGAAGTGCGTGCAAAATATGAGAAAGTCGGTCAGCAGATTGATCGTGCTGCTGCACAATTATCGGATCAGCAAAAGGGTTTACTTGCCGACAACAAAATGCTGGAAGGCTTATACGCTAAAAACCTTGACTACTACAATCGGCTCAATCTCTACATTGCCGGAGCGGAATTAAAAGAGAAAGATATTCGGGAAAATATTCTGACTGCAGCTCAAAAGCGGGCCGAAAAAACACAGAATCAATTAGATGCCCAGACGGTCCAGGATATTGCCCAGACGCTTGCCACCTTGGAGAAACGCAATTATGACTTGAAGCTGACTCGGCAAATTGCGATTCAGCAAGCGCCGCAAATTCGCCTTGTTCAAACGACAAACCGGCAGTTATCGACAAAAATTCAATCATCAATTAATACAGCTATTCCACTATGGAAAAACCAGATTGCCATCGCATTGACCTTATTTAAGCAGCGTGATGCGATCAACACACAACGAGCTGTTTCGGAAACCACCAATCATTTATTGGAACAAAATTCTCAAATGCTAAAACAATCTGCCTTGGATACAGCTAAGGAAACAGAGCGCGGCGTGATTGACGTTGATACATTAAAGAAATCTCAGCAGAATTTGATTGAAACAATTCAACAGACGATCGAAATTCAAAATCAGGGTCACGAACGGCGTTTGGCGGCTGAAAACGATCTGGCTGCCTTGGAACAGCAGATGAAAACCGAACTTAGAAAAGTCGCCAGAGATGACGGAGATTTGTCTGCGAGAAAAAACTTGAACTAATCAAAGGCCATTTGTAAATAAATCGGCGCATGATCTGCACGAGTACCACTGTCAATCATGCCGCTTTTTTTTATTTTATCTTTTAACGTGCTGCTGACTAGATAGTAGTCAATCCGCCAGCCGGCGTTGTTTGGCTTAGCCATGCGATTTCGCTGGCTCCACCAAGAATAAGCAATATCATCAGGGTGCTGAAAACGCCAGGTATCTGTAAATCCTGCTTCTAAAAGCTGAGTAAACTTAGCTCGTTCCTGATCCGTAAAACCGGCTGACTGATGGTTGGTTGACGGGTTTTTCAAATCAATTTCTTCGTGGGCAACATTTAAATCACCGGAGAAGATAACGGCTTTTCTTTCGGCCAGCTGGCTGACATAGACACGAAAATTGTCATCCCATAGACCGCGCATCTCGAGACGTTTTAGACCATCACCTGAATTAGGCGTATAAACATTCAGGAGATAAAAATCCGGGTATTCCAGTAAAATAATGCGCCCTTCTTCATCCATTGTGTCCGGTGCGTCAATTGTTGGGCAATTGAAAGAAATCGGCTGTTCTTTTGCCAAGGTAATCACGCCGGCATAGCCTTTTTTGGCTGGTGGCGTACTATTTCTCACAAAAGTGCAATAACCCGGAAACAGATCGTTTAAAACCTGTGTTTGTTTAGCGTTGAGACCGGTAACTGGTAATTTACTTTCTTGAATAGAAAAGAAGTCCGGCTTTTGGGCGGCTATCTGAGATAACAGCGCAAAAGTGAGTTCGCCGCGGGGTGATTTATGTTCGATCGCGGCATTCAAGCTGTCGATATTCCATGAAATAAAGTTCATAAAACCAGTCTAAACCAAGTTTGCCTGCAATGATAAAATCAAGTTATCGCAGATTTTACTAAACAATTTTCAGATATTGAGATTTATAAGGACAAACCTATTGCTGAGTACGCTTTTGCTCAGGTTGGCGGCAAGGCTGATTATTTGGCTTTTCCCAAGAATAGTCAGGAGACAAAACGTCTAATCCAGGCAGCTTTTGATCAAGATATTCCGGTGCACGTGTTGGGACAGCTTAGCAATATGCTGATATCGGATCAAGGTGTTGCCGGTCTGATTATTATCATGGACAAAATGAAGCAGATTCAAATCCGCGGCAATGAAATTATCGCCGATGCTGGAATTGATATGATTCAAGTATCCGAATTTGCCTATGAGCATGGGCTGTCGGGTCTGGAGTGGGCGGCTGGACTGCCAGGATCAGTCGGTGGTGCTGTTTATATGAATGCTGGTGCTTATGGCGGCAATACGGCCGATGTGCTGAAAAGTGTTATCGCTTTGGATCATGCCGGCCACTCGCTTGTTTTGACCAAAGAACAGCTGGGTTTTTCTTACCGTAATTCAGGTATTCAGCAAAATGGTTATTATATTCTCCAAGCGGTCTTTGAGCTGGCACCTGATGATAAGGCTGTTATCCGGCGCTGGATGGATGATTTTAATTTTCGGCGGATTAGTAAACAGCCTTTGAATCTACCCTCCAATGGTTCTGTTTTCAAACGGCCGCAAGGATTTTACGCAGGTAAACTGGTGGCAGATGCCGGCCTGCAGGGTATTCGTATCGGTGGTGCTCAGTTATCCACGAAACATGCGAATTTTATTGTCAACGTCGATCATGCCAGCACCGAAGATTATGTCAGACTTATCAACTTAGTCAAGCACACGATCAAACAGAATCAGGATATCAATATGGAATTAGAAATCAAAATGATCGGGAAAGGATTCGCTGAAAACTAATGGACTTATTACTGCTGTTTCCAATTGTTATATCTTTAATTGTTGCCAGCAGCTTATTGGCTCATTTTTTTCCTTTGCTTCCAGTCAGCCTATTACAGATCGTCTGTGGTGTCGGGTTATCTTTTTTCATTGAAGAGACCATTGGCTTGGATACCGAATGGTTTTTACTTATTTTTATTGCACCGCTCCTTTTTAATGATGCCTGGCGTTTTCCTAAACGGGAACTTTGGCAGCTGCGTGCGCCGATTATTGCAAACGCCTTTGTCCTTGTATTTGTCACAGCTCTTGGCGGCGGCTGGTTGATTCATGTGTTGATACCGATCTTACCATTATCTGTTAGTATCGCCCTAGCGGCGGCTTTGTCACCAACAGATCCTGTATCTGTTGGGACGATTCTGTCCCGTATCAAAATCCCAGACAATCTACTGCACATTTTAATGGGTGAAAGTCTGCTCAACGATGCTTCAGGTCTGGTGGCATTTAAATATGCAGTATCTGCCACGATGCTAGGTTCATTTGTCATGCATGATGCCTTTTTTAATTTTATATATATTACGATTGTTGGCGCGTTGACAGGGTTTTTGCTGATTTCTATGATTGACTGGGCACGGGAAATCATCCGTCAGCATGGTGCTAACGACGAAATCATGCAGGTTATTATCAGTATTTTGGCGCCTTTTTTGATCTTTTATATCGCCGAAGATCTAGAACAATCTTCGGGCGTTGTGGCGGTTGTTGTGGCCGGGATTTTGACAAAATTACGCAATAATGCTGATTACAATGCGAGTTTTGAATTCAACGTTTTGTCCGAAACGATCTGGCGGGCTCTGGCCTTTGTTTTGAACGGCACGATTTTTATTATCTTGGGCTTGGAGCTGCCTCATGCCTATGAGGACGCGATTATCAATGATCAGCTGAATCTGGTTACAGGCATTCTATATGGCATTTTAGTTTGGTGCATTATCTTTGTCATTCGGGCGGTTTGGACTTATATTAACGAATATATCAGCTACAAAAGAAATATCAAAACAAATCCAAAACCAACTATTGTGCAAACGATGATTATGGCGTTTTCCGGTGTCCGTGGTGCGATCGCACTCGCTGCTGTGCTGTCAATTCAAATGGTCTCCGGCCGTGTCTTTCCACATTACTATCTGATGGTCTTCATCGCAGCTGTTGTCGTTATTTTCTCTCTGATTGTTGCATCAATTATGCTGCCGATTCTGACAAAGCTCTCAGGGCCGGTTTCGACTTTGCCGAGTGATATTCAGCTGATGAATCAAGAAGCCGATTTTAATTTGAATGAGCTTGGTCAAAAGGAACGTCAATATAAATATATCAGTGAGACCGAAGCCCGTATCTTTCAATTACAATCAGGCATTCAAGCACTCAAATTTCAGCTGCATGATTCGGAATTCGGCGGCGAAGTGGTCGACCCTAAACAAGCTGCTATCTACGATCTTGTGTTTGAGCGTCAGCAGAAAATCAACGATTTACAGCTTAAAAGCCGTTTGCCAGGTGCTAAGAAACTAGCTATACGCGAGCAGGATTTCCGTGTGATCGCGCTGCAGGCTGAAGTTGAGGCGATTGAAAAAATATATAGTCAAAAGAAAATTTCTGCAGCTGTTTACCATGCCAATATGCGAGGCGTGCGCTGGTCTTTGCGTGATATCGGTCATCGGCGAAGTTTTTCTTTTCAATGGTTTTTACGTGTGATTCGGCGCATGATGCAGATGACCGAATTGCAGGTCAGCCGGATTAACGCCGCACAAGCAAAAAAGGAAAACGCTGCAGTCCATCGTGCACGTGCCAAGGCTGGTATTAAGGCACTGGCAGGGCACTTAGAGCAGCAGACATTGGACAAACTTGACCGTCAGGCAGCTTTTAACACAATCATCAACTATCGAAGCTGGCTATCGCGTATCAAGGCCAGCAAACGATTTAACCGCAATTACGATGCGCTGATTCTGGCTTTTTCGCTGACATCTATTGATGCTGAGCGTGATGCAGTCAAACGGTTATTTGAAACACATCGTATTCCCAGGCAGCTTGGCCTGACTTTACTGCAAGAGATTAATTTTGCCGAGACCTCGGCACTTTCTGCCAACGGCAGTTAAGTTATACTAAAATCAATGGATTTATCAAATATCTTTACATATGAAAATTTTGTTCATTTGATTGATATTCTCGTGGTCTGGTTTGTGCTTTACAACGTCGCTAACTGGGTTCGCGGAACGCGCGCTATGCAGCTGGTTCGCGGAATTGTCATCTTAATTGTCGTGCGCTTGGTGGCTTGGTGGGTTGGCCTGGAGACAATTTCTTGGTTTTTGGATCAGATTATCAATTGGGGCCCGATAGCACTGGTGGTTCTATTTCAGCAAGAAATCAGGCGTGCTTTGGAGAACTTAGGGACGCGGTCTTTTTTTAGGCCCTCTGGTCCTTCGGTACCTTCTGAAGAAATTGTGATGACAGCCTTAGACCAGGCATTGCCATATTTGTCCCGCCGCAGGATTGGTGCTTTGATTGCCATTGAACAAAAAACAAGTCTCTCAGATATTATCGAGACAGGGATTGCACTGGATGCGCGTGTTAGTTCGGCGCTTTTGATTAACACCTTCATTCCAAACACCCCGCTTCACGATGGTGCGGCAGTTATTCGGGCTGATCGTCTAGTAGCCGCTACAGCCTATCTGCCGCTCTCAAGCGATCCGACGACTTCAAAAGACTTAGGAACTCGTCACCGGGCTGGACTGGGCCTGGCTGAATCCACGGATGCAATTGTTATCATCGTATCCGAAGAGACGGGTGAAGTTTCAGTGGCCCATAAAGGTGTTCTTCACCGCAGCTTAAAACCTGAGCAATATGATCAATTTTTAAGGGAACGTTTGATTCCAGAGAATGAAAAAAATCAAAGCGATATTTTTGCTAATTTAACAGCCTGGGTTGCTGGGCCGATGAAAAAAAACAACCGAAATCGATCTAAGGGAGGGGATTCTAATGAAAACCATTAATTCACTCTTGCGAACCAAATGGTTTCAGCTGCTTGCAACGCTTGTTCTGGCAATCGTATTATTTGTCTATGTAACGGGTACGATCGGCAATGTTCGGGGAAATCGAAATCGTCAAAATCAATTAATTACAACGCAGACTGCTGACCTGAACGTACCTTTAAATGCCATAATTAATGACAATAAATACTATCTTTCAGGTGTTCCTCAGAGTGTTCGTGTGAATATTACTGGACCATCCGGACTGGTCACGGCGGCTCAAAATTCTAGAACAATCCGTGCAACGGTCAATCTGAGGAATCCAAAAATTGGTTCTCAAAGAGTCACTGTCAGGCTGACTGGTCTGTCAGATACTTTGGTAACAAAATTAGATCCATCGACTTTGACAGTTAACGTCTCACGCAAAGTATCTAAAATGGTACCGATTATTTCGACCTATAATCGTGACAATATTGCCAGCAGGTATGTTGTTTCAGGATTTAAAGTTTCTCAGCGCCGAGCCAGAGTGGTTGGCCCCAGCGATTTAGTGAAAATAGTTGACCACTTGTCTACCAACCTTGATGTGCCGGCCAATACACAATCCAGTATCACGCGCAATGTGCCCTTGAAGGCAGTGGACCGCAATGGTTCCGTTGTGTCTGTTGAAATCAACCCTGGTACCGTGATCGCCACTTTGGATGTCACCAGCCAGTATGCCGTTAATAATAGTACGCGCGAAACCAAGACTGTTTCTTTAAATCCGACATTTACCGGATCGCGCGCGATTTCGACATATAATGTCACCTTGAGCACTTCGAGTGTGCAGATTACAGGTGATCGTTCTGTGATTGACCGCATCGATTCCATTCCAATAACCGTAAACGTCAACAAAGTCAGCAATACCGGCGGTGTACTGACAATTAGACTGCCGCTGCCCAAGGGTGTCACGGAAATTTCACCTAGAATTGTCGAAGTAACGCTGACATCTCGTTCAGCAAACTCAAGTTCAGGAGGGAATTAATGGCTAATTATATGGTGTTTGATCTCGTCCAGGAGATTACACGCCTGGACGGCACGACCTATGAGGAATTGGGCAACGTGATTATGAATGGCAGAGCCGAATATGCTGCTGAAAAACATTTCATTCAACAGGTTAGAATATTAAAACTCAATATTCCTCACTCTAACCACGTGGATAAAGTAGAAAAATACATTAATGCACACTATTCCGACCCCGGTTTTTCGATGACCAGCTGGGAGGAATGGAAAAAACCACCAGAAATTGAAAAAGAAATGCAGGCTATTTTGGACGACAACCGTCTGGGATAGCTTTTTTCATGTCAATCACTTTTTGCAAAACTTTTTGGCTAAAATAACCTCGCTGTAATTGTTTAGAAATTTTAGATAACTGGTCAAAATTAATCTGACAATGTGATAGTGCGTCTTCGCTAATATCGGTGAGGTCATTAATCAGCAGACCTAACCTGTGTTCTCGAACAAATTCGGCCAAAGCAGACCGCTGCCAGACAATAATGGGAATTCCGGCTGCTAAATAAAGGCTTAACTTATGCGGTGAATTAATTTTTTCGTAGTCTTGATAGTGTGTCTTGTTCGGATCCAAATCCTCATCCCAGACAAGTCCCCAGGCAGCCGGCAAGGAAGCGGGTAAGATAGACGGATCTATAGGATTCTTGATTTGGATGGTTTTAGATACTGAAAAGTCCCAAGCGCGCGGAACCCGACCGAAGACTGTTAAAGGAATTGGCAGGGAATAATGTTTCAGCCAAGCGGCTTTGGCCAAGCTGCCTGCATAAAGCAGTGCGTGGTGGATGGTTTTTTTCTCCGGAATCGTATGCTCGGTTAAGTAATCAAAGAGCTGAATCTTAAAAATATGTGCATTAATGCTTGAAAATCGGTCTGCCATACGCTGATTGTGAACGATTAAAAAATCAGCTTGATGCATGATTTGAAAAGCAGCCGAATTTTCTGCTTGAGCTGGTAAACGCAAAGGCTCAAAATCATGAATGAGAACACCAAACAGAATACCTTTCTGCTGCAGTTCGTGTTCAAAAGCCAGTTCCCAGTCGTCACCGAGATAGCTCGGATATTGATGGATGATCAAATCACCTGGCTGGGCACCGACTAAATCGGCTTTTTTTCTGGCACGATCAATTTTCAAAACACGAAAACCCGTCGCCGCTGCAATCTGTGCAAAATCTTCTTTGGCTTTGTCGGCGCCTATCGGCATCCAAGGTTCAACTGTCAAGGTCACCCAATTCATAACTCAACTATAATGGAAATATGAGAAAACCGATTATCGTTGCTAATTGGAAGATGAATTTTTTACGTGATCAAGCTGATCTTTTTTTGCAGAAACTGCTTGCTCGCTTAGGACATAACCAGACTGTCGAAGTTGGCATTGCTGCCCAAGATTTGTTTTTACCCGACTTAATTAAAATAGCGGACGACAGCCCTATTTCGATCGTTGCTCAAAATGCGCATTGGGAGAATTTCGGCGCCTTTACAGGCGAAACTTCTCCTAAAGCACTGGCTAATATTGGTGTTGATTACGTCATGCTCGGCCATTTTGAAAGGCGGGAATTGTTCAACGAGACCAATTCGACCGTGAATTTAAAAGTACGGACAGCTTTGAATGATGGTTTGGACGTGATTGTGGACGTTGAAGAGATGGAACAGGTCGAACCGGTTCTGGAAGGTATCACAGAAGAGCAGATGAAAGGGATCATTATTGGTTTTGAACCTACTTTTGCGATTGGTACCGGCATGTCAGCCAGTACCAAGGGCGCACAAGATGTTGCCCAGCAGATTCGAAAAACGGTTCGCCGTCTTTATGGCGCACCGACCGCACAAGCAATCAGAATTCTTTACGGCGGGTCTGTCGACAGAGATAACTTGGCCGATCTTATCGCTCAGCCGGATATTGATGGCAGCTTAGTTGGCAGGGCCTCGCTGGACTTTCAGACTTTTTGGGAACTGGTTAAAATTATGCAGCGCGCAGCAGTTGTTAAAAAATGAATGAAAACGTTTACATTAATTGCATTTTCTTTTATAATTAAAGCGTTTTTAGATTAACACGACATATTGATGCTAGTCTAAAATCATGAAACTCTGAGATGAATGGGAAGCTGCCAAGCGGTGGTGCAGCTAGCAAATTATGTCTTCCCCAAGGAGAATAATATGGTTGAAATGTCGTTGGAACACATACGCAAGATTTACCCTGGGCAGGTCGTGGCGGCTGTTCCTGATTATAGTCTGCAAATTAAGGATGGTGAATTTACAGTTTTTATCGGTCCTTCGGGATCCGGTAAATCGACTGTCCTGCGTATGATTGCCGGCTTGGAAGATATTACGAGCGGTGAATTCAAAATGGATGGCAAAGTGATGAACGATGTCGAACCCAAGAACCGCGGCATTGCAATGGTTTTCCAGAATTATGCGCTATACCCGCACATGACCGTCTTTGACAATATGGCTTTTGGTTTGAAACTGCGCAAAGAGCCTAAAGACAAAATTAAAGCGGCTGTGGATAAAGCAGCTGACCTGCTGGGTTTAACAGATTTTTTGGATCGCAAACCAGCTAATTTATCAGGTGGACAGCGTCAGCGTGTTGCACTGGGACGCGCTATGGTGCGCGATGCTAAAGTCATGTTGCTGGATGAACCTTTATCCAATTTGGATGCTAAGCTGCGTGTTGAGATGCGTTCGACGATTGCCAAACTGCATCAGGAATTAGGCAACAATTTTATTTATGTGACGCATGACCAGATCGAAGCGATGACGATGGCCGATCGCATTGTCTTGATCGACCATGGTGTCATCCAGCAGGACGGGTCGCCAGAAGACCTCTATAATCATCCAGGCAACAAATTCGTTGCTGGTTTTATGGGTTCGCCGTCAATGAATTTTTTGAACCTCACAGTGTCTGGTACTCAACTGGTTTCCAAGGACAAAAAAATCCAGCTCACAATGCCAAAAGGGACTGCTCATTTTCTAAAAGAACGCGGTTATGAAGGCAAAGAGATTATCTTTGGTATTAGGCCGGAGGATATTCACACAGAACCGATCGCCAAGGACACATATCCTGGTGATACTGTCAAAG
This sequence comes from Oenococcus sp., assembly GCF_047725585.1. Taxonomy (NCBI): domain Bacteria; kingdom Bacillati; phylum Bacillota; class Bacilli; order Lactobacillales; family Lactobacillaceae; genus Oenococcus; species Oenococcus sp. The sequence continues at coordinate 344,755 of NZ_JBDNNF010000001.1, read as the reverse complement.
TCCGTTTGGATCTTGTAGAACCTTTAGGTGCTGAGACGATGTACTATTTCCAGCTTGATAGCCAGCAGTTCGTCGCTCGTGTGGGCGCTAGAGAAATTTCACAAACAGGCGATGAGGCTGAGCTGACTTTTGAAATGCCCAATGCCCATTTCTTTGATCCCGAGACGGAATTGGTAGTTGTACCGGATGGCGAGACTGTTTATAAAAGCCCAACAAAAACTGAGTCGGACTTGGCCAATACCAAGGGTACGAAGCTGGAAGGCCAAAAGTTTTCTAAACGCTATTAAATTTGTTGAAACACAATCAGGTTTGATTGTGTTTTTATTTACATTTAGATTTTTCACATGTAAAGGTCTGTTAAAATATTAGGTGTTGCATGGAGGAAAATAATGTCATTAATTGCAAGTATTTATGCGCGTGAAGTTCTTGACTCACGTGGAAATCCTACTGTTGAAGCTGAAGTTTACACAGAAGACGGTTTCTTTGGCCGCGGAATTGTACCTTCAGGTGCATCTACTGGAGAGCATGAAGCTGTTGAATTGCGTGACGGCGATAAAAGCCGCTATCAAGGAAAGGGTGTTACAAAAGCCGTTGCTAATGTCAATGGCCCGATCGCCGAAGCATTGGTCGGCAAGTTTGATACCGCCGATCAGCGGGGCATCGACTTGGCCATGATCGCTTTGGATGGTACACCGAATAAAGGCAAGCTTGGCGCTAATGCCATTTTGTCAGTTTCGATTGCGGTTGCCCGTGCAGCCGCTGAAGAATCCGGTTTGCCTTTGTATCAGTATTTGGGCGGACCAAATTCTTACGTTTTGCCAACACCAATGATGAATGTCATCAATGGTGGTGCGCACTCTGACAACAAAGTTGATTTTCAGGAATTTATGATTATGCCTGTCGGCGCTAAGTCAGTTAAAGAAGCTATTCGTATGGGATCTGAGACTTTCCATAACTTAAAGAAGTTATTGGAAGCTGCTGGCAAAAATACCGGTGTTGGCGATGAAGGCGGATTTGCCCCTGACTTTGCCAACAATGAAGAGCCTTTACAATTCTTGGTCAAGGCTATTGAGGCAGCTGGTTACAAGCCGGGTGAAGATATTGCTTTGGCAACTGATGTAGCTGCATCTGAATTGTATGATGCTGATACCAAGAAGTACAAGTTGAAGTGGTCGACCGGCGAAGAGTTCACTGCACCAGACTTTGAAAAGTATATCGAAGGATTGGTTGCCAAGTACCCAATTGTTTCTGTTGAAGATCCGTTGGATGAAAACGAATGGGACGACTGGGTAACATTAACCAAGACCCTTGGTAAAAAAGTTCAGATTGTTGGTGACGACTTCTTCGTTACAAACACTGATTACCTGAAGAAGGGTATCGAACTTGGCGCTGCTAACGCGATCTTAATCAAATTAAACCAAATCGGTACTTTGACCGAGACTTTTGAAGCCATTGAGATGGCCAAAGAAGCTGGTTATACCGCAATTGTTTCTCACCGTTCCGGCGAGACTGAAGATACCACGATTGCTGATTTAGTTGTTGCGACTAACGCAGGTCAGATCAAGACTGGTTCGATGAGCCGTACTGATCGTATTGCTAAGTACAACCAGTTAATGAGAATTGAAGATGAATTGAATCAGGGCGAACCTGAAGGTGTTTCGGTTTATAAAGGAATCAATTCTTTCTACAACTTGGATGCTGCAGCAAGAAAAGAAATTCAAAGCCACAAAGGCTAATCATGTGTTTCATAAAATCGGACTTAACAGTTCGATTTTTTTATAAGGAGGAAAAATGAAAGTTGCAATTATCGGTGCTGCTGGACATATTCCACGTTTTTTGATTCCAATGTTAGAGGATCAGACAGATGCCGAATTAATCTTATTTGCGCGTCAGGCAACACAGCGTTTGTTGACTGACAGTGCGCCGCGTGTGCGTCTTGTCGATGGTGATGCCAGCAAAGCCACGGATGTGAAAATGGCCATCGCTGATGCGGATGTTGTTTTTATGGATTTTGACGATCCAATCGCGATTAAAAATGTGATTGCAGTCATGGATCAACTAGGTAAAAAGCGTTTAATCGTTGCCGGACTACTTGGTGTCTATGATGAAGTAGCCGCCGCCTTTGGCAAATGGAATCAGATGATGATCGGGTCTGGTTACCGTCCACATAAACAAGCTGTGACGGAATTGGAAAACTCCGATCTTGACTATACCTACATGCGTATGACCTGGCTGTATGATCAGGATGGCAATCATAAATACGAGATTCAAAAGAAAGGACAGCCTTTAATTGGGGCTCAGGTTGCGCGCCAGGCTGTTTCTCAATATGTGATTGATCTGATCAAAGATCCGAAGTTGGGCATTCGCGAATCCAATGGTGTTGTTGAACCGAATACTAATTTTGCCAAACCAAGTTTTTATTAAAGAATTAAACACTCGAAAGAGTGTTTTTTATTGACATTTTAGTTTACAAGTGTAGACTTTTAATTAGATGACAAATGTAAACTTAAAAAAAGAACCTATCTCAAATGCTGAATGGCGTGTGATGCGGATTATTTGGTCTCTTGGTTCGGCGACTACGGCTGAGGTAATTGAGAATTTGGACCAGCAGGAAGATTGGCAGCCTTCGACTGTTAAGACCTTAATGCGGCGTTTAGAAAACAAAGGCTACTTGACCGATGACGGTGTTGTTCGCGGCCGAAGTTTTGCGCCTTTAATTTCTGAAAGCGATGCCATGCTGAGTGCTGGGGATGATTTATTCAGCTCGATGTGTGCGATGAAAAAAGGCATGGTTTTAACACATTTAGTAGAGGACACGGATATTTCCAAGTCCGACATTGACGAAATGATCACTATATTGACAGCAAAAAAAGTTGATGCACCTGATATGGTAGCTTGCGATTGTCTGCCGGGGAAAGGAATGGCCTGCAAATGAGCATGGATGATATGAAAAATATGGATATGGGTAAATCTGATAGTGGTGAAAACAAGTCCATGGCCGATATGCATCAGCATATGGATATGCCCCCTAAAGCTGCTGATCACAGCCATAGTATGTCAGGAATGAAAATGGCTCACATGGATATGGACGTGGATGATATGAGCAGCCATGCCCAGCATCATGATATGCCAGGTATGAAGATGGATCATGCTGATATGATGGCCGCCGCCGATTTTAAGGGTAAATTTTGGGTTTCGTTGGTTCTCACAATTCCAGTTCTGCTCTTATCAAATCTGATGGGTTTGCTCAAAACGCCGATCATTCTTTTTCCGGCTTCTCAATGGCTCGCAGCTGTGATTGCGACCGTCATTTTCGTATATGGCGGTGGTCTCTTTCTTCAACATGCTCGCATGGAATTACAAATGCACAAGCCGGCGATGATGAGTTTGATTGCCATGGCTATTATCGTGGCTTATCTTTATAGTGTATATGCCCTCGTTACCGGCATGGGGATGGACTTTTGGCTGGAGCTGACTACTTTGATCGATGTCATGCTTTTAGGGCATTGGATTGAGCAGACCGCCACAAATAAAGCTGGCAGTGCTGTTGAAAAAATGGCTGAATTACTCCCAGCTCAAGCCATTGTGATTCATGCTGGCGGTCATCAAATGCTGATGCCTTTGTCTACAGTTAAAATCGGTGATACGGTACTCGTTAAAAATGGTCAAAAGGTACCCGTTGACGGCAAAATTATTAGCGGATCATCTGCAGTTAACGAGTCGATGCTGACTGGCGAAAGCCGGCCCGTGGCCAAAAAAGTTGGTGACCGAGTCATTGGCGGGTCCTTGAATGGGGACGGCAGTTTGCAAGTGCAGGTGACTGGTACTGGCGAATCTGGTTTTGTGGCACAAGTCATGGAAATGATCAGTAATGCTCAAAAGCAGAAATCGAAATCCGAAAACATGGCCGATACAGTTGCTTCCTGGCTATTTTATGTTGCGCTGGTGGTCGGAATTCTGACCTTTGTTATCTGGCTGTTGGTCACACATGATTTTGACAGTGCGCTGCAGCGCTTGGTTACCGTTCTCGTGATTGCCTGCCCGCATGCTTTGGGAATCGCGATTCCGCTAGTGGTTGCCCGTTCCACATCGATTAGTGCTCAGACAGGGCTGCTCGTGCGCAACCGTCAAGCGATTGAAGATGCGACTAAGTTGGATACGATTGCTTTGGACAAGACTGGTACTTTAACAGAAGGTAAATTTGTCGTCAATGATTACAGCGATGATCGGACTTTAGCAATTATTGCAAGCTTGGAGCAGGCATCCAGTCATCCCTTGGCCAAAAGCATCATCAGTTTTGCTAAACATCAGCAATTACCCTTAACTAATGTTTCTGATTATAAAACCATTCCCGGCGCCGGATTGTCTGGTATAGTTGATGGCCAGCCATATCTTGTGGTTTCAGCAAAATATCTTAAGACGCAAGGGATCGCTTTTGATCAGCAAAAAAATGATCAATTAGAGGCCCAAGGAAATTCTCTATCATACTTGGTACACGCCGAAAAAGCACTAGCGTATGTTGCACAAGGTGATCAGATTCGATCCAACGCCAAGACGTTTATTGCTGCGTTAAAGACACGCGGTATCAAACCTGCGATGCTGACCGGCGACAATGCTGGTGCCGCTGCGCTTGTTTCGTCCAACTTGGGCATTGAGGATGTCTACCCGCAATTATTGCCTGATGATAAGGAAAAAATCATTGCATCTCTTTTAGAAAAAGGACATAAGGTTGCGATGGTTGGTGATGGTATCAACGATGCACCAAGTCTGGCTCGTGCTACCGTGGGAATTGCCATTGGTGCTGGTACTGATGTAGCAATTGATTCAGCCGATGTCGTTCTGGTTAAATCTGACCCATCTGATGTTATCCGTTTTATTGATATTGCAAAGGCCACGACTAAAAAGATGATTGAGAATCTGTGGTGGGGAGCCGGTTATAACTTAATTGCTATTCCGCTGGCAGCTGGCGTATTAGCTCCAATTGGTATCGTTTTATCACCGGCCGTCGGCGCGATTTTGATGGCTCTGTCTTCGATCGTGGTCGCAGCGAACGCTTTAACGCTGAAAGCCTAAAAACGGTCAAACAAAAAACGCGTTCAACAAGTGGATACGTTTTTATTTTGTGATCAGAACATCGATTTTAGCATTCCGGACAACAAAGGACGTAACTGAACCGATCAGCAGTTTTTCAAATTGATTTAAGCCGGTAGCACCAAGGATAAGCAGATCGGCATTATATTTTTTTGGAATCTGATAAGCGATCAGCTGTCTGGGAGACCCATATTCCACGTGAATCTGTACATCTTTGACGCCGGCTGCTATAGCCTCTTTTTTCAGTTTTTCAAGATCTTCTGTGGCTTCTTTAGTCAATTTTTCTAGAAAAGTATCATCGAAGGTGCCCATAGATTGCAGTGAAGGAGTATCAATCACATGCGTAATAACGAGCTTGGTATCCTCACCATGCAGCAGGGTCATTGTGACGGCTTTTTTGAAGGCATCTGTTGCTTCTTTACTGCCGTCGGTCGCAATTAAAATTGTATTGTATGCGTTTTCCATACCTTCAGTTTAAACACTTTTTAAAGGATTATCAATTCTCTGTTAGTGGCAAAATACTATAGTTATCGTGCTATTTTTCCAGTTTGTCGAGTTCTGGATTGTTGGACTTAAACGCCGTAATTGTAATCTCTACAGCAGCTAGAAGCAGCACGATTGGCGGCCAGAAAAATAAGATAATCAGCGATATTGGGTAAGCAATCCACCAGATAGAACGCAAGAATTTATATACGGGCATTTGCTTGATGGCCTCCGCACTTTCTTGATTGATAGCCGCGATTTGTTTGGAAAGATTTAAATAACTCGCCGCCCAAGCAGCATTGACCAATAAATAAAAAATGGCCGGCACCCTGCTATTGGGGTGTGCTCCGATAAAGGCTACTGCAAAGGGAATCAAGGATAAAGCGAGAACCCATAACATGTTTGACCAATAAACGTTTTTATTGATTCTTTGGGCAATAGCGAATAAATAATGATGGTTGTACCAAGAAACCCCGACATCAGCAAAAGCAATGATATAAGCGAGGAAGTAGACGCCATTTTCCTGCACTAAGGCTTGCCAGCTAGCGGTGTGAGGAACATGAAATTCCAAGACCATAATGGTTACCAATATGGCAATAATGGCGTCTGTGAAAGCTTCGAGTCTGTTTTTGTTCATGGGTCTATTTTAAACCGCTGGGATTTTTTTATTCTGACTTAAAATAAGGATATCTATGATCAATACTTTTTTGGATCGTCAATCACAATTTTATTTAGCTTTATGGCAGCATTTGCAGCTGACTTTCTTTGCACTCTTGATTGCTTCTTTGATCGCGATTCCTTTAGCGATTTATGTTTCTCGTCATGCTCGTCTCGTAGAATGGCTGCTGCAAGCTACTAGCAGCTTGCAGACGATTCCTAGTTTAGCTTTATTAGGCTTGCTGATTCCGTTAGTTGGGATTGGTTTTATGCCAGCACTGATTGCCTTATCTGTTTATGCTCTGCTGCCAATCTTCCAAAACAGTTATTTAGGCTTAAAAGAGGTAGACCCCGGCCTTGTCGAAGCTGGCCGTGCTTTAGGACTCTCACGATTTGAAATTTTAAGGTCAATCGAACTGCCTCTGGCCAAGCCCGCCATTATTGCCGGCATTCGTCTGGCAGCTGTCACAACAATCGGTACAGCTACTTTGGCAGCACTGGTAGGTGGTGGTGGATTGGGTGATTTCATCTTGTTGGGCATTGACCGGAATAACACAAATCTGATTATAATTGGTGCCTTGGCCTCTACTTTTATGGCTATTTTGATTGGCTGGCTGATTAATCAAACGACCCGGCTGCCAAAACAATTAGCAATTGCGATGCTTGCAGTTGTGTCATTTGGCATGATAACAGCGACAGCTTGGCCGGCGCTGGCTAGTGGTCAGCAGGATCGTATCGTGATTGCCGGGAAATTGGGTAGTGAACCTGAAATTTTAATCAATATGTATCAGGATTTGATCAAGCAGTCAGATCCAAAAGCACAAGTTACCTTAAAAGCAAACTTCGGCAAAACGAGTTTTCTCTTTTCGGCGCTAAAATCAGATAAAATATCCCTTTATCCTGAGTTTACAGGGACAATCACGCAGACGTTAGCCAAAGAACCGATTAAATTACCCACTGGCAGTGGTGCGGTACAGACTTATCAAGCAGCTAAAAAAGCCATGGCCGCACAACAGCTGACCCTGTTAAAACCGCTTGCTTATAATAATACCTATGGCATTGCAGTCAAAAAAAGTCTAGCCTTGCAATATCATATGAAAAACATTAGCGACCTGATTAATTTGCCAAATCCCAAAGCCGGCATGACCGGTGAATTTTTGGATCGGCCCGACGGCTGGCCAGGATTGGTTAAGAATTACCACCTGCCTAATATTCCTACCATTTCAATGGATCCTGATTTGCGTTATCAAGCCCTGAATGACAATCAAAGCAATTTAGTTGATGCCTACACAACGGATTCACAGCTGGCACAATATCATTTGGTTGTCTTAAAAGACCAGCATCACTTTTTTCCCGTTTATCAAGGTGCTCCTTTGATGAAAACACGTTTTGCAAAAAGCCATCCCAAGATTGTGTCCGCATTGAACCACTTGGCTGGCCATATTACTCAGGTACAAATGCAGCATATGAATTATCTGGTTAATGTGCGCCACTATTCGCCAGCACGTGTTGCAAAACATTATTTGAAAGTGACCGGCTTGTTGAGATAATGGCTTTGTTTAATTATTTGCGCGTACACGCAGAGGCTTGGAAAAAGCAAAGAAACTAGCCATATTCAACAGCATCATAATGCCGCTGACTATAAAGACGCCGCGATAATCAACGATATTGGCAACGAAGGAACCTAGCAGAGGGCCTAACACATTTCCCATGGCCAAAAAACTTTGATTATAAGAAAAGATACGGCTTGTAAATTCTTGTGGTGTTTCGTGTGCCATAATTGCTTGAATAGCAGGATTCATAGCGGCGTTGGTCAGGCCGATAAAGAGACGAAGCACAAATAAAATCCAGACGTTTGACACAAAGGCCATTGGTATCATTGAACAGACACCAAGCATAAAGCCGCCAATTAGAATTTTGTCTGATCCGATACGATCACCCAAGCGGCCAAAGCGCGGTGCAAAAATAACAGCGGTGATGCCTGGCGCAGCAGCCACTAAGCCGGCAATCACAGATAATTGGCTAAGGTGCGGGGAAATCAGTTCGCGGACGTATTGAGATAGGATCGGGTTGATAGAATTTGTCACCAGATTGACCACCATGGATGTGATAAACAAGCCAACTGTCATTAATGGGAAGTTCACAGACTTTAAAGCAGAGGGCTGTTTGCCCTGAGGTTTCTCTGTGATCAGAGTCGTTTTATCTTCATGAATTCCAAAAATGGTCAAAAAAGTCAGAATAAAGAAAATGATACCCGTTACAAAAAAAGGAACTCGGTAACCAAAAAGATTGGCCAAAACGCCTCCCAGCAGTGGTCCTAATAAGGCGCCTGATGTATATCCGGTCACAACAATGCCAAGGGAATGCCCGGCTTCTATTTTAGGTGTGTCTTTTGCGACCATGGCATTGGCGTTAGAGACATAGCCATTAAAAAAGCCCATTAGAAAGCGCAAACCGATTAAATGCCAGACACTTGTTGAAAAACCGGTCAGCGTATACACAATCGCCATGCCTAAGGCCGCCCGAATCAGCATCGGTTTTCGGCCAACACGGTCTGCCAGACGCCCCCAGATTGGTGATACAACGGCTGTCATTAAGAAGGTGGATGAAAAAGCAATACCAGAATAAAGGTTGACTTGGGAGCGAGTAAAGTTGCCAAGACTTTCGGTGAAGAGACTCAAAAAAGGCAGTACCTCACCCGATCCGACCCCAATAATAAAGGTTCCGAACCATAGAATATAAATATTTCTTTTCCAACTTGGCAGATCGTTGAGTCTTTTCAGCATGCTTACCCCTTAAATCGTTTTCATATTTTTCGATCGCAAACAAGCTGTTTTTAAACTGAATGGTATTGTGTGGTTTATTTAACTGTTCGGCTGTATATTCATAAGGCCTTCGGCTGCTGGAGTTGTATGTTTGCAGCTCTTGGCACACGATACAACCGCTTGCTTATTTGTGATTTTGTTTGGCAAAAATCTTTCGATCTTCAATGCGTACTCAACAGCTGATCTGTTTTTTCAGCTGTTGACATGCTTTTGCAAAATATTTCATTGCGGCTGCACCTAGCTAATCTAATTATACGCTATTCAAATCGGTCCAAATAAGGCTTAATTCGGCCGTGGCTCAAGAAAAGTTGCCGTTTAGTTGTCAATACCGATAAAATTAAAGAGTGGCAATAAGAGGCGATCATTAACAATGAAATATTCACTTAGTCAGGTAAACGAGATTGTTCATGGCAGACTGCTGAATATTGATGAGGGAAAGGCCCGACAGCTTTTTGTCACAAGTGTTGATTTTGATAGCCGCCGAATTAGACAGAACGGTTTGTTTCTACCTATATCTGATCATGATCATCCAAAAATACATGAAAAATTCGCCGATTATACAATTGCTGGCGTAGATGGCCATCTTTTTATTGATGCTGCTGCCAAAAAAGGCGCTGCAGCATCTCTAGCTGATCATTTTGTGGATAGCAAGCTTCCTATCATTCAGGTAGAAGATACACAGCTTGCTTTTTGGCAATTGGCAGCAGACTATTTGAAACGGATTAATCCAACTCGCATAGCCGTGACTGGCAGCAATGGTAAAACGACAACGAAAGATTTAATTGCCTCGATTTTGGCAACAAAATATCGTGTCCACCATACCGAAGCAAGCAACAATAACGAAATCGGTTTGCCAAAAACAATTTTAGATATGCCTGAGGATACACAGATTGCTGTATTTGAAATAGGGATGGACCGTCCTGGGCAGCTAACGGCGCTCTCTGGCCTGATTCAACCAGACATCGCTTTGATTACGATGATTGGCGAAGCACATATCGCTTTTTTTAAAACACGTGAGCGAATTGCAGACGCGAAAATAGAAATCATTACAGGTTTAAAGAAAGACGGCACATTCATTTATGACGGGGATGAACCCCTGCTGACGGCGCGCGCTGGGCAGTTTGCTGGCAGAAAAATCACATTTGGCCTGGGAGCACAAAATAGATACAAGCTAGAACATGTGTCATCGAATTCAACATTGTCGTTTGATCTCAATCAACAGCATTACCAAGTGAATTTGTTAGGTGCTTTTAATGCAAAAAATACAGCTGCAGCAATTGCAGCTGCTGAATGTTTTGACCTCACCCCCTCCGATATTCAAACTGGTTTGGACCAGTTGCAATTGACTAAAAACCGTTTGCAGCTTTTAAATGGCAGCCAGGGCGAGAAAATCATTTCTGATGTTTATAATTCAAACCCAACGGCGGCTAGAGAGGCGATTCACATTTTGCAGTCTTTTCCATCAAAGGGACATAAATTTTTGGTTCTTGGCGATATGCTTGAATTAGGGGATCAGGCTGCTGCGATGCACATGGCGCTCAAGGAGCCTATTCAAACCGCTGGATTTGATCATGTCTACTTAGTTGGCCCGCTCATGCAGAATCTGGCTCGAGATCTTAATGCGCCTCACTATGATCAAAAGTCTTTAGATCGTCTAACCACAGATTTAAAAGCGCAATTATCACCCGGCGATGTGGTTCTTTTGAAGGCGAGCCACGGTCTTCATTTGGAGAAAGTCGAACAATCATTAATATAATTTGCAAAACGCGAAGCAATCCCGTACACTTAACAGGAATGACTCGCTGCGTTGAGGCAACGGATTTTGCTAGCAGCACATTTACGTTTCGAAAATTTAGGAGATTATAATATTGAAATTTGAAGAATTTGGACTCAGTCCAGAACTTTTGGCTGCGGTCAAAAAGCATGGCTATGATGAAGCCACGCCGATCCAGGAAAAGACAATTCCTTTGATCCTGCAAGGAGTTGATGTTATTGGCCAAGCACAGACCGGTACAGGAAAGACGGCTGCCTTTGGTTTGCCAATCATCGAAAAGGCTGATCCGACAGACCCTCGGATTCAAGCGCTGATTATCAGTCCGACACGTGAGTTGGCTATGCAGACTGAAGAAGAGCTGAATAAGCTTGGTGAAGAAAAACATATCAAGACACAAGTTGTCTTTGGCGGTTATGACATTCGCCGCCAGATCCACGCCCTAAAAGATCACCCACAGGTTTTGGTGGGAACACCGGGCCGTTTGATTGATCATCTGAATCGCCACACGATTGATTTGCGCGCTATTCACACGCTGGTCTTGGATGAAGCCGATGAAATGCTGAATATGGGTTTCTTAGACGATATTGAGACGATTATTCACTATACACCAGACGAACGCCAGACTTTGCTCTTTTCGGCCACAATGCCGGAAGATATCAAAAGGGTAGGTGTTAAGTTCATGGAAGACCCTGAAGAGATTCACATCGCTTCTAAGGGCTTGACCATTGACCTTGTTGACCAATATTTGGTTAACACTCGGGAATATGAGAAATTTGATGCAATGTCGCGGTTGTTTGATGTTCAACAACCGGAATTAGCCATTGTCTTTGGCCGGACAAAGCGTCGTGTTGATGAACTGACCAAAGCATTACAGCTGCGCGGCTATAAAGCTGCTGGTATCCATGGCGACTTGGACCAGGCTGCACGTATGCGGACACTCCGTTCCTTTAAGAAAGGCGAATTACAGTTCTTAGTGGCAACAGATGTCGCTGCTCGTGGTTTGGATATCTCTGGTGTGACACATGTGTACAACTATGATATTCCGCAGGATCCGGATTCTTATGTGCATCGTATCGGCCGTACCGGCCGTGCCGGACATCATGGCATTTCAGTCACGTTTGTAGTACGTGGTGAAATTGATTATCTAAGAGCTATCGAAAAACTGACGAACAAGCGCATGGCAGCTTTGAAGCCGCCTACAGCTGAAGAAGCCCATTTGGCACGTTTAAAAAATGCTAAGTCGGCTGCATTTGAAGTACTGGGCAAGACCAGTTTGGACAAAGTTGAGGACGAAGCTGCGGAACTTGCCGATCAGTATGATGGCAAGATTCTGGCAGCGGCATTGTTGAATGCTTTGTCAAAAGACAGTGAACGGACGCGGCCAGTTGATATTGCAGCAGAGAAACCTCTGCCGCATCGCCATGGCGGCGGATCGGATCATGGTCATAGCAGCAGCCACGGAAACCGTTTTTCTGGCAGCAGCCGTAGTGATAGCAGTCATGGTCGTGGCGGACGCGGTGGTGATCGTCGTGGCGGCTTTAAGAGCGAGTTTACGATTGACCGTGGCCACAAACCAGCTGATCGTCGTAACCAAAAAATCCAGGCACGCCCTAAAGGCGTTGCTAAGGCTGCACCTAAAAAACGTGAATTTAAAATTGTTAAAAAATCATGAGTTTTAGAATCGGTATCGATATTGAATCTATAAGCGACATTAAAACGGCTGTTGAAAAACACAGCCGTTTTTTGGATAAAGTACTGACCGAATCTGAAAAAAAACAGCTCAGTCAGAGGAAAGGCGCAGCCTACTACGAGTATTTGGCGAGCCGTTTTTCTGCAAAAGAATCTTATGCTAAAGCGACCGGATTCGGAATTGGCAAACACGTCAATTTTACAGATATTGAGATTTTAGATGATGAATATGGCAAACCGGCCATTAATGTTTTTCGTAAATCCCGCCTAATTAACGCAAAAAATTGTCAGGTTTCAATCTCGCATAAGCTAAAATTAGATTTGGTAGCTACTGAGGTATTAATCGAGGTTGAAGATGGTAACAGCAATTCATAGACCCACTTGGTTGAGCGTTGATTTGGACGCCGCCACACATAATTTACAGGCAATCAGACGATGGACTAAAGCCAAGAAAGTTTATGCGGTTTTGAAGGCTAACGGTTACGGCCTAGGTGCCGTGCAATTGGCTCAGGCTTTTGAGACGACAGCAGCAGCTGATGCCTTTGTTGTTTCAAATCTTGATGAAGCTTTAGAACTGCGGCAAGCTGGTATTGTTAGGCCAATTTGGGTACTAGGCGCCTGGGGGTATGAGGACCTGGATCTTTTCATTAAAAACAAGATCGTGATAACAGTACCGAGTCTTGACTGGCTGCAGCATCTTCCTATATTATCCGGGCAGCTGATGCTCAGTCTTGCCATTGATACTGGCATGACACGTATTGGTTTTGATCAGGCTGACCAGATTGCGGCGGCCAAACAGCTGATTGATCAAAACCCGCAACTATCTCTTTTTTCTGTTTATACGCATTTTGCAACGGCCGATGAATCCGGTGAGCAAAGTCAGCATTATTTCGATATGCAGCTGCAGCGCTGGCACGATTTAGTTGATAGACAAGGGTTTGATCCTGACTTGTTTAGTATGGCTAATTCAGCAACTTGTATCTGGCACGCCGGAGATCCACGGATTTCTTTTGCGGCTATCCGTCCTGGCCAGCTGATTTCTGGCGTGAATGTCAGTAACGGTGATTTGCCTATGCCTCGGGATTTGCAGTTGGAAAAAGTGTTGGGTCTCTATACGGAACTAGCTGATGTTCGTTTCGTTAAAAAAGGACAAGCTTTGAGTTATGGCGCCACACAAACGATGCCGCAAGACGGTTACGTTGGTACGATGCCCTTTGGCTACAATGATGGCTGGCTGCGGCGAATGCAAGGCAGTTCCGTGTTGATTAATCAAAAGAAAATGCCGATTTTGGGCAGAATCACGATGGACCAGACGATGGTGCTCTTGGATCAGAAATACCCGCTCGGGACGCGTGTAACGCTAATTGGCAAAGATGGTCCGGAGGAAATTACATTGGAGTCGGTTGCGGCATACTCGCACACGATTGTGGATGAGATTCAGACTACTTTAGCACCTCGTATCAAACGGATTTATACAGGTGATTTAGCCGAAGTCATTGGTGCAAATAATGGTTAGGAAAAAAGTTCCTGAACGCGGAGATATTTATTTTGCAGATTTATCCCCGGTTATCGGTTCTGAACAAGGTGGTGTCCGGCCGGTATTGGTTTTGCAAAACGACACAGGAAACATCAAAGCACCAACCGTGATTATTGCTGCGATGACTTCAAAATTGTCTAAAACCAAGCTGCCGACGCATGTTTGGCTGCCGGCTCGTGCGACGAAACTTAAAAAGCCTTCGATTATTATGCTCGAACAGATCAGAACGATCGACAAACGGCGTTTGCACGATTTTGTTGACACCTTAGAAGAAAAAAATTTGAATGATGTTGTTAAAGCACTTAAAATCAGCCTGAATTTAGACTGATTTTTTATTTTTGTCGTTTTTTTCACAAGTGATATGATACAATTGAATCTTATGTGTGAAGAAAATAACATAACTTGGAGAGAAGATTATGAATATTGCTAATGCGATTCAATCGACCTTTGAAAACATGAATGTTGTAAAGGCGATTGTTTCGACAATTTCGATTATTTTATTAGGTTTTTACCTGCGCAAGCGCGGGACTTTTGGTGAAAATTTTGGAAAAGTTCTGACTAAAGTTGTCCTGGCAGTCGCTTTGCCGGCCTTAGCCTTTAATTCCTTTATGCAGGGCATTGATTACGCAACATTTAAACAAAGTATGAATGTCCTGATTTGGGGTATCGCCATTTATATCATTTTAATTTTTGTGACAAAATTTATGTACCTGAAATACGGTAAGGATAAGAGTGATGTGCTGCGTGTCCTAACTGATTTTGGTTCAACGACTTTCTTTGGTATTCCAATTGTGGCTGGCATTTTTGGGCCGACATCGAAAGCTGTGATTTATGCCTCAGTCTTTAATATTGGCTATCGTATCTTCCTTTATTCATACGGCTACATTAAGATGTCTGGCTTAAAAATGGAAGCGAAGAATATCAAACAGATGTTTTTAAATCCGATTGTGATTGCAACTTTTGCTGGTTTAATTCTCTGGCTGATTCAAAATGCTAGTTGGATTCCACATATGAATGTGGTTGATGCAGCCGGTGTCAAGAGCAGCGTTTCTTTTTATCGAATTGATTTGACCGCGCCTTGGATTAGCCAGCCGCTGATTTATCTGGCCGGTTTGGCTTCACCTCTGGCTTGGCTGGGTATTGGTTCGACGTTGGGATCGATTTCCTTAAGTAAAGCTGCTGTTGATCGCGATTCCTGGTACTATTCGTTTAATAAGGTATTATTGGTGCCTTTGATTAATATCGTGCTGTTGGCTATCCTGGCTCTTACTCACGTTCTGCCTGTGAGCGCTGATGCCTTGGAAACGATTGTCATCATGATGGCTACACCGACAGCTGCCGTTGCCTCGACTTACGCCATCGCTTTTGACCGGCAGGCCGTGTTGGCTTCTAACGCGTCGCTGCTATCGACAGTTGTCGCCACAGTGCTGATGCCTTTTTGGATCGTTGCTACGCAAATTTTAAGTGCGACAGGTCTGTTCAAATAACTAATTTTTAGATTAAGAGGAAAAAAATGACTTTTAAAATAGCTGCTTATGGTGTTCGCGAAAACGAAATCCAAAGTTTTAACGACTTGAATAAATATCACTACGATTTAAAATTGATTGCTGCAAATCTCACTCATGATAATGTCCAGACAGCTGAAGGCTGTGATGCTGTTTTGCTGCGTGGCAACAGTGTCGGTGATGTACAGAATTTAGACCAGCTAAAGGCTTACGGTGTTAAATATGTTTTCACACGTACGGTCGGTTACAACCATGTTGACCTAAAGGCTGCTGAAAAAAATGGTCAGATTGTCGCCTATGTGCCCGGTTACTCACCGTTTTCGGTTTCTGAACTAGCTTTTAGTCTAGGTTTGACGCTGCAACGGCATATTGCTTTAGCGACCTCTCGTACAGCTGCTGGGGATTTTAAAATTAAGCCAGATGAATTTGCAACAGAAATTCATGATTTAACAGTCGGCATTATTGGCACAGGCCGAATTGGTCTAGATGAGGCACTGTTGTGGAAAGGTGTCAATGCACATGTTCTTGGCTATGATTTATATCCATCTGAAGCAGGCAAAGAACTTTTGGAATATGTTGATGAAGATCAGATTTTGGCCCAATCCGACATCATCTCATTACACGTACCGTATTTCCCGAATAGCAATCACCATTATTTCAATCGGGATTATGTGGCTAAGATGAAAACCGGTGCCATATTAGTTAACACTGCTAGAGCTGAAATTATGGATGTATCTGCTATTTTGGATGCTGTGGCCTCCGGCAAGATTCAAGGCTTTGCGACTGACGTGATTGAAAATGAAGGTAGTATTTTTGGGAAGAACTTCAATGGCCAGCCTACTGGTGATTTCGAAGCGGATCGTGCCTTAAAGCTCTATCCCAAGGTTTTGATCACACCGCACATGGGTTCCTATACGCAAGAAGCGCTGCACGACATGATTTCGATTTCATATGAAAATTTCAACGATGTGCTGACAACAGGTACCAGCAAAAATGTTTTAAAAGCCAAATAATTTAAAAGACCTTTCTGAGAATTGGTCTTTTTCTTTGTGATTAATAATTGCTTTTTGTGTATAGTCATTACATACTATTAATTAAACTAAAAGAGAAAGGATTGAAATGATAATTGGCAAAAATTTGCTGGAAGCCAAAGGTGTCGGTGTTGATTTTAGAATCAATGGTGAATGGCTGACAGCACTTTATAACGTTGATCTCTCGGTAAAGCCTGGGGAAGTATTAGCGCTTGTTGGCGAATCGGGGTCTGGCAAGTCGACTTTTGCGATGTCCGTTATGGCTTTGCATAATCCCAACCAGTCGCGTGTGACTGGTTCGATTATGCTCGATGGTCATCAAATCGTTGACGCAACGGAAGCAGAAATGAGGGAGCTTCGCGGCGTTAAGGTCGGCATGATTTTCCAGGATCCCTTGTCTGCCTTAAACCCCTTAATGAAGATTGGCGACCAGATTCAGGAATCCATGTCAGCTCACTCAATTGTTCCTAAGGAACAATGGCAGGAACACACTATCAAGCTCCTTGATGAAGTAGGTATTTCCAAACCTGAATTAGTTGCTGATCAGTTTCCTCATGAATTATCTGGTGGTATGCGCCAGCGCGTTATGATCGCGATTGCGATTGCCAATGAACCCGATCTGCTGATTGCTGATGAACCAACTACGGCTTTGGATGTTACGATTCAGGCACAAATTTTGGATTTAATTAAGGAAATTCAAGCGGAAAAAAATATTGGTGTGTTGTTGATTACTCATGATTTGGGGGTTGTGGCCGAAATGGCGGACTCTGTGGCTGTTATGTATGCTGGTCAGATTGTTGAACGCGGGACTGCCGAACAAGTTTTTGAGAATCCTTTGCATCCTTATACGCGTTCGCTGCTGCGTGCTAATCCATCATTGGATACGCTGAATGATCAACTTTACGTCATTCCAGGCGTTGTACCTGCGTTGTCGGAAATGGATCATTCGCGTGATTTATTTTTGGAGCGTGTTCCTTGGATGCAGGAAGCCGCTAAAGAAAAAGTTTCTGATGTTCCGGCCGAACCCGAAGAAGGCCATTTTGTCCGTGGCAACGCATGGAAAGACTTCAAATTTCAAGATGGCTACCTTGAACCCGGCCGCAGACAAAAGGAGGCCCAAAGTAAATGACGGAATTATTGCGAATTGAAGACCTCAAAGTCCACTATCCGATTCGGACAGGTTTTTGGAATCGAATTACAGACTATGTTTATGCGGTTGATGGTGTTAATTTTTCAATCAATGAGGGTGAAACATATGGCTTGGTTGGCGAATCTGGTTCTGGTAAGACGACTATTGGATCGGTGATCGTTGGTTTAGAGAAAGCAACTGCTGGAAAAGTTATCTATAAGGGCCAGGATGTCACCAAAGCTTCGTCTCGGCGCAAGATACACTATAACCGAGATGTTCAAATGATTTTCCAGGATTCGATGTCTTCTTTGAACCCTAGAAAGACGGTTTATCAGATCATTGCTGAACCATTGCACAACTTTGAGCATTTGGATAACAATGCTATGGATAAACGTATCAAACAATTGCTTGATATTGTGGGCCTGCCGCAACGGACTTTATATCAGTATCCTTTCCAGTTTTCCGGCGGCCAGCGCCAAAGAATCGGTATTGCCCGAGCGGTTGCGACCAATCCCAAGCTCATTGTTGCTGATGAGCCAGTCTCGGCCTTGGATCTATCAGTCCAGGCTCAGGTATTGAATTTTATGAAGGACATTCAAAAAGAATTCAATATTTCCTATTTATTTATTAGCCATGATTTAGGCGTCGTTCGGCATATGACGAAAAATATTGCGATTATGCATTTGGGTCGTTTTGTTGAAATCGGTACTCGTGATGATGTTTTTGATGATCCACAGCACATTTATACAAAACGTCTATTGGCTGCGATTCCGGAAATGGATGTCACCAATCGTGAACAAAATAAAGCGCATCGTTTGGCAATTGAGAAGCAGTATCAGGACCACCATGCAGATTATTATGATGCCAGCGGCAGGCCGTATCCGATGCGCAAATTGACAGATACGCATTCTGTTGCGATGACGCGTGAAGAGGCCGAAGCGGCAGGTGTGGCTTCGGGCAAAGCTGAGGCTGATGCTTTGGCAAAGGGAGGAGAGTAACAATGTGGAAATTAATACTTCGTCGTTTTTTAATTATGATTCCACAATTAATTTTGATGACGATCCTGCTATTTGCACTTGCAAAGATGATGCCAGGAGACCCATTTACGGGACGTTTCTCAGCGCACACTGATATTCATACGCTATTAAGGCTTCGTCGGGAAGCAGGTTTGGACGATCCATGGCCAACACAATATTTTCGTTGGATTAATAATATTTTTCATGGTAATCTAGGAAATTCCTTTGTTTTGCAGAAGCCTGTCGCGACCTTACTGGGCCAAAGAATCCAGAATACCGTTTGGCTTGGCTTGTTGAGCTTAGGCCTAGTTTATACAATTGGTATTCCGACGGCCGTTGCTTCTGCGACCCATGAAGGATCTTTCAGAGACCGTTTCTGGACTACTTATAACTCAATTACAGGTGGTATCCCGGCATTCGTCATTTACATCTTTATGCTCTTCTTGTTTGGATTCACACTGAACTGGTTTCCTACGACGGGTTCTGTCAGCATCGATGCTAACGGTTTTTGGCCCGTATTGGGCAGCCGCTTTTATCATTTGATCCTGCCGGCGCTGTCAGTTGCTCTCTTCAGTACCGTCTCACTGTTCAATACCTTAAGGACCTCATTGCTTGATGCCCGCTCAGCTGATTATGTTCGGACAGCCAGAGCTAAGGGTGTTTCTAATAAACGTGTTTTCTGGCGTCATATTTTTAGAAATTCAATGCTCCCGGTTGCTTCTACCTTCGGTTTTGATCTTGTTGGGATTTTCTCCGGTGCGGTTATTCTGGAAACTGTTTTCGGTTATCCAGGCATGGGCAGGCTATTCGTTCAATCTATCACGACGCGTGATTATACAACAATGAATGCCATCATGCTGTTTTCTGGAACCTTGACGCTTATTGGATCCATGCTGAACGATATTATTATGTCTTGGGTTGATCCAAGAATCAGGATTAAATAAGGAGGAGCTGATATGGCAAAAGCAAAAAAAATAGAACAATCAGAATCGCAAGCGCACGCTCACTCTTTTTTGAAAGCAGCTGTACGTGAATTTAAACGAGATAAGATCGCAATGATTAGCTTCTTTTTTCTCGTAATTGTTGTTTTCGGTGTCTTTATCGGATCAATGTTTATCCCAAGAGATGCTTTTTCAAATGTTGATATCATGGACACGAATCTTGCCCCATTCACAAATGGTCATATTTTGGGTACTGACGATGGGGGACGTGATGAATTTCTGTTGGTTGTCATCGCTGCTAGAAATTCGTTGTCAATTTCGATCCCTGTCACGATTGTGATCATGGCTGTTGGCATTTTTCTAGGATTAATGTCTGCCTACTATGGTGGTTTCTTTGATTGGATTTGGATGAGAATTACCGACTATCTGTCGATTGTCCCAACTCTGATGATCCTGCTGACTTTGTTAACGATCATCAATAACTATAGTATCTGGACTTTGGTTTGGGTGATCTCTCTATTTTCCTGGATTGGTTCCATGCGCTTTTTCAGAGCCTTGACTTTTGCCGAACGAGAGAACGACTATGTTAAAGCATCCAAGCTCAGCGGGTCGAGTTCGTTAGCTATTATGTGGAAACAGATTTTTCCTAATTTGAGTTCTCAGTTTTATGCACAAACCGCTTTGGCTTTCGCTGGCAATATTGGCTTGGAAACAGGTATTTCATACTTAGGCTATGGCTTGCCATACACAACGCCGTCTTTAGGAACCTTGGTTAATAAAGCGACTGATCCAGAGGTTATGACACAAAGCCCATGGATGTGGCTGCCAGCTTCCTTTTTGATTCTTGCGTTGTCTGTTTCACTGATCTTTATCGGTCAAGCATTGCGCCGTGTGGCTGATCAACGCCAATCTTTGGCTTGATCGCTAATTTGTCAGACAAGCTAACATTCAAATAGTTTCTGGTCCATTTTATCGGTAAAAAAGATAACAAACTAGTTGACAACTATTTAATATTCGTATAATATTATTTTCAATTCTTTGGAAGGATAAGGAGAGAATGTACTTATGAAAAAAATTTCTAAATGGTTTGCCGGTACCACTGCATTCGCTACGTTAGCTGGATCAGCAGTTGCTACTGTTGCTCCACTAACCGCTAGTGCTGCTACCAAAATTAAAAATCCGTTCCCTGTGACCTATAAGAGCTCGAAAAAAGCAATTAAGGGCGGCACTGTTAAAGTAGCTGAGGTATCTGATACGCCCTTCGTTGGGCAGTGGGTTCAGGCACTTTCACAAGAGGCTACTGATGCCGATGTTGAGGCACCAGCTCTTGAATCATTGTTCTGGACTGATTCACAGTTCAAATTCAAAAAGGGCGGCCCTGCTAACATCACCTTCAACAACAGTAATAAGACTGCAACGATTACTTTGCGTAAAAATCTTCGATGGTCTGACGGTTCTCAAGTAACTGCCAAAGATGTCGAATATGAATATGAATTGATTGCAAATCCAGCCTATGGTTCATCTCGATGGACAGATTCTTTAGCTGATATTGTTGGTTTGGCTGATTATCATGCTGGTAAGGCAAAGACAATTTCTGGTATTACTTATCCAGATGGTGAAAATGGGAAAGTTTTGCGCATTCAGTTTAAGACGATGCGTCCTGGTTTTACTCAATCGGGAAATGGCTTTTTCTTGGAATCAGCTGAACCATATCAGTATTTGAAGTCAGTTGATCCTAAGAAACTAGTTTCTGATGCCAAGACGACTACACGCCCATTGACTACTGGACCTTTCCGTGTTAAGAAAATTGTTCCAGGTGAATCAATTGCTTACGAACGTAACCCATACTATTGGGGCGCTAAACCAAAGCTGAACGGTGTGAATGTTACTATCATTTCTACTGCTCAAGCTGTTGCATCTATGCGTTCACATCAATACGATATTTACCAAGGATTGGGCAATGATCAGTATAAGCAGGCTCGCCGTATTAAGGGCTATACCATTACTGGAAATCAAGCGCTATACTTCTCAGCTTTGTACTTCAATTTGGGACATTATGATGCCAAGACAAGTATGAACGTCACCGACCGTAAGACGCCATTGCAAAAGACCGATCTGCGTAAGGCTATCGGTTATGCACGTAACACAGCTCAAGTTTTGCAGAAATATAACAATGGCTTGTCTGTTCCTGCTAATACGACTGTACCTCCTATTTTTGGTAAGTTCTGGGATTCTTCAGTTCCTGGATATGCCGCTGCTCAGAATTTGAAACGTGCTAACAGTCTTTTGACTAAAGCTGGCTTCAAATGGAACAGCAAGAAGACTTTCCGTATTGACCCATCTACTGGAAAGCGTTTGACTCTGACATACTTGGCACGTTCTGGTGCTGCCAATTCAGAAATCATTGCGCAGAACTACATCCAACAGTGGAAGAAGGTTGGTATTACCGTTAAGCTTTATAAGGGCAAACTGACTGATTTCAACACTTGGGTTTCGATGATGACTGATCCGACCGCTGATCAAAGCTGGGACTTCACCGATGGTGCGTGGTCCACATCTTCTGAACCATCACAGACTGATCTCTTCTCCGCTACTGCACCATTCAACTTTGGCCATTTTGCTTCTAAGCGCTTGACTTCTTTGCTGAATGCTACTAACAACCAAAAGTCTTTGAAGGCTTCTTATCGTGTCAAGCAGTTCCAAAAGTATCAAAAGTATGTTTATGATACAGCTTTCGTTATTCCAACTTCTTATTCTATTAACTGGATTCCGAATAATAACCGTATTAAGACTTACTCTTCGGCATATGGTAACAACCCTGGTGGTACTAAGGGTAATTCTTGGGCGACTATGCAAGTTGTTTCTAAGACTCTTGCGAAAAAGTAATCTCTCGAGTATCTATAAAAAAATTCAAAGACTCGCGAAACGCGAGTCTTTTTTATGCCCGTTTAATGAAATTTTTGGGCAATACCGTTATGATGGATAGGTTATGAATAAAAAAAATAAGATTTTAATTATTTTAGGATCGGTCCTAGTGGCGGTTTTCTTTATATGGGAAAGCGTTGCGATTTATCAGCAGAATCGTGCTAGTGAGGCTGCCTCATCTTCCAGTAGTACGGCAGCCAGTGATACCAGTTCTAGCAGCAGTAGTGCACTAAATGCGAAATATTCCAAAAGTGAGTTGAACAACATGGCTTTACCTCAATTAACAACAACAATCGGCAGCGGAGAAACAAAAGTTACTTTTGAAACCACAGCCGGAACGGTTGTAGCTAAAATTTTCAATAAATACGCGCCTTTGGCAGCCGAGAACTTTCTGACTCATGCTCAAGAGGGCTATTACAATGGATTGGAATTCTTCCGTGTCTATAAAGATTTTATGATTCAAAGTGGTGATCCGAAAAATGTTGGTACTGGCGGCCAATCGATCTGGGCCTCTGGTGCACACAAGAACGCTAAAATTGATGCTGGTACAGGGTTTAAAAACGAGATCAGCCCTAATTTATATTTCATTCGTGGTGCGATTGGTATGGCGAATGCCGGGACTGCTAATACGAATGGCTCACAGTTCTTTATTGAAGAGAGCAGCAGCAATGTACAGGCACAGATTACGGATAAAAATGCTTATCCGACTAAGATATATGATGCTTATAAAAATGGCGGCACACCGAGCTTGGATGGCAGTTATACAGTTTTTGGTCAGGTAATTTCCGGCATGAACATTGTTGATCAGATTGCTAAAGCGGATGTGACAACCAATGCCACAACTTCCGAAAAGACTTTCCCTAAGAACCCGATTAAAATCACTAAGGTCACAGTCGAAGAAAGTAAATAATCACCTAGGTGTGGTTATTTTTGTTTTTGTCTGACAAAAAAGTGTGAAGCTACTATAATGATCTAGTCATGTTGAAGTATTTGAAGAGAGCATTGATCGGGAAGCCATTAAAGACTAACGATACAGGCTCTCAAAGTCTGAATGTATTTAAGGCATTGGCGCTCTTGTCGTCTGATGCACTATCATCCATTGCATATGGAACTGAAATGATTACCACGGCCTTGCTTGCCGGTGGCGCGGCGGCTTTGTGGCTGCAGTTGCCAATCGCGGGCTTGGTTCTTTTACTATTGGGTGCGATTGCACTTTCTTATGTGATGATCATCCACGCTTATCCGTCAGGTGGCGGTGCTTATGCTGTGGCTTCTCAAAATTGGGGCTCTTGGACCGGCTTAGTTGCCGGTGGATCCTTATTAGTGGATTATATGCTGACTGTGGCTGTATCGGCCGCTTCAGCCACTGATGCCATCTCTTCAGCGATTCCAGAAGTGCGGCATCTTTCTTTACTGATTTCTATTATCATTGTCATCCTTCTAATGCTGATGAATCTGCGTGGATTGAGCGAATCTGCTAATTTTTTGATGATACCGGTATATTTCTTTATTGTGGCCATGTTCGCAATGTTAGCTATCGGTTTTGTACGGATTGGCCTGGGCCAAATTGTTTATCAAGCACCTACAATGGCTGAAAAAATAGCACCAACCATGAGCGTGGGCTTCATTTTGTTTATGCGGGCATTCTCCTCTGGTTCTTCGTCATTAACAGGTGTGGAAGCTATATCGAATTCAGTTCCGAATTTTCATAGTCCAAAGGAACGTAACGCGTCAAAGACATTGGTTATTCTTGTCATCGTGTTAGGGCTATTCTTTGTTTCTGTGACATTCTTCAGTTATTTTTTGGGAATTGTGCCTAATGGCCAAACCACTGTCATGGCGCAAATCGCCGGTAGTATCTTTGGAGCGGGCGGAATTGGCTTTTATCTTTTCCAACTATCAACTGCGCTTATCCTGACTGTGGCCGCGAATACGGGTTTTTCGGCCTTTCCGATGCTGGCCTATAATATGGCCAACGATAAATTTATGCCTCATTTGTTTAAAGACCGTGGTGATCGTCTCGGCTATTCTAATGGTATTGTGAGTTTGTCAATTGGTGCGATTGTTCTGCTGCTGGTATTTAAGGGCAAAGTAGAGGCTCTGATTCCTTTGTACGCAGTTGGTGTCTTCGTACCTTTTACTTTGAGCCAATCCGGCATGATTATTCACTGGTGGCGCGCACGCGGCCGACTGTGGATTTTTAAAGCGTTTGTTAACTTCATAGGTGCTTTGATCTCTTTGGTGCTGGTTATTTCGATGTTCGCACTGCATTTTGGTGGTGTTTGGCCTTACTTAATCATTATGCCAATACTTCTGCACTTCTTTAATGATGTACATTCACATTATGTTAGCATTGCTAAACAGTTGAAATTAACACCTTCTACAGCCCGCTTGCATCGACATAATTATGACGGTGCGATGGTGATTGTGTTTATGGGTAATGTTACGCGGGTCACAATTTCTGCTATGGATTATGCCAAGTCCATTGGGGACGAGGTTATCGGCATGCATGTCTCTTTTGATACAAATATCAAAAAAGAGAAAGAGACTGCCGAGGAATTTGAAAAGTATTTCCCGGGTATTCGTTATGTGGACATCCATTCCAGTTATCGCTCGGTCATTCAGCCTGCACGTGAATTCATTGACTCCATGAGCAAGCAGGCAGCCAAACGCAATTGGTCTTTGACGATTATGGTGCCGCAGTTTGTTCCCAAGCATTGGTGGCAGAATGCTATGCACAACCAGACTGCATTTAGGCTGAGAAGTGCTTTTATCTCTCGTGACGATATCACAATTTCTTCTTATTACTATCACCTCAGAGACTGATACAATAGTTATTGCGGGTTTAAAAACCGCATGTACGGGATGTAGCTCAGCTTGGTAGAGCACCACGTTCGGGACGTGGGGGTCATGGGTTCGAATCCCGTCATCCCGATCAGATCAATGTTTTTAATTCAGGATATTCGATGCTAAAGCAGGACTTTGTGCCTGTTTTTTCGTATCTCTTTTAGAAAATATGAAAAATTTACAAAATGTAAGCGCTTAAATATGTAAGCGCTTGCGATTATCTCAGAAAGAGATTAGAATAGATCAAGTACGATGAAGAAACTTCCAGAATGGAAGTTAAGGAGGATAGCACGATGGTTGGAATAGTCATCGCAAGTCATGGCGAATTTGCCAAGGGTATTCTTCAGTCGGGGTCTATGATTTTCGGAGAGCAAAAAGAAGTAACTGCTGTTACTTTTATGTCCAATGAAGGGCCGGAAGACTTAAGAAAACATTTGGAAGCTGCCATTGCCGGCTTTGGGAGTGACGATGAAGTTCTGTTCCTGATTGATCTTTGGGGAGGCTCTCCATTCAATCAATCGAATGCTATTTACGAAGAACACAAGGATAAGATGGCGATTGTCACCGGCTTGAATTTGCCGATGCTGATTGAAGCTTACTCTTCGCGTTTGAGTTTAAATAGCGCTCACGAGATTGCAGCTCACATCCTTGGTGAAGGCCGGGCTGGTGTTCGTATCAAGCCTGAGAGCTTGGCTGGGAATGATACTGGAAACACACCTCAGCCCAAGCCTGCACCAGCAATGGTTGCTCAAGGCAATGGGCAATTGAAGATCAGTCTTGCTCGGCTGGATTCTCGCCTGCTGCACGGACAAGTGGCAACTGCTTGGTCTAAGTCGGTTCATCCGACACGGATTGTCGTTGTCTCTGATGCGGTAGCCAAGGACCAATTAAGGAAGTCGCTCATTACAGAAGCGGCTCCCCCAGAAGTTAAAGCCAATGTTATACCGATTGAGAAATTGATAGAGATTTGGCATGATCCAAGGTTTGGTAATCAGCGTTTCCTGCTTCTTTTTGAAACACCACAAGATGTTGCCCGCGCGGTAGATGGCGGTGTCAAAATACCTGAGTTGAACATTGGTTCGTTAGCCCATTCAGAAGGCAAGACCATGATCAACAATGTGTTGGCCGTTGATGAAAATGATGTCAAGACTTTTGAACATTTGCGTGATGAAGGTGTCAAGTTTGATGTTCGGAAGGTGCCTGCAGATAACAGTCAGGATCTGATGCCAATGATTAAAAAAGCCGGATTCCAGCTGGATGACACGAAGGAGAAAGAGTAAATGTCAGTCATATCAATGATTTTAGTTGTCATAGTTGCCTTCTTTGCTGGTATGGAAGGTATCCTAGACGAGTTTGAGTTTCATCAGCCCTTGGTCGCTTGTACATTGATCGGGCTCGTTACCGGTGATTTGGTTCCGTGCATCATGTTAGGCGGATCCTTGCAATTGATTGCTTTGGGCTGGGCTAACATTGGTGCCGCAGTTGCCCCTGATGCCGCTCTGGCCTCAGTTGCTTCATCAATTATTCTGGTTTTGGGTGGACAAGGAACTAAGGGTGTTTCTTCTGCGATCGGCCTAGCGATTCCGCTGGCTGTTGCTGGCTTGTTCCTAACAATGGTCGCACGTACCTTAGCCGTACCGATTATCCATATCATGGACCGGGCCGCGGATCGTGGTGATATTGGGAGTATTGATCTCTGGCATATTATTGCGATCTGCATGCAGGGCCTGCGTATAGCAATTCCCGCTGCACTATTGCTCTTCATTCCGGCTAGCGCCGTTAGAGGTGTCTTAAGTGCGATGCCTGCATGGCTGAACGCCGGTATGACAATCGGTGGTGGCATGGTTGTGGCTGTTGGTTATGCAATGGTTATCAACATGATGTCCAGCCGCGAAGTTTGGCCATTCTTTATTCTCGGTTTTGTTATTGCAACCGTCACAAATCTGACTTTGATTGCGATTGGTGCTATTGGTATCTCGCTTGCCTTGATCTATCTTGATCTTTCTAAAAAAGGCAGTTCGTCAAATGGCGGTGGCAGCAGCAATGCTGGTGATCCGATTGACAATATCTTGAATGATTACTGAGGAAAAGGAGGAATAGAAAATGGCAGATGAAAAAAAGGTTCATTTAACTAAGAGAGACCGTTTAGCTGTTGCTTGGCGTTCCACCTTTATCCAAGGGTCATGGAATTATGAGCGTATGCAAAACGGCGGCTGGGTATTTTCCTTAATCCCAGCTATCAAGAAATTATATCCAAATAAAGATGATCGGATAGCCGCCCTGAAGCGGCACCTTGAATTCTTTAACACTCACCCTTATCTGGCTTCACCAGTTATCGGTGTGACTTTGGCCTTGGAAGAGGACCGTGCGAACGGTGCAGCTGTTGATGATGTTGCCATTCAAGGTGTTAAAGTCGGCATGATGGGTCCGCTGGCTGGTGTCGGTGATCCAGTCTTTTGGTACACGGTTCGTCCTATCTTAGGTGCTTTAGGTGCTTCATTAGCTTTAAGCGGTAATATTCTTGGACCAATCTTGTTCTTTGTTCTTTGGAACATTATTCGTTGGGGATTTATGTGGTATACCCAGGAATTTGGTTATCGGGCCGGGTCTCGAATTACAGAAGACCTTTCCGGCGGTTTGCTGCAGGATGTGACAAAGGGCGCTTCAATCATGGGTATGTTTGTTCTGGCAGCCTTGGTACAGCGCTGGGTTTCAATTCGGTTTACGCCAGTCGTTTCTAATGTGCGTTTGGCTAAAGGTGCTTACATTGATTGGACCAAGATTCCTTTGACCCACAACGGATTGCAGGAAGCTTTCACTCAATATCAGAGCGGTTTGGCGCTGAGTGCAACACGTGTTACCACCTTGCAGAATAACTTGGATTCTTTGATTCCAGGACTGGCAGCTTTATTGCTGACTTTCTTCTGCATGTGGCTATTAAAGAAAAAGGTTTCGCCAATTATCATTATTATTGGTATCTTCGTCTTTGGTATTGTGGCTCACGTATTGAATATCTTGTAAGCCGAGTTTATAAGTTATTTAAGAACGATCTTAGTTCAGGCTTACTGAATGGGATCGTTCTTTTGCTGAAAAGCTAGTTTCGCTGTTATTAAAAAGGAGAACCAAATGGTACAGTCGCTTAATTCGAAAGTTGATTTAGTTATTCCGGCAACGTCTTTTTTAGGCTTATCTGAATACGGCAAGATCATGATTGGCAACAAGGGTTTTGAATTTTACAACGAGAAAGATTTGCGAAAGTATATTCAGATCCCCTGGAAAGATGTTAACTACGTCATTGCTTCAGTGATGTTTAAGGGCAAATGGATTCCGCGCTATACGGTGCAGACGAACCATAACGGCAGTTATACCTTTGCTTCGCGTCAGCCTCAAAAAGTGTTGAAAGCCATGCAGAAGTATGTGAAACCTGGTCACATGGTACGTTCGCTGACTTTTTTTCAAGTAATCAGACGTGGTATCAAAGCGCTTTTTAGCCATAAAAAAGCATAATTACTGAACAAATGTTTGACCTCCTTGACTAAATTGCATTTGCATTGACGGCTGTCCGGATGGAGGAAATATTGTGGATGTCTTATTTTTCAAACCGGTTTTTCATGAAAAAATTTGGGGTGGCCGTAAGTTGGCTGATATGTTCGGCTACGATCTGCCAGATGGCAGGATTGGCGAGTGTTGGGCCATTTCAGCTCATCCTCATGGTAGATCGCAAGTAGAGAACGGTTCTTATCGTGGACAGTTTTTAGATGATTTATGGGCGCACGAGTCCGAATTGTTTGGCAGCCATAATGCTGACAAACCCTTCCCTTTACTCACGAAAATTCTTGATGCCGAAGACAGCCTTTCGGTTCAAGTACACCCCGATGATGCCTATGCTGAAGAACATGAGCATGAATTAGGGAAAACGGAATGTTGGTATATTATCAGTGCTGATCCAGGCGCCTATCTGATTTATGGCCATCAGGCCAAGTCTCGAGATGAGATGAAAAAGATGATTGCAGCGGGCGATTGGGAACATTTTTTAAAAAGGCTGCCTGTGAAGGCTGGTGATTTTGTCTATGTGCCTAGTGGTACGGTCCATGCCTTGAATGCAGGAATTGTCGCGCTTGAAACTCAGCAGAGTTCGGACACGACTTATCGTCTTTATGACTATGACCGAGTGGATCAGCAGACTCATGAAAAACGATCCTTGCATATTCAAAAGTCTGAAGAGGTGATAACGGTACCTTTCAAGGTGCCAGAACTGAAGATCTCCTATCAACGGATCGGAGACAATGTCATAACAAATTATGTTGAACCACCCCTTTCACCTTACTTTGCAGTCTGGGGCTGGGAAATTTTCGACAGTCTAGTCTTGCATCATGAGATTGGTGCCTATACACTCTGCTCCGTTATTTCTGGCTCGGGCAGTCTTGTTATCAATCACGAATCACATTTGCTGCAAAAGGGGATGCATTTTTTAATCCCGGCAACGGTATCTGATTGGCAAATTGAAGGCCAATTACACCTAATTGCTTCTGAAGCCGTCGATTAAGTTGAATTTGAAACTGCTGTTATTGTTGATCATTGCAATGACAGCAGTTTTTTAGGCTAGATCACAAATCCAATTGGCAGCGAGCAGATCTTAGCGAGCGGAAAAATTTGTATCATAGCTGTAAACATGGGCTTGACGCAATGAGATAGAATGGAAGCTATCGGGATTTTTAATTCGACTTTTTATTCGGAGCAAGTTTTTTATGAGTATATTTTTGAAGTTAAAATGGTTCTTTAAAGAACATTGGCGGATGTACGCGGTTGGGATATTTTTGCTGTTCTTGACTGACTTGTCGCATGTCATCCCGCCCTACATGATCGGCCTATTTACAAACAAGGTCGTTCAAAGAGATTTGACCTGGCAATATCTGCTGGTGTTTTTGCTGATTCTGGCTTTGCTTTTTCTGTCGTCTTATGTTTTTCGTTATGGCTGGAACACGCACATCGTTAAGGGTGCTGCCTTGTTGGAACGGACCCTGCGCAAACGTCTTTATGATCACTACATGGAAATGGATGCGCCCTTTTATCAAAAATACCGGACTGGCGATTTAATGAGCCACGCATCTAATGATTTGTCTTCGATCCAGCGAGTTGCTTCCGGCGGCATCTTAATGACTTTTGATTCATCGGCAAACATCATTCTGGTTTTGGCATCAATGATTTTAACCGTTGACTGGCGTTTAACGCTGATTGCGATTATTCCGCTGCCATTTTTGGCTTTTGGTGTCTCACTGATTATGCCGAGACTGCGTAAAGCGTTTACAGCTTATCAGGAAGGTTTTTCCAAGATGTCGGATCATACACAGGAATCCTTCTTGGGTATGAAAGTTATTAAGACGCTTGGCCAGTCTAAGGAAGATATCGATTATTTCAATCATCAGACAGACGAACAGATTAAAACGAATTCGCATGTTGCCCGCGTCGATTCTCTTTTTGACCCGCTGGCAACAATTGTGATGTCCTTTTCATATGTGCTAACGATTATCTTGGGTGGCGAATTTGTTCTGCGGGGGACAATTTCTATTGGCCAATTAGTTAGTTTTGCGGCCTACTTGAGTCAATTGGTCTGGCCGATGTTTGCTTTGGGACAATTATTCAATGTTCTAGAGCGAGGCAATGCTTCTTATGATCGTGTGATGGACTTGATGAATGAGAAAAGTGCTATCCACGATGATCCCAATGGCATTGCCCAGGTCAAGCCAGGCGAATTGAATATTCGTTTGAAGGGCTTCGCATATCCGGATGGTACCAAGACGGTTTTAAAAAATATCGATGTCAAGGTCGGCCGTGGCAAGACCCTGGGTTTAGTGGGCCCGGTGGGATCCGGAAAAACGACATTATTACGCCTGCTTTTGCGTGAATTCGATTCATATGATGGTGAGATTGACTTTTCTGGACACGATATCCGCGATTATAAGCTCTCGGCCTATTTGAGTTCCTTGGGTTATGTCAGCCAGGATAATTTCCTTTTTTCGACCAGTATTGCGGAAAATATTGCTTTTTCAAATCCAAAGCTACCGCAAAAAGAAATCGAGCAAGTTGCCAAATTAGCTGCGCTGCATGACGATATTTTGCAAATGCCGAATGGATATGAGACTGAAGTCGGCGAAAACGGCATCAGCCTTTCTGGCGGCCAGCAGCAGCGTGTTGCCATTGCCCGCGCATTGATTGTCGATCCAGCAATTCTTATTTTAGATGACGCTCTTTCAGCTGTTGATGCTCGTACAGAAAAAGAGATTTTGGGAGCTTTGAAAAATCAGCGTCAAGATCAGACGACAATTATTTCTGCTTCCAGAATTTCTTCGGTTATTAACGCAGACGAAATTCTTGTCTTTGCGCATGGACGGGTCATCGAGCGCGGCAGCCACGCAGAACTTCTTGCACAAAACGGCTACTATGCAGATACCTTCCATCAGCAGGAGATGGCCTCTCATTATGAAGCTAAACTGACTGGAGGTGATAACTAATGGCAGATAATACTGTAGAAAAAAACAAAAAAAATAACAGCATTTGGTCGCAATCAATTCCAGTACATGAACAGCTAGCTGTTGTCTGGCGTTTGATTAAAATGGCCACACCAGCCTATTGGATGTTTGCCGGTGCGATCTTATTTGCTCTGATCTCAACTTTAATCAGCGGCTATCTGCCTTTTATTCTGCAGAATTTCATGAATAAGCAGTTGGCTGACCCTAAGACGCCGCTGAATGCCGTTATCTCATTTGCACTAGGTTTCGGCGCAATCCAAATTTTTTCTGCTATATTAACTTATTTTCAGAATTTCTGGTATGGACAAGCCTCTGAAACGGCTTTAAATAACGTTCGTAAGCGTCTATATGCCAAACTGCATCAACTGGGTATGCGTTATTTTGATCAGGTTCCTGGCGGTGCACTTGTTACACGAGTTATGAATGATACCGAATCGTTTTTTGATTTTTGGATGCTGCTGGTCAATTTAATTTATGCGGTTGCTTCAATCATTAGTGTCTATATCTTTATGTTCGCTTCAGATCCAGGTTTGTCCTATTGGCTGCTATTAATCGTTCCTGTGACTTTGCTGACGATCTGGGTTTATCAAAAGTATTCTTCAAGTGTTTACCGTAATATGCGTGCTAAATTGTCCGCTCTGAATGCTAAGTTGGCTGAATCGATCAATGGCATCGAGACCATTCAGAACTTTCATCAAGAAACACGCATGAAGAGCGAATTCGAAAAGATCAATCAGGAATATTTTGATGCACGTTTTCACATGGTCAAAATGGACTCACGGCTCCTTGGCCCGATGAACCAGCTTTTACTTGGTATGACGACAGTGTTCATTCTCTGGTATTTAGGGAATCAGTCCTTTACGGCTGCTGTTGCTGGCGGGACGATTTATGCCTTTACGAACTGGATCGGCAACATTTTTAATCCCTTGAATAATGTGCAGCAAAGTTTGTCGACTTTTCAGGATGGCGTCGTTTCCGGTTATCGTGCAGGTAAGATTCTCGATGATACGACTTATGAACCTGCTCAGCATGAGAATGCTAATGGCAAAATTACTGATGGCAAGATTGAATTTCGCCACGTCGATTTCTCTTATGATGGCAAGACAACTATTCTGCATGATCTTTCTTTTACAGCTGAACCAGGGCAGACGATTGCTTTAGTCGGTCACACCGGTTCTGGGAAATCGTCCACAATTAATGCGCTGATGCGTTTCTATGAGTTCCAAAAGGGCAGTATCTTAATTGATGGACAGGATATTCGAGATCTGGATCCTGTCGATTTTCGGAAAAAAATGGGACTGGTCTTGCAGGATAGCTTTATGTTTTATGGGGACATCAATTCAAATATCCGGATGTATGATGATTCAATTACAGATCAGCAGATTGTAGACGCTGCACGTTTTGTTGATGCAGATAAATTCATTGATTCGCTGCCTCACGGCTATAAAACACCAGTTTTGGAAGGCGGGTCCTCTCTGTCGGCTGGACAGAAACAGTTGATCTCATTTGCGAGAACCATTGTCCGGGATCCAAAAATTCTGATTCTCGATGAAGCGACGGCTAACATTGATACGCAGACTGAGGCAGCTATTCAAAGAGCACTCAAGAATATGCGAACCAATCGAACAACAATTGCCATTGCCCATCGACTGTCGACGATCAAAGATGCTGATTTGATTCTCGTTTTGGACAAAGGCGTTGTGGTCGAACAAGGGACACATCGCCAGTTATTAGCTCAAAAAGGTTATTATTACGATCTTTATAAAATGCAGAGTATGGAAAACGCCGGCAAGTAAGGCGTTTTTTTATTAAAATTAATAATTTTTTGTTTTTGCCGATCAATGTTCTGTATAATTTCATTAACCAGAAGACCTATTTGAAAGGAGTTTATATGGCCGAAGAAAAAAAGGATATTATGATCCAGTTTCAGGACGTAGAAAAATATTACGGTAGTTTTCACGCTTTGAAAAAAGTAAATCTGACCATTGATCGTGGCGAGACGGTTGTTTTGATCGGGCCATCAGGTTCCGGAAAATCAACCCTGATTCGGGCGATTAACGGTTTGGAACCAATTCAGGAAGGGCATCTGACCGTCAACGGTTTTGATATTCATGATCCGAAAACCGATATCAATAAGATTCGCAAACGTGTTGGTATGGTTTTTCAGCATTTTAACTTATACAACAATAAGTCGGTGCTGGAAAATGTCATGTTGGCTCCTAGAATTGTGAATCATATTCCGGAAGAGGAAAACGAAAAATATGCCTTAGATCTGCTTGATCGAGTTGGATTAAAAGACAAGGCTGGTTCGATGCCAAGCATGCTCTCTGGTGGCCAAAAGCAGCGTGTCGCTATTGCTCGAAGTCTTGCTATGAAGCCGTTAGCGCTGCTATTTGACGAACCGACCTCAGCGCTCGATCCAGAA
Organism: Oenococcus sp.; assembly: GCF_047725585.1. Lineage (NCBI taxonomy): Bacteria > Bacillati > Bacillota > Bacilli > Lactobacillales > Lactobacillaceae > Oenococcus > Oenococcus sp. The sequence goes on along the minus strand of NZ_JBDNNF010000001.1, from coordinate 310,350 downwards.
ATGATCGGTGATGTTTTAAGGATTATCCAGGAGATTGCTAATGATTCTGACCTTACAAGCCTGATCGTGACACATGAAATGAATTTTGCCCGTAAAGTAGCCAACCGCGTTATTTTTATGGCTGATGGCCAAATCCTCGAAGACTCCAAAACAGAAGATTTCTTCAACAAACCAACAAGTGAACGTGCTCAGCAATTTGTTGATCAAGTTTTGGATCATTAAGGAGGATACTGAATGGAAAAAGCAAAAAAAAGGCGAATCGGTATCATCACCTCGATCATCCTAACGGTTGTTATCATTTTAGGTGTCATTTTTGCTTCGGCTGTGGCAGCCAGAAATGCTCGGCATGTTGATACCTGGGAACGTGTTCAGCGTTTGGGCGCCATTCGCTGGGGCGTTAAGGCCGATACTAAATTATTCGGCTTAATGAATACCAAAAGCGGCGAGCCAGAAGGTTTTGATGTTGATATTGCTAAGGCTTTGACGGTTCAACTGTCAAAGCAGTCTGGTGTTCCGATGCGGGCTGATTTTACGGTAGTGACTTCAAATACTCGAATTCAGTTATTAAAAAATGCGAATATTGATGGTTTTATCGCCACGGCAACGATTACACCCGAACGTGAAAAAATCATTGATTTCTCAAACTCATATTTTAAAGCCGGACAAGCTATCTTGGTTAAGAACGGTTCTGGTATTAAAAATGTGCGTAGTTTGAATAATAGTAAATCGACAATTCTTGGTGTTGTTGGATCTAACTCTGTTATTAATATTAAAAAATTTGCTCCTAAAGCTCGAGTGTTGGCATTGGGCGATTATGGCCAGGCTATGGCTGCTTTAAAGGCCGGCCAAGGTCAGGCGCTCACAACTGATAATGGTATCTTATACGGGCTTGCCACAGAAAACCCCGGCTATTCAGTTGTCGGCGGCACTTTTACCACTGAACCTTATGGTGTCGCTTACGATAATCATCAGACAGCCATGGTTAAGCAGACTAATCGCGCTTTAAAGGCAATTATTGCAAACGGTACGTATAACCGTTTGATCAGAAAATGGTTCCGTGGTGTTCCCGGACTGAACTGGAGGTCGCTTGAGAGATGATAAATTTATTGACTTCTAATTTTGGTGCTTTTCTGACGGCTTTCGGTTATACGGTCTTGTCTAGTATTATTGCTCTGATTGCATCTTTGATTTTGGGGACACTTTTCGCAATTTTGCAGATCGTTCCGAGTCGGGTTGCGCGCGGCATTGCCAGGATATATGTTGAGGTTTTCAGAAATATTCCTTTGCTGATTATTGTGATGTTTTTCTACCTTGTCGGTACACGGGTTATTGCGTTGGATGGTTTTACTGCAGGTACGATTGGGCTTTCCTTGTATACATCGGCCTTTATCGCAGAAACCGTCCGCGCTGGTATCAACGCTGTCGATATTGGCCAGACGGAAGGTGCTCGTGCTAACGGTTTGAGTTTTTCGCAAACTTTACGCATTATCGTCCTGCCGCAGGCTTACAAAATTGCGATTCCTTCTTTGGGAAACCAATTCATTAACTTGGTAAAAAACTCGTCAATTCTAGCTTTTGTGGCCGGTGGAGATTTGATGTATACAGCTAATAACGTGGCCGCTGCTACTTTTGATAGTTTTAACTCATATATTATTGTTGGTATTTTCTATCTGATTATTACCTTGCCCTTGAGTTATTACATGAAATATTTGGAAGCAAAAACTAAGGGATTGGCAAAGGAGGACTCATGATGATTATCGCTGCAAGTATATTTGACGCTTTTACACCAAGCAACATCAATTACCTTCTTGGAGGGCTTGGCATAACTATTGGTGTGTCGATTATTTCTGTGATTGCCAGTCTCGTGATTGGTGCTTTTGTTGGCGTGATTATGTACGAAAAAGTGCCATTTCTATCTCGTTACGTGACGATTATTAATGATGTTATACGTAATCTGCCTCTTCTATTGATTATCTTCTTCATTTACTTTGTGCTCCCGAGAATTGGCCTGTATCTGCCGGTTTTCTGGGCGACTGTGATTGCGATGACGGTTTTTGAGTCGACAATGCTGGCTGAAATTATTCGAGGCGGCTTGCTGGCAGTGCCAGCTGGTCAAACGGAAGGTGCACGATCAGTTGGGATGAGTAATGCCCAAGCTTTGATGCACATTGTGCTGCCGCAAGGCATCAAGAAGATGATTCCGCCAATCATTTCACAGCTGATTTCTTTGGTGAAGGATACCAGTTTGGCAGTTGGTATTGTGTTAGCTGAAATGACTTTCCGTGGGCAGATTGTTTATGCTCAAAATTCGAATTACACAATTCCAGTCTTCATTGCCCTGGCAATTATGTATTTCATTTTGAACTTTGGCCTGTCTCTGATTGCTAAATGGTTTGATCGTCGTACAGCAGCTTAAAATTTATCACGATATTAAACATTTTCAAAAACCGCAAGCTCTGTGCTTATGAGCTTGCGGTTTTTGTTTGTCTGAGTTCACTTGGGGGTGTTTCATTCCTGGTGGCCTATTTGATGTTGGTCATGTTAATCGCGACAACCCATTTATTGAACTGTTTCTCTGATACTTTGCCAGATTTTAATGCTGCCGCCTTAAGTGTAAGCCCCTCTCTCTGCGCCAGCTGAGCGATCATGGCACTATCGTGGTAGCCGATATGCGGCGATAAGGCAGTCACAGTCATCAAGGACTGATTTAACAGTTCTTGCATGCGCTGAACATTTGCTGTGAGCCCAACGACTAATTTGTCTGTAAATGAGGTAATTGTTGTGCTGAGCAAATCAGCGGATTCCAAAAAGGCACTAATCAAAACAGGTTTATAGACATTCATTTCAAAATTTCCCTGGCTGGCCGCTAGACTGATTACGACATCGTTACCTAACACTCGGACTGCGGCCATTGTGATGGCCTCGGCTTGTGTCGGATTCACTTTTCCGGGCATAATTGACGATCCAGGTTCATTGGCTGGAATTGTTAATTCACCGTAACCCGCTCTTGGCCCGCTGGCTAGAAAACGAATATCATTAGCAATCTTTAAGAGATCGCTGGCTAATGTTTTGATCGCGCCGTGCACAACATTAAGGCCGGAATGTGCTGCTAACCCATAGAATTTATTGGAATCAGCAGTGAAAGGGATGTGATAAAGATCAGCCATTTTTTTGGCAATTGTTTGGGCAAAACCTGGTGCGGCATTCAGGCCCGTCCCGACAGCAGTTCCACCTATGGCCAATTCATTAAGCGTCGGTGCTAGTGTCTGCAGATAAGACAAATCATGCTGCAATTGACTGACCCAGCCGCTGATTTCCTGCCCAAAAGTCAGCGGGGTGGCATCTTGAAGGTGCGTTCTGCCAACCTTAACAGTCCGCCAATATTGCGTTTCTTTCTTTTTTAATTCTCTGATTAAATGTTGAATGGCCTGATTGAGTTTAGTGACAGCCAAAGCAGCTGTGATATTCATGGCAGTCGGGAAAATATCATTTGAACTTTGTCCCTGATTGACGTCATCATTAGGAAGAATAGGAATTTGTGAATTCAGCCGCCCTGCCATATGTGCCACGACCTCATTGACATTCATATTCGTCTGGGTACCAGATCCTGTCTGATAAATGACCAGGGGAAAGTCTTGTCTGAGATCTTTATCATTGAGTACGAGTAATTTATCAACAGCTTGAATAATCAAATTCGCTTTATCATCGCTTAGAGTACCTGCTGCTCGATTGGCATCAGCTGCGGCCTTTTTCAGCTGCAACAGCACTTTGATTAAGACTAAAGGCATCTTGCTGCCGGCAGAAAAATTTTGGCGGCTGCGTTCGGTTTGTGGTCCCCAAAGTGCATTTTGTGGAATGTTCACTGGCCCCAAGCTGTCTTCTTCAATACGATATTCGTCCATAAGGTCCTTCTTTCCGTATTTTTATCATCAGAAACTGGTCTGTTTTTATAGTATTCTTGCAGAAAGCCTTGAGTCAATGATAGCGGCTAACAAATGCTGAGTGGTTTTGGCAAACAAGCAATCGCGGTCTTTTTAATGTTAGAATTGAAACAATTTAGGAGGAAACATGGTTAAAGTACAAGATGATCTCTTTGCTTCGGTCAATGAAGCATGGTTGAAAACGGCAAAAATTCGTCCCGATATGCCGGCTGCAAGTTCGTTTACAGATTTATACCTGTCGATTGAGGATGATATGCGTGCCGATACTGAGGCTTTTGCCAAGGGGGAGAAAGAGGCCCCGGCTTATTTAAAGAATTTTGTTGACTTTTATAAATTAGCCGATGATTGGGAAAAGCGGAATGCTGATGGTGCCAAACCGGTCAAACAAGCTCTAGCCGTCCTTGACAAGCTAACGAGTTTTCAGGATTTTTCTGATCAAGCTGCTGATTTGGATATGCAGGGTTACACAACTGGTTTTAATTTTGGCGTTGCACCCGATTTTAAAGAAGCTGACCACTATATTTTCTGGGTAGACGAACCTGATACTATCTTGCCGGATACGACTTATTATGCTGATGATAATCCGCAAAAAGAAGCTTTACTGGCAGCTTGGTCTAAAATGACCAGCGAAATTTTGGCAGCCGCTGGTTATAGCGAAGAGGATGTTGCCAAGATTGTCTCCGATGCTAAAAAATTTGATGCTTTGCTGCCGAAATTGGTGCTTAGCCGTCAAGAACAAATGGAATATTATAAGAACTATCATCCTAAATCAATTGATGATTTTGCAGCCACTATTGATCAAGTCGATTTGAAACATTATATTGACCAACTAGTCGGTAAAAATGTCGATCGCGTTGTTTTGACTTCTGAACGTTTTTGGGAAGCAGGCAAGAAAGTCTTCGCTTCTGAGAACTGGCCGATTTTTAAGAACTGGCTAATAGCAGCCAATGCCTCGGCTTACGCGCGTTTTGCCTCTTATGATCTGTATAAGATTGCCGGCAGCTATTCTCGGACACTGACTGGTGCCGCTCAAGCACCTGAAGCAGCTCGTGCTGCCTATGCTTTGGCACACCGCCAGTTTGGTTTTCTCTTAGGCGAATATTTCCGTATCAAACATTTTTCACCAGAAGCCAAAAAGAATGTAGAGGCCATGATTCATAAAATGATCGGTGTTTACCGGTCCCGCCTGACTGATAACGATTGGCTCAGTCAAGAGACGATTAAAAAAGCAATCAGTAAATTAGATCATATTGCGATTAAAATCGGTTATCCAGATCAGGTACCGGCACGTTTTCTGGCTCGCAAAGTTGATTTGACTGCCAGTTTGGCCGAAAACGAACGCGTCTTGGTCAAACAAGAAGCCGAATTCAATTTGGGCCGCTGGGACACCAAGGTTGATAATACTGAATGGGTCATGACACCCGATACAGTCAACGCTTACTATGATCCGCAGACCAATTCAATTAATTTTCCGGCTGGTATTTTACAGATGCCTTTCTATGACTTTGATCGTGATGCATCAGCTAATTATGGCGGTATCGGTGCTGTTATTGCGCATGAAGTCTCACATGCTTTTGATACAAATGGCGCTCGTTTTGATGAAAAGGGCTCTTTGAATAATTGGTGGACTGACGAGGACCTGGCCAAATTCCAAGAAAAAGCACAAGCAATCGTTGATTCCTGGTCCGGCCTAGACGTTGATGGTGCACCAGTTAATCCGAAACTGACTTTAACGGAAAACATTGCCGATTTGGGCGGACTTTCAGCGGCGCTGCAGGCCGCAAAAGAGGATGATCAATTCTCTGCTGAATTATTTTTCAAAACATGGGCTGAGATCTGGCGTATGAAGGCTAGTACCGAATATATCAAACTTTTGACAAGTATTGATGAACACGCACCGAATAAATTGCGTGCTAATGAGCCGGTTAAGAATTTTGCGGATTTCTTTGAGACCTTTAACATTGGCCCTAAAGACGCTATGTATCGTGCGCCTGAAAAACGTGTCAGCCTCTGGTAATTGCAGGGAGGCTGCCCTTTTTTGTACATAAGTAAGAATAAGTAAGAATTGTATTTATGGCTGAAAACGAAAAAAATTCAAAGTATCTTGTCAATCGCGAAATTTCTTGGCTCCGTTTCAATGACCGCGTCTTAGCTCAAGCCAGAGACATCAGGCACCCGCTGCTGGAGCGGGCGCGTTTCTTGTCGATTACGCAAAAAAATCTTGACGAATGGTTTATGGTTCGACTAGCTTCGATCCATCAAATGGTGCAGCTGCATCTGATAACTCAGGATCCCACTGGTTTAACCCCATCTGCCGAACTGGATTTAATTTCCGCTGCTGCCGGAACACAACTAAAAAAACAGCATTCCCTTTATGCGCGTTCTTTGATTCCGATGCTGGCTAAAAGCGGCGTGAATGTCTTAGCAGTAGCTGATTTGCAGCCTGATCAATATGCTTGGCTGCAAAATTATTTCAAGCAGGAGATTTTACCAATTCTAACGCCCATGGCTGATGATGGTACGCGGCCTTTTCCTTTTTTATCCAATGATAGTTTGAATTTAGGTATTCGACTAGCAGCTGGCAGCAAGAAGAAAGGCAAAATTGATCGTTATGCCTTTATTCAAGTTCCGAAAAATCTGCAGCGTGTCATTCAGCTGCCTACTGGGGATGGCCAGACATATGTTTTAATCGAAGATACTATTCAGGAATTTATTAGCCTTCTGTTCAATCATTATGATATTCAAGAGGTATCCGCTTTTCATATTCTGCGTGATATGGAGCTGGAAATTGCCGAGGAAGATTCACCCAATCTATTAAAAGAAGTTCAGACACAGTTGAAAAAGCGCGAGCGGGGTCAGGTAATTCGACTGGTTGCTGAAAAACAGATGTCGCGCAAACTGGAAAAACACCTCGAGAAGGCGCTTCCTCTGAATAAGAGACGTGTTTATCGTGTTTCAGGACCTGTGGATCTGGCCTTTTTGGATACTTTGATCAAGCAGGCCCAGCGGCCCGAACTGATGTATGAACCTTTCAAATCTCGACTGGCAGGCGATTTGATGGGTTCACGTATTTTTGAAACAATTGCTGACCATGATGTGATTCTGCAGCATCCATATGATGACTACGCGCCTGTGGTCAACTTTATTAATCGGGCAGCTGATGATACCGAGACGATGGCGATTAAAATGACCCTTTATCGCGTGTCAGACCAGTCGCCAATTATCGCGGCTTTGGCACGAGCCGCTGCCAATGGCAAACAAGTGACAGCCTTGGTCGAAGTTAAGGCACGTTTTGATGAAGAAAACAATGTTCATTGGGCCGGAGAATTAGAAAAAGAAGGTGTTCATGTCATTTATGGTTTGCCGAATTTGAAAGTGCATGCCAAAATGGCTTTGGTCGTTAGAAGAGAATTTGGCAAAACGACACGCTATATGCACATTGGTACGGGCAACTATAATGAAATCACAGCCCGCCTATACACAGATATTTCCTTGTTCACTGCAAACGAACAGCTGGCAGATGACGTGACTCAGATTTTTAATTATTTAACCGGTTATTCAATGCCAAGCGAACTTAAACTCGCTTATATTTCACCCAACGGTATTGCGGCGAGACTGACCGACTTGATTGATCAAGAAGCTGCTCATGCAGCGGCAGGCCAAAGTTCCGGTATCTGGATGAAAGCAAATTCGTTGAATGATACCGAGATTATTGATCATTTAGTCTCTGCTGGTCAAGCGGGTGTTCCGATTCATCTGTTAATTAGAGGTATTGAGACCTTAAAACCTGAAATAAAATCAGTCACGAATAAGATTAAAGTTCACTCCATTGTCGGCCGCTTTTTAGAGCATTCGCGTATTTATCGTTTTGCTAACGGGCAGCAGCCATTGACTTACATTGCTAGTGCAGACCTGATGCCTCGAAATCTCTATCGGCGCGTAGAATTGATGGTTCCTATTCTCGATCCCGCCTGTGAAGCTGAGGTAGCGGAAATTTTTGAAACCATGTGGGCTGACACGGTCAACATGTGGAAAATGAAAGCTGATGGCAGTTATATCAAACATTCCAAACGTCGACGAAGTGTTGATAGCCAGCAGCTTTTTCTGGACCATAAATTCGTTTCAGATAAATTTGCTGAGAAATTTATTGGTGATCAATAAGTTACACTGGAGACAAAGGAGGCTTTATGGCAAAATTTGCAGTGATTGATTTGGGATCAAATTCTGTTCGTATGACAATCAGTCAATACGAGAAGGACGGCCAGTATGAGATTTTGGGTCGTTTTCAAGAAATGGTACGGCTATCGGCTGGCATGGGCAAAAAACGTGTTTTGCAACCCGATGCGATCGACAGGACAATCCAGGCAGTGAAGAATTTCAAAAAAGAAATCGATGCCTACGATGAGATTACTGTGAGAGCAGTTGCTACTGCAGCTGTCCGGCAGGCCTCTAACCAAAAAGAGTTTTTAAGTAAATTCCAAAGTGCCTTGGATCAGCCCTTGGAAGTCATTCCTGGCCTGCAAGAGGCACATTATGACTATTTAGGCATCATTGAAACTTTGCCAATCGAAAATGCTTTGATCTTGGATACTGGTGGTGCTTCGTCGGAAATGGTCATGGTGAGGGATGGACAGGAGATACATGCTGTTTCCCTGCCGGCAGGATCCGTCAATTTGACGGAAACATATCTGGAAAAAGACAAAGTAACGGCTGTCTCATTTTTTAGAGCAATTACAGCTTTACAGCGTCTTTTTACGGATGTCGCTTGGTTGACAGAAGTGCGAAATTTCCCAATTGTGGCTATTGGCGGTTCTAATCGAACGATGGCTAAAATTTCCAGACGCAAGCAGGAAATGATTGGCTTATCGATTCACGGTTATCATTTGCCGGCTACTGAGGCAAATCAAATTTTTGAAGAGGTTTTGTCAAAAAATGCCAAAGAACGCGGTGAAATGCCGGGTCTAGCCAAAGAACGCGCCGATATTATCGTTGGTGGTATGCTGCCTTTGATTAAATTGTTTCAATACATTGATTCTGATCAAGTGATTTTTTCTCAATCCGGTTTGCGCGAGGGTATTCTTTTTGAAGAAATTCAGAAAATTACAGGGCATGAAGTGCAGGATCCTAAGGTTGATGATGATTTAGTCGACACGGAAAACGAAGATATATAAGATAAACCTTATTTATATATCTACAGCATTTGCTGTCCAACTGTGAATGATATTTTGAGGAGCAGATATGCCAGCAATTCAGCATTATACAAAAGAATATATTGATCGGTCCGAGGGACAGACGCATCTCTTATTAGATCAGGTTCAGTCTAAAGAACAAATTTTCTTGCAAAGTGTGCTTTTATCTTTGGATCGCCGGTTTGCAAATAGAGCCTTGGATCAGGCAGACAAAATTACTGAAAGCTTTAATTCGCTGATTGAGTTGCGAATTATTAATCAAGCAATTATGACTGGCCGCCCGATTGTGTTTCCTGATGGTTTTCCTTACGAAAGTGTCCTTTCCTTCAAAAATGGCGACAATGTCTATTTAACGCGTGAAAAATTAATGGCATTTGTTGATTTATTTTTCAAACAATTACGCCAGATATATAGATAATCAGATAGACTCAATGGTCCGAACAACCAGCATTCTCTTGAATTCGGCGGCCATTGTGTCTGCCTGCAGTTAAAAGTGTTCAAGGACTTGGCAAATCGTATTTTACTGATAAAATGTAAGTATGAACTTTTATGAACCAGAAGTTAATAGCGATCAAGTAATTGAAGATAAGATAAATGAGCCGGGACGGCAGGTAATGTTTTTGTCAGCTGACTGGTGCGGCGACTGCAAAGCTATCAAACCCTTCGTCCAAAGCATCAGGGGTCACGTCTCGCAGACTGCTAATTGGTTTGACGCCGATCGCGATGCCAATCTTGAGATTGCTAAAGCTCAAGGGCTTCGAGGTATTCCTTCCTTTGTTCTTTTCCAGGATGGCAAACAGCTTTCTCACATCGGAGATGGCGAACGACTGACACCTAAACAAGTCTTAGCCTGGTATGACGCGACTCTTTAATTAAAGTTAACAAATATTTCACAAGCCAAAGAGAATTCTTTGGCTTTTTTTGTTTACATTCGTCTACTTACATGGCATAATTTTGACAATTTACTTTTTAAGGGAGGCAATTTTGGGAATTTTTAAACGATCTTTTCGTCGTGATTCGATTGCACAGTTTGCAAGTGCAGATTCGCACTTAAAACGTGTTTTGGACACAAAAGATTTAGTCGCACTTGGAATTGGGACAGTTATCGGTACTGGTATTTTTATCTTGCCGGGGACTGAAGCAGCACAGCATTCCGGCCCGGCTGTGGCGATCGGCTTTTTGATTGCAGCCATCATTTCCGGTATTTCCGGCATGGCCTATTCAGAATTTGCCAGCGCGATGCCGGTCGCTGGTTCGGCCTACTCGTATGGGTCGGTTGTCTTTGGGCAGGTGGTTGGCTGGTTTTTAGGCTGGTCACTAATTTTGGAGTATTTCTTAGCGACTTCGGCCGTTTCTGTAGGATTTTCGTCCTACTTGGGCGGCTTGTTGCAAACAAATCATATTAAAGGTTTTCAAGCTGTGTTGGCTGGCCCCTTTGAAGGCGGTATTATCAATCTGCCGGCCGTGCTGTTATTATTGGTGATCCTTGGGGTTCAGATGATCGGCCTGTCCACGACACGCTGGGTAGAAAATGTTTTCGTTTTGATCAAACTGCTCATTTTGACACTTTTCATTGCCGTGGGTATCTTCTTTATCAAACCGGGTAATTACGTGCCTTTCTATCCAAAAGAATTTCAGACCGGCCTCTTTGGACTTGGGGGCATCTGGGCCAGTACTTCGGGCATCTTCTTTGCTTTCATTGGTTTTGATACCCTGGCGGCACATACAGCTGAAGTTAAAAAACCAAAAACACAAATGGCACGTGGCATTATTTATACGGTCTTGGTTGCTGCGGTTCTCTATACTTTGTTTGCTATTATCTTAACCGGCATGGTTAATTATAAAAACTTGAATGTGAGTGATCCTGCGTCATTTGCCTTCAGTTATGTCAAACAGGGCGGCTTGGCTTCTGTGATTGGCATTGGTTCGATGATTGGCATGTTCACAGGTGTGTTGGCCTTGGTATTTGCTTCATCCCGTCTGATCTACTCATTCGGCCGGGACGGTTTATTACCGAAATTTCTTGGTAAAATCACCGGTAAGCAGCATGTCCCGATGAACTCTCTACTGATTGCTGGTTTGATCGAGATTCTCCTAGCTGGGTTGGTACCTCTTTCAGAATTAGCTTCTTTGATCAATGCTGGCACTTTAGCGGCCTTTGTCTTTGTCAACTTTGGTATCCTGCCGCTTCGACACCGAGCTGATATTGCTAATGCGGATGGTTTTCGAGTCCCTGGTTATCCGATTATTCCGATTATTGGCGGAATTACGAGTTTCTTTTTCATTACGCAGATGAGGAGCCAGACCTTACTGATGTTTGCGATCTGGACGGTGATTGGCTTGATTATCTATTACGGCTATGGGCTTCATCATTCAAAATTACAGCAGACGAATGCTTGAATTTTAACGTGATATCATGGTAAAATGATATCTTGTTAATGCCCTTTGGCCAAGTTGGTAAGGCAATGGCTTCTGGTGCCATCATGCGCTGGTTCGAGTCCAGCAAGGGCAATTCAAGAGGGATAATCGTCAACGTTGAGTTGGCGGTTTTTTGTTGCTATAGGAGTGCCGGCATCTACTAAGACAAACTGCGTAAACCTGCCGGATCGTGAATATATTGTGTTTTTTTATTTTATAATGTTGGCTGAGGGCTTGGTGCAGGCCCTTATGGAATAACTTGCCTTAATACAAGCCCGTCTCTTCGTGAGGCGGGTTTTTGTACTACATTCCGTTGTACCCGACACAGCACTGCTTTATCATCCGAAAATTCTTCTAGTTGATGAAGCTCTTTCAGGGCTGGATACTACTAGTGCTTTGGCCATCCATCACTTAATCCTGGCCTTTCCAGCGACAGTGATTGAAATCGAACACCAAGTGGATACTCGCTTTTTACGCGATTATGATCAGGTCTTGAAAATTTCGGGTCAGCAAATCTCAGCGCAGGCCTCAGACTCATCACAAACTAACAATTGATCCAATCATTTTTGATCACAATCTCATTCTTGTTGAATTCTTAAGCCTGTTAAACGGGCTTTTTTGATGTGTGATTATTTGTGAAATAATATTTTTGAAAGCGTTTTATGTAAACGCTTGCAATGAGTGTCTGGATCGCTTATGATTACGGTGTAGGTCAATGTTGTACGTACAAGTTAAGGAGGGTCATGTGTTCGGATTTGGCAAAAAGAAAAAAGAGTTAATCAATGATGAAAAGTTATACGCGCCTGTCAGCGGGAAAGTGGCAGACCTGACAACGGTTTCCGATCCAGTTTTCGCTCAAAAGATGATGGGCGAAGGTTTTGCGATCGAACCAGAAGACCCGGTTGTCGTTTCACCTGCTGCCGGGACGGTCACTGTGCTTCAGCCGCATGCAGTCGGCTTGAAGCGTGCTGATGGTTTAGAAGTGCTTGTACACATGGGCATTGATACGGTCAGCATGAACGGCAAGCCCTTTAAACTCTTTGTGAAGGTCGGTGATGTCGTGGCTGGTGGTGATAAATTGGCTGAGGTGGATTGGCCGATGATCAAAGCTGCTGGTTTTCCTTTAACCACGATGGTACTGATTACAAATTCCAAAGATGCGCTGGACAAGTTCTCGGTTAATTACGGACCGGCTCAGCAAGGCCAGGAAATTGGCCAGGCGACAAGCAAATAATTTATTAGAAAGGTAATTATGGCAAAACAAGATTATAAAAAATTAGCTGCCGATATTATTGATGGTGTCGGCGGTGCTGATAATGTTGATAAATTAATTCACTGTATTACGCGACTGCGTTTTTATTTGAAGGACCCAAAGAAGGCTGATGCCAATAAGGTATCTAGTCTGGATGGTGTTGCCGGGGCTGTCTATAATGCGGCATTGGATCAGTTCCAAGTGGTTATCGGACCAGCCGTGACAGATGTCTATGACGAAGTCATTGCACAACTGGGTAATCGTGTTGTCGATGAAGACGCAACCAATCAGGCAATCGCAGCCACACAGGCCCAAACAGCCAAGAAACGCCCCACTAATCTTTGGGGATGGATCAAGTATGCTTTTCAGGTTTTGATCGGCACGATCACAGGATCAATGATTCCGATCATTGGTTTGCTAGCTGCTTCTGGTATTTTAAAAGGTCTCTTAACTCTGTTCACTTTCAACTTAGGCTGGATTGATGTCAAATCATCCACATATATCATTATTAACGCGATGGGCGATTCGACTTTTTATTTCCTGCCGATTCTCGTTGGTTACACCGCAGCTAAACAATTGCGATCTGATCCAATTGTTGTGGCAGCGATTGCCGGCGTGCTGGTTCACCCAACAATTGCTGCTCTGTGGGCAGCACCTACAAAAGGAATGAGCACGTTGTTCGGTATTCCATTGAATGCCAGCCTGTTCGGTATTCCGATTCACATTCCGCAATATACTTACTCAATCTTTCCAATTATTTTCGCAGCGTGGCTGGCAAGGCCGGTCGGCAACTGGTTCAAGAAAGTCTTGCCGTTAAGCCTGCGTTCTATTTTCCAACCACTATTCACTTTGTTTATCGTATCGGCTGCTGTGCTGGTACTCTTTGGACCGGTAATTTCACTTATTTCTGCTGGTTTGGCTGCTGTGATCAACTTCTTGGTCACATCCAACGAAGCTATTGCTGGGCTGGTTATTGGTGGTTTCTACCAGTGTTTGGTCATCTTTGGCCTTCACTGGATGGTTATTCCGTTGATCTCTAATGATATTGCCTCCACTGGTCATTCTGTCTTAAATGGTTTGATTAACTTCACGATGATCGCACAAGGTGCTGGTGCATTAGCAGTTTGGGCTAAGAGTAAGAAAGCTGATATTAGAGGTTTGTCATTAGCCGGTGCGCTGTCAGGCTTTGCCGGTGTCACTGAACCCGCTATGTATGGTATTAACTTGAAGTACGGCCGTGTCTTTTGGATGGCTAATGTTGGTAGTGCCGTGGGTGCCTTTGTTGCAGGTCTTTTGAAAATTGATATGTTTGGTTTTACGGGTTCTTGGATTGGTTTCCCATCCTTCTTCTCAAAAACAAATCCGAATAATATTTACATCTTTTTGCTAGCGAGTGCCATTACGACGATTGTGTCCTTCTTGGCTGTTTATCTTTGGGGCTTTAAAGACAGTGATGTTGATACAGTCCGGAATGTTGAAAAGAAAAATGTCTTTAAGGATGCGGTTAACTAATTTATGAAGGAAACACAATCTACATTTGCAAATAAAGTTGTTTATCAAGCTTATCCAAAATCATTCAAGGACACTAATGGGGATGGTATCGGTGACTTGCGCGGAATTATTGAAAAACTGCCCTATTTGGCTAAACTGGGTATTGATTATCTATGGCTGAACCCGATTTTTCCTTCGCCACAGCGCGACAACGGCTACGATATTAGCGATTATTGTGCGATTGACCCGGTCTTTGGCACGATGGCGGATTTTGAAGAGTTAGTTGCTAAAGCGGCAGCCGATCACATCAGCATCATGATGGATATGGTCTTCAATCATACGTCAACGGCGCATGCCTGGTTTCAAAAAGCTTTAGCTGGTGACAAAAAATATCAGAATTACTACATTCTGCGTCCTAAAAAAGCCGATGGGTCGGCTCCGACAAGTTGGGAATCAAAATTTGGCGGCAGTGCTTGGGCACCTTTTGGCCATACTGATCTGGATTACCTGCATTTATATGACGTTTCGCAAGCTGATTTGAATTGGCGGAATCCAGAAGTCATTGCCGAATTAAACAGGGTCCTTAATTTCTGGCTGGATAAAGGCGCCAAGGCTTTCCGCTTCGACGTGATCAATGTTGTCGGTAAAGATCAGGAACTGTTGGATGATCCGCATGGCGGCAACGGCAAAGCCATGTATACTGATCGTCCAATTGTGCACGACTATCTGCAGAATATGTATCGAGATGTCTTTGCTAAACATCCAGAAGTCATCACGGTTGGCGAATTGAGCTCAACAACTGTCGATAATGCCATTGCCTATACGGCAGCTGGCAGACATGAATTATCCATGGCCTTCAGTTTCCACCACTTAAAAGTGGATTATGAAAATGGCAATAAATGGACGAAAATGCCCTATGATTTTGAGAAACTGCGTCATATTCTCCATGAATGGGGCAAGGGGCTTTCTGATGGTGGTGGCTGGCCAGCTTGGTTTTGGAACAATCACGATCAGCCGCGGGCGATTAACCGTTTCATCAAAAATCCTCAGTATTATCATCTCGGTGCAGCGATGCTGGCGGCGGCCATTCATCTCAATCGCGGCACACCCTATATTTATATGGGTGAAGAGATTGGCATGACCGATCCTGATTTTAAGTCGATGTCTGATTATGTCGACGTCGAGTCCCAAAATGCTTATCAAGAACTGCTGGCTAAAGGGATGAGCGCCGATGACGCGTTTGCGATCGTGAAAAGCAAGTCGCGTGATAATTCTCGGATTCCGATGCAATGGAACGCAGACAAGTATGCCGGTTTTTCTGATCATAAACCCTGGCTGGCTAACGGTGATTTCCAGCAGGTTAATGCTGCTAAGGACTTGGCTGATCCTCAAGGGCTCTTCCAATTTTATCAGCGCTTGATCGTTTTAAGAAAGCAAGAAACCGTGATAGCACTAGGTGATTATCAGCCGATGTTTGCTAATGTGCCTGAGGTCTATGCTTTTAAACGCCAGCTGCAAGATCAGAATCTGCTTGTCGTGACACATTTTGGCGAAAAGGCTGTCACGGTCGATTTGCCAAAAGAGGCCCAATCAGGAAGCCTGTTGCTGGCAAATTATGCAGATAGCAGAATGGCTGACAAGTTTGTCCTGCGCCCTTATGAAGTTATTGCCATTAAATATTGATTATAAAACCCAGTCTTTGCAACTGGGTTTTAGTTTGTCTTTTGGCGTCTGGAAAATTCGTGAAACTGAAATTTATCCGGGCGATGACGGCTGATCGTATGCTGAAAATAAGTCGTGTCAGCTAAATGGACACGACTTTCAATTTGAATCAGTCTATTTTCGTATTTGGGCAGATCCGGCATCAGTTTACGGTCTTGGTCAGTTACGAGTGTGGCAGTGACGGATTTTTCGGCGTAGGCGATCTTCAAGCCGACTTGGTTTTCCAAATAGTCATAGATCGAGGCGGCAGCGATTTCGGGTGTTAACTTGCTGACGATTTTTTTATCAAAGTAATCTTCGTCAATCACACTGGGAGAGCCATTGATGAATCGAACGCGAACCACATGATAAAGCCTGCTGCCTATCGGAAATGCGGTCAATTGATGATTAGCCGCCGTGGATTGTATTTCTTCAAAGACGGCGACTCTTGTGCTGGCATTGAGTTTTTGGCCTTGTTTGAGTTCTTGGAAGCTTGTCAAACCGGAAATAGGAAAATTAATCAGATTGTGATGCAGGACTTGCGAACCGCGGCCATGCTGCTTTTGAATATAGCCATCTTCACCAAGCCGTAACAGAGATTTTCGAATGGTATCCCGCGAGCAGTTGAAACGATCCGCCATTCTGCTTTCACTGGGCAAAAAGGAACCGATCGGATATTTATCTTGGATAATTTCGGTTTTCAATTGTTGATAAATTTCTATATAGCGCGATGTCATGTTGCTGCTGCCGGTTTTTGAGAAGCCGATTTCTGTTTTTAATTATACTGGAAAAAATCATTTTGCAAATGTTAGCGGCGTATTTGCCCCACGTTGAACATTTTTTTCAATTGATTTGATTCTCATGCATTTTCGTGGTTATAATAAAGGAATTTTATTTTCGACATGAATTGAGAAGGAAAGGAGTATTCAAACATGATTTTAAAAACAAGAGGACGCGCCGCTTTGATGACAGCGCTGTTAATTACCGGCTTAAGTGTTTCGGCGGCAGTACCACTGGCAGCCTAGGCTAAAGAAAGGCCACCATTGTATTTTTCAATGCCGACCGATTTAACGACAATGGACACAGCTTTGATGACTGATGCTTATGCGGATCAAATTGCAATCAACGTGCAGGAAGGCTTATTAAGCCGCCAAGCAAATGGTCAGATTAAGGCTGGCTTAGCTGAAAAATGGTCGCATAGCAGCGACGGCAAAACATGGACTTTTAAATTACGAAAAGGACTCAAATGGTCAAACGGGGATAAGCTGACAGCCTCCGACTTTGTTTTTGCCTGGCAGCGAATTGTCAATCCAAAGACCGGCAGCCAAGCGGCCTATAAATTCTTAGGAATCAAGAACGCCGATGCTATTCAAGCGGGCAAGATGTCAGCCAGTTCTCTGGGTGTACACGCTAAAGACAGCCGGACTTTTGTCGTTGAATTGGATCACCCGATGCCGCAATTCGAGCTGGAAATGGCTGCACCGCAATTCTTCGCTCAGAACCCTAAGGTTGCACGCCAATACGGCAAACAGCTGGGTACAGCCTCGAATAAGCAGGTTTATGACGGCCCCTATCGTTTGGCTGGCTGGAATGGCACTAATGGTTCTTTCAGCTTGATTAAAAACGACAACTATTGGGATAAAAAACACGTTAAGACAGATAAGGTTATCGAGACAGTCGTTAAAGAGCCTACGGCAGCTATCGGACTTTATAAAAGAGGCCGTTTAGACTTGACGCCGCTTGGTTCTCAACAGGCTGTTGCGGCCAATAAGAACCGGTCGGACTTCAAGACTTATGACGGCAATGCCAGTTTTTACCTGGAATTCAATCAGACCGGCAAGACAAAGGGGCTGACTAATCGCAATATCCGCCTTGCCTTGAGCCGGTCAATCGACCGGCAGGCGATTGCTGATCAAATATCAGGCGGCATGTATAAGGCTGCCACTGGGCTTGTACCTGTTGGTGCTGGCGGCAAAACGGCCGATGGCAAAAATTTTGGGACTGTTGTGCGCAAGCAGACAGGCCGTTACTATCGTTACAATCTCAAGCAGGCTAAAAAATTGTTCAAAAAAGGGATGAAACAAGCAGGCTTGACAAGTTTGTCCCTTTCTGTGGAAGCAACGGCTGAAAATCCTGTTTCTAAGCCTGAAGTTGATTATCTTCAGCAGGCATGGCAGCAATTGGGAAACGTCAAAGTGTCTGAGAAATTTGTGCCTTTCCAGCAGCGTCTGCACGATCAGCAGAACCAGAATTTTGATGTGATGGTTGCGGGCTGGTCATCTGATTATTCCGAGCCGACTGGTTATCTGACTTTGTTTACAAATAATGGTACTAACAATGATGGCAAGTGGCAGTCAAAGACCTATACAGATGCCTTTAATCGGGCGATGGATCAAGATGCTTTGAACAGCAAAGCCAGGACGAAAGATGAAGTCGATGCCGAAGTCGCTTTGGCCAAGGACGCAGGTGCGGCACCAGTTTATTGGAATGCTTACCCAAGCCTGGTTAACCCGAAATTGAAGGGACTGCAGAACTTTAATTCTGGTGATTCCTTCTACTACAAGTACGCTTATGTTAAGAAATAAGTTTAGCTATCAAAAAAGCGGTTTTCCTGGGAAAACCGCTTTTGTTTTATTCTGATTTGATGTAATTAACACCATCTGCTTTTGGTGCTCGTGTCTTGCCAAAGAAGATTGTCAAAATGATGATTGTTAACACATAAGGGAAGATCTGCAACCAAACAGATGGCACTTGATTGATTAAAGGAATTTGTGCGCCAATGACTGATAAGGACTGTGATAGGCCGAAGAACATGGCTGCCAGCATGGCCCCAATCGGATTCCAGCGGCCAAAAATCATGGCAGCCATCGAAATAAATCCTTGACCAGCAATCGTTGAAACAGCGAAGTTCAGCGCAATTGATTCGGCGTAAAGGGCACCACCGATACCACCAAGAATGCCGGAAATCAGGACACCTTCGTAACGCAGCCGAGCAACATTCAGACCCAAAGTATCAGCGGCCTGAGGGTTTTCACCGACTGACCTGAGTCTTAAACCGAAACGTGTTTTATAGATGATGTAAAAGGTTAAGAAAGCAACCAAGATGGAAAGCAAAGCTGGGTAGCTTGTGTTATGGAAGAACAGTCGGCCTAGAATCGGAATACGGTCCAGCAGAGGAATATCGGAATAACCAAAACTCTGGCTAATCTGGTCTGTCTGTCCTTTGCCATAGATAACCTTAATTAAAAAGACACCCAAGGCTGGCGCAATCAGATTGATAACCGTACCGGAAACGATATGATCCGCGCGCAAAGTGACAGTCGCAAGTGCGTGCAGCCATGCAATAGCCAAACCAACGATGGCACCGACAACCAAGCCCAGCCAAGGTGTCAGCTGCCCGAGGCTGTTGCCGAAAGACAGGTTGAACACAATCGAACTGAAGGCACCCATGGTCATGATACCTTCGAGGCCAACGTTGACCACGCCGCCTCTTTCAGAAAAAGTACCGCCGATTGCTGTAAAAGCCAAAGGAGCCGAGTAAATGATGGTGGTACTAATTAACAAGGCTAAAATTGATAAGATATTCATGCCTGTGCCTCCTCAGTCTGGTTTGTTTTCTTAGGTTTTTTACCCTTCGGACCTTTTCCAGAACCGGCAGAGGCGGCATCAGCTGCCTTGATCTTTTTAATTAGGAGCTGAATCAAATAACTGGAACCGACAAAGAAAATAATCAAGGCGATGACAATCGAAACCAGTTCGGTTGGTACGCCTGAAATGTTGGGCATACCGGATCCGCCAACCGTGAGGGCGGAGAATAAAGCTGCTGCCAAGATAACACCGATAAAGGAGCCGGATCCTAACAGAGCAACCGCCATGCCGTTAAATCCTGTTTCTGGTGTCGAGTTTTGAACAAAGACGTTGCCATAATGGCCCAGTCCTTCCGTTACACCACCTAAGCCAGCTAAGGCACCGGATAAGGTCATTGCCCAGATCTGTGTTGCTTTTTCATTGATACCGGCATATTTAGCCGCATCAGCATTTTTACCGACGGCTTCTATCGAGAAACCAAAGGTCGTTTTTTTCATAATAAACCAGACTAGGATTGTCACGATCACGGCAATAAAGATACCTGCAGAAATGGAGGACTGATTGGTTAAATCCGACAGCCACTTTATTGCGATGCTGCCGTGATCACCAACTTGGTTAGTCGAATCAGTTGTTTGCCTGATGGCCTTTGGAAAAGATGTGATTGCACTATTGCCAAGGTAGAGAATAACGTAGTTCAGCATAATCGTAATGATGACTTCAGATGCGCCAAATTTCGCGCGCAGGTAGCCGGGAATCAAGCCAGAAATGCCGCCAAGTATGACACCAAAAAGGGTTGCACCGATAATAATCAGGAAATCTGGTAATTGTGGGAAGGTTAAGGCAAACCAAACGCTCCCCACCCAAGCGGCGTAGAGTTGGCCGGACATACCAATATTGAAAAAACCAGCCTGTTGCGCAACCAAAAAGGATAAACCGGTCAAAATAAGCGGTGTCATCTGTGAGAAAATTTCACCAATATTTTGTGGCGTACCAAAAGCTGTGGCAATCAAAGAACCATACCCGCTGAAGGGATTGTAACCGAAGATCAGCATAATGATGGCACCGGCAACTAAGCCGAAGATGACAGATAGAATCGCAATCAATGCTTTGTTGTTAGTTTGTGTCATTGTTTGGCCTCCGCTTTGGTTGTTGATAATTCCTGTCTTGCTTTTTGCAGGCTCATGCCCGTCATCATAAGGCCCAGTTCTTCTTTGCTCGTCTCTTTGACATCAACGATACCAATAATTTTTCCAGACGAGATGACGGCGATTTTATCAGCCAAATCCAGGATTTCATCGAGTTCGAAGCTGACCAGCAAAACAGCTTTTCCGAGATCTCTTTGTGAAACGAGCTGTTTATGAATATATTCAATCGCGCCGACATCTAGGCCACGAGTCGGCTGAGCGGCGATGACGATCTTTGATTTTCGGGATAATTCACGAGCTAAAACAGCTTTTTGCTGATTGCCACCTGAAAGGGCACCGGCCGGTTCTTCAATAGAAGTAATCTTCACATCGAACTGATCGACTAGTTTGCGCGCATGATCCGCGATAGCTTTCCACTGGAGGACGCCCATTTTGGCATAAGGCGACTCATAATAATTTTGGATGACCATGTTGTAAGCAAGAGACATGTTGACTTCCAGACCGTGGCGCAAACGGTCTTCAGGAATATGTGCGGTACCGGATTGAATAATTTTTCGAGGAGATTTATTCGTAATGTCTTTGCCGTCCAGCGTGACCTTGCCAGATTGTATATGAGCTAGGCCTGTAATTGCTTGGACCAACTCTGTCTGGCCATTACCATCGATGCCCGCAACACCAATGATTTCACCCGCATGGATATCTAGAGATAAGTCATTGACTTTGGTGACGCCTTCAGCGTTTTGAACAGTTAGATGTTCAATATCAAGAATGTTTTTGCCAACTTGGGCCGGCTTTTTTTCTGTCGTAAAGGAGACTTTGCGGCCAACCATTTTTTCGGCCAATGTGACTGCAGAAACATTTTTCGCATCAAATGTTTCATAAGATTTGCCGGCACGAATGACCGTTACGCGATCAGCAGCCTGCCTGATTTCTTCTAGTTTATGTGTAATCAGAATAATTGCCTTGCCCTCAGCCGCCAGATTTTTCATGATCGCGATTAATTCCTGAATTTCCTGCGGGGTCAAAACGGCAGTAGGTTCGTCAAAAATCAGGACATCAGCTTGGCGGTAAAGTGTTTTTAAAATTTCAACACGCTGCTGCTGGCCGACTGAAATATCGGCTGTTAAAGCTTCTGGATCAACAGCAAGTTTGTATTTATCAACGAGTTCCTGAATTCTCTGTTTAGCTGCCTTTAAATCCAAGGACATGCCCTTAGTGGTCTCGGCACCAAGGATGATGTTTTCAGCCACTGTGAAGGCATCTACGAGCATAAAGTGCTGGTGAACCATACCGATACCGAGCTTGGCTGCGGCCGCGGGATCTTTGATTGTGATTTTTTGACCGCGCAAAAAAATCTCGCCAGAGGTCGGCTGCAGCAGACCTGACAAGATATTCATCAGCGTAGACTTTCCAGCACCATTTTCGCCAAGCAAAGCGTGAATCTCACCAGCTTTAACATCTAGATTGATATCATCGTTGGCGGCAAAATCACCGAATTTCTTGACAATGTGCTTCATTTCGATTGCAGGAATGTCCTGCTGGGTTTGATTTACCATGCTTTCCTCGTGTCTCCCCAATATGTAGGCTCACCGCCGTAAAGCGATGGGCAGGATTAATCTTATTGTACCGAAGCGTAAGACTTTGGATGAATAGGTACTTTAATTGCGCCTGATTCGATCCGCTTCTGCTGAGCTTGAACAGCTTGCCAAACACTGGCACTCATTGAATCCCTTGCTAGATAAACACCATTCTGCTTGAAGCCGAAGGTAACAACTTTGCCACCAGGGAACTTGCCGGCTTGTGCTTGTTTTGCAATATCGATCACTGATTGTCCGACTTCCTTAACAGCCGAAGCCAAAGTGAAGTTTGACTTGTTGCCGTTTTTGTCGGTATAAGCGCCATCAGCTTTTTGGTCACGGTCAACACCAATGACCCAAACTTTATTAGCTGCTGTATTCCTCTGGTTCAAAGCTTTCGCTTCAGCAAAGACACCGTTACCAGTACCGCCGGCAGCTGTAAAGATCACATCATCGCCGTTGGCGTACATGGCAGAAGCAATTGTACGGCCTTGGGCTGCGTTAGCAAACGAGTTCGCATATTGAACATCAATACGGATATTTTTGTTGACAGACTTAGCGCCTGCAACATAACCGGCCTGGAACGTATCAATGACGTCACCCTTCACGCCACCGATGAAGCCGATCTTTTGAGTCTTTGAAGCTTTTGCCGCTGCCACACCGGCCAGGTATGAAGACTGTTCGGTCTGGAATGTTACTGAAACGACGTTTTTAACATTTGGAATGACATCATCGATAATGGCGTAGTTAACTTTTGGATTCTGTTTAGCGGACTGCTTAACGACTGTTTCCAAAGAGAAGCCGATTCCGATAATGGTATTGAACTTAGCCTGAACGGCTGAGTTAATATTTGGCCGATAATCAGATTCATCGTTACTCTGGAAATAGTTATATCCGCCATTTCCCTTGGATAAACCTGCACTCTTACCATATTTCTGCAATCCTTCCCATGCAGACTGGTTAAATGAGTGATCATCAATACCACCAGTATCAGTGATGATAGCAACTGATCTCTTTCCAGCTGCGTTGTTGGTGCCTGATTTGCCGCTATTAACGCCAAAGTAAATACCAACCGCTGCGATGATTACGACGACTATTCCAACAATAGTCCAACGAAAACGATTCATAAAACTCTCCTAAACTTTTTTGCTAAATCTTCACACTAATAGCGTTTTGTCCAAAAATATTCGGATTACCACCCTAAACGCGTTATCAATTAGCTTAAATGTAGAATAGCCCAAAAATACACGAACGTTATTTTTTTTATCTTTTTTTCAAAAAATATCAGTCTTCTTGCAAAATTAAAAAAAGTACTGCCAACCGTTGTTACAGACCGATTATTTGTTAGCAAGAAAAATGTCTGATCGAATCTTGTTATGGCTAAAAGCTTGAAAAGATAGATGTAAAAGCTTTGACAATTCTAAAAAGTTCGGAAAAAGCCATTGCAGAATATTAAAATATTCTTAATGAATAAATTTGAAAGGCATAACGAACTCGACAAAACAATTTTAGTCTCTGATATTCACGAAAATTGGCAGGCATTAAGAAAAATTACCCAGCTGCCGGAATTTGGCCAGGACGGTTATACGCTGATTTTTTTAGGTGATTACACTGATAGCAATGGCAATAATTTACACGAACCAATCAAGGTGATTGATTTTATTATGGATCAGGTTGAATATCATGGCGCGCTGGCCATTCACGGCAATCACGACGATATGTTGTATGGTACGGCCATTGGGGATTCGGATAAGTTTTTTAATTGGGGCAGGAATGGTATTTTAGGCAGTCAGAAACGTCTCGGACTAACACCAAATGATATTAATATCGAGCTGACAAAAGAAGAGCTGAACGAAAAGTACGCCCATTATATTGATTTTTTGGATAGGATTCCTTATGGTATCGAAGACCAGCAGCGTTTGTTTGTCCATGCGGGCCTGGATTGGAGCAAACAGGATTACCATGATACTGCTATTGAAGATTTGATCTGGATTCGCGAACCCTATATTTTCAGCAGCGGCATGAAGGCGTATTTGGAAGACCCTAAGAAAAGAGGGGCGATTGATTCTGTTTGGCATCGTAATCAGACGGACAAAGTGATTGTGACGGGGCATACACCGACTTTTCTGCTGACTGGCAATAGCCGCAACCCGATTGCAGCCATGCAGCATGATGCAAGTGATCGTGTTCGGTATGACATTGACGGCGGATCGCATTCTGCTTCAATAGAGGCAGCGTTGAATGTTTTGATTTTGGATAAAGATGGTAGTGAAATCCGTCGGACGCGTTTGCTTGCTTAATTTGCCAAGGGGCTTTTTTATTTATTTATCATATGCTAACATGAGCATATAAACATATGAATAGTTGATCATGTGTTAATCAGAGGCGAGCTATGTTGACAGTTTTATCAGGTGCTTTTCTGTCTTATTTCGGGACGACTTCAGATTACTTTGTCATGTTGTTGGCAATTTTTGGGAAACATAAAAAAAGCCGCTGCCACCGCCGGATTTTCATCGGTGAATTGATCGGCAACGGTATTTTGATAGCGGTTAGTTTGTTGATGGCTTATCTGTTGAAGTTTATTCCGGAAAGCTGGATTTTAGGTTTGCTGGGGTTGTTTCCAATTGCTGTCGGTCTGAAGACTTTCTTCTCCAAAGAAGACGAAGCTGCCAAAGCCAAGGCCTCCGATGCGCATTTGATTCGTGATGTTGTGCTGATGACGCTGACCACCTGCAGCGCTGACAATCTTGCGATTTACGTTCCCTTTTTTTCCAGTGTCAGTTTTAGTTATCTGCCGATGATCTTGATTGTCTTTTTGCTCGTGTTGTCGATTGTTTCTTTAACTGCCTTGAAAATGACGAAGTTTCCACTGATTCGCGGTTTTTTGAATCGCTATGCAGATCTTTTCCAGCTGGTTGTTTATGTGTTTCTCGGTGTCATGATCATGTGGGAATCAGGGACGATGCGGTATTTGCTGTCAATGCTTTAAAATAGAGGTATGTCCGAAAGTTTAAAATTGATCCACCAGGCCAAACTGGATGAAGCGGCCAAAATCGCCAAGGTGCTGGCTAGTCCAACGCGAATCCAGATTTTGAATCTGCTAGAGCAGGATCGTTTGAATGTGGGCGAATTGGTTTCGGCTTTAGGATCGGAGCAGTCGACAGTTTCCCATCAGCTGCAAAAACTACGTGCCTATCAATTAATCAGTCAAGAACGGATCGGAAAATCTGTCTATTACGAATTGGACGACCCGCATATTGTCGACACACTCAATCAGCTTTTGGGTCACGTTGACCATTTGTTGTTAGGCGAGGACCATGCTGGTAAACATGTTTCGGACTGTTTTGACATCAACAAAGATTAAAAATGTTTAACAAGGTATTGCTATCCATATGTAACCGCTTTTAAAAAGTTGTACAATAACACTTGTGAATTTAAAAACAAAGGACGTGTGAATGAGATGACAAAAAAAGTAGCAATTATTACCGGTGGCGGACAAGGAATCGGCGAGGGAATTGCCAAGCGCCTGTCACATGATGGATATGCTGTCATTATTAACGGCCGGACGCAATCCAAATTGGATAAAGTCGCTGAAGAAATCAAGACAGCTGGCGGTCAAGCCGTGACTTTTGCCGGGGATGTTTCGGATCGCGCTGTTAATGTGGCGTTAATTAAGAAGGCTGAAGACGAATTTGGCCGTCTGGATGTTTTTGTTGCCAACGCTGGAATTGACTGGGTGGATAACATTGAAGAAACGCCGGTTGAAGAGGTTGACAATGTCATTAATATTAACCTGAAGTCGCAAATTTGGGCTTTGCAGACGGCACCGCGTTTAATCCGCAAATCGGGTGACGGCGGATCGATCGTGTTGGCATCATCAATTGCTGGTATGGAAGGCTTTGAGATGCTGGGTATTTATTCAGCGACAAAGTTTGCCACACGCGGGCTGGTGCAAGCGGCTGCTAAAGAATTGGCTGTTGATAAGATTCGAGTGAATGCTTATAACCCAGGCATCGTTTTAACGCCAATGTGGGATGAAATCGATCAGCGTTTCTCAGAGCGCAAGAATGTACCTTTGGGATCGACACGCCAAGCCTTTATTGACGGTATTCTTTTGGGACGAGGCGAGGAGCCTGAAGATGTTGCCAAACTAGTTAGCTTTTTGTCTAGCGATGAAAGTGATTATATTACGGGCCAATCTATTGCTGTTGATGGTGGGATCAAGTTTTCTTAATTTGTCTGATCTTTACATTTATGTAAAAGCTTATTATCTGAATTTGCAGATAATAAGCTTTTTTAAAAAAAAAGCCCCCAAAGGGCTTTAAAGAGCGTGTATCTATAGGTGGCAGTATTGATAATCGATGCTGAAAGTCTTTGTGCTGCCGTCTTTAATCACAACATCGCCTAAGCTTGGAATGTTCTCACTGTTAGGTGCAGTTTGAGCTTCCAAGGCCATAGCGGCCCAAGGGCGGGCTGCACCATGATTAAAAGTCAGTCCCCGATCAATTGCATCTGCTGAATAAGCGACAATAGCGTTTCTTGTGGAATAGAGACGGACTTGTCTGCCACTGCTGCGATCCGTGATGACAGCTGCAGAATCAGTGCCAGCGCGATTGTCCGGATCCAGCAAAAAGACGTCGTCGAACCCGCCTTCAGAAGTCGTTTTTTGTAACTGTTCCAACGCTTTGCCCAAGTCTGGCTGATTTTTAAGATCGTAAGGTCCTTGATTTACAATCAGATGACCGTCAGGGGCTTTGCTGGCATCGAAAGCCAAATGCTGATCACTATTCAGCCATAGATTATGCCCTGTGATATCACCAACTTCATCGTCAGCCAGATTGAAATAGGTATGCAGTGTCGGGTTAAAAACGCCATCTGCATGAGTTTGTCTGCCTGCAAAGGTGACCGTTAGACGATCGTCTTCGCTTAATTCATAACTGACTGTCAGCAATAAATCACCAGGGAAACCGTCTTCAGCGGCCGTCATCTGTTTGGATAAAACAATTTTGCCACGGTCATCTGCCTGCTCGACTTGAAAGAATTGAAAAGAAAAGCCTTGCGGCCCACCGTGCAGTGAATTGCCGTTTTCGTTCTCTAACAGAGAAATATTTTGGCCGTTCAGTGGAAATGAGGCATTCTTAATGCGGCCAGCGGTGCGCCCAACCACATGATTGAGATAAAGATCATTGTCGGTATAATTGCTTAAATCATCTGACTTTAACAACAGCTGACGCCGTTTGCCGGCATCCAAGACAGAAAATTCTTGCAAAATGCCGGCGAAATTCAGGACAGAAATTTTAGTTCCATGCTGATTAACCAGTGTATAGCGAATCACTTTTTGCTTATTATATCTGCCAAAAGCATCTTGACGAAAAATCATTTTGAGCTCCTTTTTAAGAGGCCGATTTCGTTTTAAAGTTGTTTAATAAAACGATCAAAGGCTTCTTGACCTTGTGCATTGCGTTTGAAAACACCAGCATCTTCCAAGACGCGAGCAAAGACACGCCCTGCAGCCTGCAAAACATAATCATCTGCTTCTTGGGCATTGCCTGTAAAACTCGCCTTCAATTTTTCAGCCCAGAGACGATGGTAATCAGCCATTTGATTGTCTTGACCGAGCACAAATTTAACCACTTCGGCTAATTCAGTCTTCAGTCTAGCTGGTAAGATAGCCAATCCCATGACTTCAATCAGGCCGATATTTTCTTTTTTAATATGCTGGACATCTTGATGCGGATGAAAAATGCCATCAGGATATTGGCTGGAAGTCTGATTGTCGCGCAGGACCAGGTCCAATTCAAATTGGTTGTCTATAAAGCGCGCAATCGGTGTCACTGTATGATGTTTGGTGCCTTGGCTTTCTGCACGCACATCAACCGACTCATCGGAATAGTGCCGCCAGCTGTCCAAAATATGTGCGGCTGCTTTGACTAGATCAGCTTGATCTTTGCCAGCCAAACGAATCACAGACATGGGCCATTTCACGATACCAGCTGAAACACCGGGAAAGTCTGTCAAAGCAAAAGTCTTTTCTACTTGTGCTTTGGCCATCGGAAATTCGTGCCGGCCGCCTTGATAATGGTCGTGGCTTAAAATCGATCCGCCGACAATTGGCAGATCAGCATTGGAACCAACCGTATATTCAGGAAACTTGGTCACGATCGACAAAAGGTTATTAATCGTGACGGCGTCAATATGCATGGGGCGGTGTACTGGCGCAATAAAAATCGCATGTTCATTGAAATAAGCGTAAGGCGAATATTGAAAGCCCCAAGTCTCGTGATTTAAGGGCAGACGCACGATGCGGTGTTCAGCACGAGCCGGATAGCCTAGACGCCCTGAATAGCCTTCGTTTTCCATACATAACTGGCAAAGCGGGTAGCTGGTCGAAGCTTGTCTTCCGGCTGCAGCAATGGCTTTAGGATCTTTTTCCGGTTTGGATAAATTGATTGTGATTTCTAGATTGCCATAATCCGTTTTTGTCTGAAAAGCGATATTTTTGGCAATTGCTTTAGTTTTGATGTAGTCGCTGGCCTTGGACAAATTAAAGAAATAATCTGTAGCTGTGTTAGGTGACTGTTTGTATTTTTCCCAGAAAATGTGATTAACCGTGCTGGGTTTTGGAACCGTGAAAGCCATTAACTCAGAACCTAAAATTTCTTTATCTGTGAGTGAGTCTTCAATTTTTCCATTCGCAACGGCTGTTTGAAGCAGCTGATCACGTACCTGCAGGATATCTTTGTCAGAAATGCCAGTCGGAAAATCTTGATGTTCTTCACCACTTAAGGCATAAATCCGATTGACTAAATATAATTTATCCATCTCTGAATAAGTACGACCGCAGCCGATCACCAAATCCGCAAAAGTCTCCGCTAAATTCTGCGTCATTAAAAATCCTCCATAAAAATATTGTTTTAATCTACTGCTTTTGAACCGTCGCCGATCTGTGCAACGTAGAAACCGGCACGATAACCGAATTTCTTAAAGTAACGGTCGCCAACGACTTGTTTGACTTGATCCACTTTATCTTTGTCAACAAGGGCGATTGCACAGCCGCCGAATCCTGCACCAATCATACGAGCACCTAAAACACCTTCCTGCTGCTGAGCTGTTTCGGCTAATGTGTCCAACTCATCACCAGTGACCGCGTAGTCATCTTTCAAAGACTTATGAGAACGGTTCATTAGTTGGCCGAACTGTTTGAGATCGCCCCTTGTCAGTGCATCTTTAGCCAACAGGGTCCGCTGATTTTCATAAACAGCATGGCGTGCACGCTTAATTAAGGTCTCATCAGCGATCAGATCCGTATTTTTATCAAATTCGCTGATGCTCAATTCGCCCAAAGATTTGATAGACAGCTTGCTCTGCAGTCTTTTCAGTGCTTCTTCGCATTGCTGACGGCGCTCATTATATTTGGAATCTGCCAATTTGCGCTGCTTGTTTGTATTCATAATCAAAATCACATTATCGTCAAACTTAGCCGGTACCAATTCATAGTCCAGTGTATTCGTGTCCAAGAAGATGGCCTGGTCTTTTTTACCAAAGCCGATGGCAAACTGATCCATGATGCCTGAGTTGACGCCAATGAAGTCATTCTCAGCTTTTTGACCGGCTTGAACCAGCTGCAAGCGTGTAGTTTTCAGATCGAATAAATCTTCCAAAACAACACCGATCAACAACTCTAGTGAAGCTGACGAGGATAGGCCCGAAGAATTTGGCAGATTGCCCTCTATGGCCAGGTCAAAACCGTTAGGAATCTGGAAGCCTTCCTTCTCAAGGGCGAGAATCATGCCTTTGACGTAATTGTCCCAGCTGTTGTTAGGACTTTTTTGAATATTGTCCAAATTGAAGCTGACAACGCCCTGTTCTTCAAAATTGCCTGAGTAGAGGCGGACAGTCCGATCTTGTCTTTTTGATGCAACACCGTAGGTGCCCAATGTAATTGCAGCTGGAAAGACATGTCCGCCATTATAATCTGTGTGCTCACCAATCAAATTGATACGTCCAGGCGAGAAAAAACGCCTCTCTGGCTGAGCTGAAAATTTTTCCTGAAAAATAGTCTCTAATTTTGTATAAATATCCGTCATGAATAAAACTCCAAATTTCGTCTCGAAATCAATACTTTCTAACAATGCGTGTTTGCAGGTGTGATTTATCTAACTGCCTACTCAGCTTCTCTTTCCTACTGAGATATTTTTTGTAAACATTTAGTAAATCCGAAAAGTAGTTTACCACAAAAACGCATTACAAGAAAGCGCTTACTCATTTTTTTGAAAAGAATCTCGATAGATCAGCCGGCTGGGGATAGTGACCCACTTAGTCCAAGTTCGACTGCTTTGGGCGAGTTCGCTGGCTTGGCTGACGGCGCTTGCGCCCAGCGCGTGCTGGGGCAGATTTACACTGGTCAAAGAGGGACTCAAATAGGCAGCGGTATCTAAGTCATCAAAGCTGGCCAGAACCAAGTCTGTTCCAATAATGAGGCCGCTCTCCTGCAGTGCTTTGATGGCACCGATTGCGATCACATCCGAAGCAATTAATAAAGCATCACAAGGCTTGTTTTGCTGCAGTAGTGCTTTGACCGCATCCACGCCGGCAGCAGACGACCAGCCGCCCAGTATTTCGTTGCTCTCAAGCTGCTGCTGGGACATCCATTTTTCATAGGCGATTGTCCGTGGATCCTTGCTGCGGTTTTTGATTTGGCCATCCAGGTCAATTCGTTCGTTAATCCCGCCGATAAAGGCAATACGCTGACGGCCGCTTTGTTTGAATTCGTTTAAAATTCTCTCGGTCATTTCCGCTAAATCTGGATTGACGGAATCGATATCGGCTAATCGATCTCGGGAATCAACAAGCACCAGATTCGGGTTGATTTTCTTGATTTGCCTAATGGCAGAAATAGATAGGTCGCCGGTCACGATGACGGCCGAATATTGGCTTAAATCAATATCTTTGAGGCCATCGGTCAAGCGAAAAATACCCGCAATTGTGACTCTGCTTTGTTTTGCGGCCTGTTTAATGCCTTGGTGGACGCTGCGCCAATAAGGGTCGTCGACCTCTCTTTGCTCGGACATGCTGGTAACAACAGCAATCGTGGCGACGCTCTTTCTTCTTTGCTCGCGATTATTTTCATAATTCAGCTTGCCCGCGATTTGTTTCACTCGTTTGCGCGTACTTTCAGTCACAGATAAAGTCGGATCTGAATTTAAGATTCGAGAAACAGTCCCAGGGGACACGGCTGCGAGTTTTGCAATTTCCTTAATCGTTACTGTCATAGTCTAGTTAAATTCATTGTAATATTTTTGTTAGCGCTTTACTTAAGCCACATGAAAATATGCAGTTTTTACAGCTGACAGCGGGTGTTTCAAATTTTTTTAATAAACATTTAGTAAAAAACTTGACTTTTATTTTGGAAGCGCTTACTATAATTTGCAGGTTCTATCCCTACAAATGTTTGGCAATACAACCTGGATTAAGGAGAGTTTTATGGAAAAAACAAAGAAGACAGTAACTTCGAGGCTGTCTTATTCTTTTGGTGCTTTTGGCCATGACATGTTTTATGCGACCTTATCGACCTATTTCATTATGTTTGTGACATCGCATCTATTCGATAAGGAAAGCGGCGCATCAGGTGCCCGCATGATCGGCTATATTACGCTGATCATTATGGTACTGCGTTTTATCGAATTGGCGATTGATCCCTTTATTGGCAATACGATCGATAATACGACAACGCGTTGGGGCAAATTCAAGCCTTGGGTCGTTGTTGGCGGTACTGTTGGATCGATTGCACTGACATTATTGTTTACAAATCTCGGCGGGTTGAATATATCTAATCCGATCTTGTATTTAATTATTTTTGCTGTTTTGTATATCACGATGGACGTGTTTTATTCTTTTAAGGATATTGGCTTTTGGTCAATGATTCCGGCTTTGTCATTTGATTCTCGCGAACGTGAAAAGACAGCGACATTTGCTCGTGTTGGTTCAACGATCGGGGCGAATATTGTCGGTGTAATTGTCATGCCGATTGTGCTTTTCTTCTCTTTGAACAGCAATAACGGGCAGGGAGACAATCGTGGCTGGTTTGCTTTTGCCTTAATTATCGGCTTGGTCTCCTGGATTTCAGCCATTGCAGTTGGTTTAGGAACTAAAGAAATTGATTCTGATCTGCGTAAAAACAAAGAAAAGACCTCGCTGAAGGACGTTTTGCATGTTTTGACGCGCAATGATCAGTTGATGTGGCTGTCTCTGTCTTATGCTTTTTATGCAACTGGTATTCAGATCACGAACGCTCTGGAACTGTATTACTTTACTTATATCTTGGGTAACGCCAGCCAGTTTTCAATTCTAGCTACGTTAAACACCTTTATCGGCTTGCTGGCCGTCTTATTGTTCCCGCCGCTGGCCAAAAAGTTCAATCGTCGAAACGTCTTCTTCATTTCGATTGCTGTCTTGATTGTCGGTATTGCCGTGTTTACGATGGCTGGCAATTCTCTACTGCTGGTTCTGATCGGTGCTGAACTCTTCTTTATTCCACAGCCATTGGTTTTCCTAGTCGTTTTGATGACAATTACGGATTCTGTCGAATACGGCCAATTAAAGTTCGGACATCGAGACGAAAGCCTGACTTTGTCTGTTCGCCCTCTGCTTGATAAGCTGGGCGGCGCGATTTCAAACGGTGTTGTCGGTATCACGGCTGTTTGGGCCGGCATGACGGCTGGTGCTTCTTCTCATACAGTCACAGGTCAGGGAAGTACGATCTTCAAAATTATGATGTTCGGCCTGCCTTTGCTGCTAGTGGCCATTGCCACGATTGTGTTCTTTAAGAAAGTCACTTTGGATGAAAAAGCACACGCCAAAATTGTTGATCAGTTGGAAAAAAGCTGGGGCAAAAACTTCAGTGACAGCAAGGAAAACGCTAGGGTTCCCGTTGCTGCATTAAAAGAAGGTGAATTCGCCTACTATGCGCCGATTTCCGGTGATCTCGTACCCCTGAAGGATGTCTCTGATCCGACTTTTGCTTCCGGATCCATGGGTGAAGGTTTTGCGATCAAGCCCAATGATGGCCGGGTTTATGCACCTTTTGACGGTATCATTCGAACGACTTTCTCGACACGGCATGCCGTCGGGATGGTTTCTGATGACGGTATTGCCAGTCTGATCCATATCGGAGTTGGGACGGTGAACATGCGCGGGACTGGTTTTATTAATTACTTCGAAAGCGGCCAGCATGTCAAACGCGGTGATTTGCTGATCGAGTTCTGGGATCCAGCCATTCAAAAAGCTGGCTTCGATGATACCGTAATTGCTGTGATTACGAATTCTAACAGCCTGTCGCATTTTGAACTCGTGAAAAGCAGCGGCCAAGTCACTAAAGATGATCTGATATTAAAGCTAACTAAAAAATGATTTTTGAAACATCCGATTGTGCGGATGTTTTTTTGTTAAAATAAATCTAATTCATAGGAAAGGCTTTTCTATTCTTGGCGGCTTGGATTAGTTTACAACACGCAATAATCAATGTTTTAGTGCTCAAGGGGACAAGTGTCTCTTTTTTTAACACATTCAAATAATTATTGCTGTTAGTCCGAACTATAAACACTTGATCAGTGGTCGGCGATGAGCTGACCACTTTTTTATTGGCGGTCTGACATGCTCTTTGGAGTGTCATATGGACAATAAAATAATTCGTCAAAATCTCTACAAAGGCTATATCTACCAATTTGCTAGTTATTTCGGTATCACAAGCCTTTGGGTTATGTACTTGGGGCAGCAAGGTCTGTCCTTATGGCAGATTGGCCTCTGTGAAAGCATTTTTCATATTGCAAGTTTTGTGTTTGAACTGCCAACAGGTGTTTTAGCCGACCGTTTCAAATACAAAACCGTTCTGGTTTTCGGCCGGCTGATGGCTCTTATTAGCGCAGTTATCATGCTGTTTGCCAATAATTTCTTTTTCTTTGCTGTCTCCTTTATTTTCAGTGCCTGGTCTTACAATATGCAGTCCGGCACGATTGATGCCCTGATGTATGAATCATTGGACCCAAAGGATCGTCATGGCCGATATCCGCATGTGGTCAGCGTCAGCAATTCTTTAATCGAAGCCGCTAGCACAATCGGCGCCATGTTAGCTGCTGTTTTTGTGCATTGGCATTTTCAAATAACCTACTGGATTGAAATTGCCTGCGCCATCATCGCCGGTCTGGCAGCTTATAGGATGCATGAGCCGATCCGACAAAATGATCGTTTAGCCACGGAACAGCCGCGCATTTGGTCCATTATTAAAGAATCGGCAAAATTTTTATATCAGACCAAACAGCTTCAGCATCTGATGCTGATTGAGGCTGTGTTTTCCAGCATTTGTACCTGTTATTATTACTATTTCCAGTCTCTGATGGCCGACTATCATTTCAGCAGCTGGTTAATTTCGTTTTTGATGCTGGTTTCAGCTGTTACCAACATTGCTGCTGTTCAGATGACGCCCTATTTGCAGAGCCGTTTTTCTCAAAAACATTTAATTTTTGGTCTTAGTACTCTGCTGACATTGTGCCTGCTGCTGACATGGGTTAATTGGATTCCGACTTTAATCGGCCTTTATTTAATTGTCAACTTGCTGGCTGCAGCTGTGGAACCGTTATTCAGCAATTACAATAATCAATTAATTCCGAGCGGTCAACGAGCGACCCTGATTAGCACGGCCAGCATGCTGTTCTCTTTATCGATGATTGTTGTTTTTCCATTAGTCGGTTATTTAATCCAAATTGTGAATTTTTCGATGGCTTTTGGTCTACTGGGATTGATCTTTTGTGCCCTATTATTTTGGGAAACGTTGGTCACCAGAAAACAAGCTGCTTGATTTTTAAAAACTTTCAGTTGGGATCGCGGCTAATTTGCCTTGCCAATCAATCTCTGGATAGCGTTTTGACAGCGCGTTTTTCAGGATGCGCTTGGCTAAATTACCATTACGCGTCAGAATCGGCCCGTGAAAATAGGTGCCGTAGACTTGTCTATAAATTACGCCCTCTGTCTGGTCATCGCCGTTATTGCCGTTGCCGGAAATAACATGACCCAGAGCTTTTTCGCCCTCGCCCAAAAAAGTACGGCCCTGATGGTTTTCAAAACCATGATAGGTTTCGCCGTTTTCGTTATTTTTAATTTCGATATTGCCGATTAGGCGTTTGCCGCGCATACCATCTTTTAATTCAGGCGAATTGAGATTAACAGTATGATGCGACATGACGCCGATACCGTTGATGACTTTGCCATCCGCAAATTCCATGGTCCGGCCTAATAATTGGAAACCACCGCAAACAGCCAATAATGATCCGCCTTGTTCGATATAAGCTTTGATTTCCGCTGATTTGCCCGGCAGGTCTTTAGCGGTCACGGATTCTTCGTAGTCTTGACCGCCGCCAAAAAGCACGAAATCATAATCGTCAGCCTTAAATGTGTCATGGAGCGAAACGAGATGATAATCGACGGTCACACCAATTTGTTTAGCATAGTAAGTCAAAGCGATCACATTGCCGTAATCGCCGTATGTATTCATCAAATCACCATATAAATGTGCAATTC
Organism: Oenococcus sp.; assembly: GCF_047725585.1. NCBI lineage: Bacteria > Bacillati > Bacillota > Bacilli > Lactobacillales > Lactobacillaceae > Oenococcus > Oenococcus sp. The sequence continues at coordinate 274,476 of NZ_JBDNNF010000001.1, read as the reverse complement.
GAAGCTTATAAGCTGTCATTAAAAACTCCCTTTTGCCAAGCCGGCTTTGGTTAATTCTGCTCGGAACATGAGCATGCTCGTATATGTTGCGGCTACGTAAGCATTTTTCGTTGGCAGGGCTTTAATGCGGTCAATCAGTTTGCCAAAATCCTGTTCGACAATTTGGTCGGGGAAACCGGCCATTTTCAAACGGACGCTAAAATCTTGATAACGCTGGCCGCCAACGATAATTTTAGCCAGTTTTGTCTCATGGAGACGTTCGAATTCCGCGTCAAAAATCCAGCTGGTATCAATCCCATCAGCGTAATTAGCGTTTAGCAGCGTAACGAGGCTGAAGGGCTGGGGATCGCTGATCATCATGTCGATGACGCTGTTAGCACCGACGGGATTTTTAATCAGCACAATCGTGACAAGGTGGTCGCCGATGTGCAGCTGTTCTTGACGGCCGAAGATACGTGAGTCTTCATTAAGCGCAGCGAAAATTTGATCAGCGCACAACCCGAATTCACGGCCCAAAGCATAAGCAGCCAGCGCGTTATAAATATTGTAGAGACCGCCTAAAGGCAGTGTGAAAGCATGCTGATCAATTTCAAAATCAGATTTAGCTGGCGTTAGCGAATCGACTTTGGTGACGGCGTATTTCAGATCGGGCCGTTTGAAACTTTTATCAGGCGTAAAATAGCTGCCCAAATTGGCGTAAGTCAAATAGTGGTAATGCAGTACCTGATCATCGGTCGGAGCCAAAATGCCGTCCGTGTTCGTTGGTGCGCGGTGGTCGCCAGTCTCGGGACGGTCGGCGAAACCAAAATAGACAACTGGATTGGGATAGGGTTTGCGTGCAAAAATCGGAGAATCACCGTTGGCAATCACTTCAGCTTTTGGGCTGCTATTGATACCATCGGTGATTTTTTCATAAGTTGTATAAATTTCGCCATAGCGATCCATTTGGTCGCGAAAAATATTTGTCAAAACAAAATGACTGGCCTGCAGACTCTGAGCCGCTGCTTTGACGTTAGCTTCATCGACTTCTAAGACAGCGATTGGCTTTTGTCCCTGCCGATTAGCCTGACGGATTTGAGCAGCGTGGGCCATAATTGTGGCGACGATACCTTGAATCATATTGGAACCGGATTTATTTGTAATAATCAAGCGGCCGCTTTGAGACAAGACACGCGCACAAAGGGCAGTTGTCAACGTTTTACCATTTGTGCCTGTGATAATCACGGTCTGGATTTTGTTGGCAAATTCTTTTAAAATAGCTGGATCCAGCTGATAAGCGATTTTGCCGGGGAGCGAGGTACCGCCGCGATGAAGAATTTTATGTAATAGTATGTAGCTTGTCGATCCGGCAAACAAGGCGAATTTGCTTCTAATAGTCATAAACAAATTATAGACTAGCATAAAAATATCACTGATATAATTGGAAACATGACACAGCTATTTTTTGAATATGGTGCTATGGGATCCGGCAAGACAATCGAAATCCTGAAGGTAGCACATAACTATGAATCACAAGGCAAGAAGGTCCTACTGATGACGCCCGATGTTGACGACCGGGCTGGTGTCGGCATTATTGCCAGCCGTATTGGCTTAAAACGCGAAGCGATTGCGATTCATAAAAAAGACAATCTCTTTGACGAAGTAGCTAAGAACACGGAGGCAATTTCTGCTGTTTTGATTGATGAAGCCCAGTTTTTAAGCGCTGCGCAGGTTGATCAACTGGCAGAAGTTGTTGACGATTTGAATATTCCTGTCATGACTTTCGGCTTGCGTCAGGATGCTTTTAATCATCTCTTTCCTGGTTCCCAACGGCTTTTTGAAATCGCAGATAAATTAGAAGAGATGAAAACGATTTGTACCTTCTGCGGCAAAAAAGCCATTACACAATTGCGTATTGTTAATGGCAAACCACAGTATGCCGGTGACCAAGTTTTCATTGGTGGAGATGAGGCTTACGTGCCTGTCTGCCGCAAGCATTGGCATCATCCTGATAAAAAGCGCCTTGCAGAGCTATTTCCTCAAAAAGATCAGCCTGCTGACTAAAACAGATTGTAGTGGAATTAATTAAATAATGATTTTATATATCTCTTTTTGTTATAATTTGCAAGCAAAAGGAGTTTTTTTATGAAAAAGAATCCTATTAGCACTTATTTATTGCTGCTACTCTTGCTAGTGTCAATCTTTTTAACACATAGTGGTCACGGCGACGCGGCGAATTTTTCGACCCGTCATGAAAATTACTGGCAGTTTATTTCCACACCGACTTATCTGCTTCCTTTTTTTCTACTTGTGATTTTTCTGCTGCTGGCCTTATTTTGGCAAATTAAGCAGGCAGGTAAAGTTGTCATGATGATGGTCGGCCTAGCGTTAGTTGTCCATCTCGCGATCTTATTGTCGGCGATTAGCCCCTTTTTTCCAGCGTTGCTGCAAGGCAGATTCGCATCAGCCGCCGGCATCTTTTTCACTTATACCTGGGGACTATTGATTGACCTGCTGCTGGCTGTGATTTTGCTGGTCATGCTAGTTCGTAAAAATATCGTCAAAGATTAAAAAAACAGGCTCAAGGCCTGTTTTTTATTATTTATTAATCGGATTTAATTTCGGTAGATAACGCCAAGACAGCATTGTGATACCGCAGATGATTGTAATTTTGATCAATCCCGGCACTAGAAAAGGCAGAATGCCGTTTTCTATGGCAGCCGGCAGTGTCATTGGCGCGGCAAACATGAGCCAGACAGCTCCGATAATTAACTGAATCGTGGCTGCTGACAGATTGGCAATACCTAATTGCCAACTATTATGATCACGATTGATCAAACGAACCAGCAGGATGTAGACTAAAAATCCCCAGATATAACCGCCAGTCGGTCCCAATAGAACACTCAGGCCGGCGTGGGCGTTAGCGAAGACGGGAAGTCCTAACCAGCCCATCAGGATATAGATTGACAAGGACTCAATCCCGACAGTCAAGCCGAAGATACTGGCAATTAGGCCAACAGCCAAGGTCTGGCCTGTAATCGGGACCCAGATTAATGGGATTGTGATTTGCGAACTGAATCCTAGGAAAATAGCTAATAAGAAAGCCAGTCCGATCTTTTTTAAATTGTTTTGAATGGTGAATTTATCCATGATATAACCTTTCTTTTAAATTTACTTTTGTAATTTCGCCAGCCGTAAAATGCCGTTGTTGGCCCTTGCTGTCTTCTAGTACCAGCTCAGCGGCGTCATCGATTTGCCGGACAGTACCACTGATTTTTTGATGATTCAATTCCAGTACAACCTGATGATGCAGGATATAGGAATGCTGTCGGTATTCGCCTAGGAAATTAGTGCTTTTATATGATGCATATAGTCCGAAAAACTGATTGATCAAGGCAGCGATTAAAACATTTCGCTGTTGGCCGTCATCTTGGCCCAGGCTGCCGGCCTTGTTTTGTAAGGAAACAGGCATGGGGCTCTGCGGTTCGGCTACGTTAATCCCAATCCCGACCAGCAGAGCACTAATTTGGCCGCTTTCCAAGTCCGTCATTGCTTCAGACAAAATCCCGCCGCATTTTCTATCCTGAAATAGGAGATCGTTGACCCACTTGTACTGGATTTGAATACCAAAAACTTCTTTAATAGCACGCCCGCAAGCAACGGCAGAAGCGGTCGTTAACAGGCCGGGTATCACGGTCTCACCTTGTTTCAGCGGCAAAGCAAAAGTCATATAAATCCCGCTGTTGGCCGGTGAAAAAAAGTTGCGGTCACGACGGCCATGACCGTTGCTTTGCTCGTTTGCAATGATAACTGCTGGCTTTTTTAAGCCCTCAGCCAGCATTTTTTTGGCTAGTGTATTAGTCGAATCGACGTTTTCAAATAGATGCAGCGCGACGCCGGCAGGTATTGTCAGAAGACTACGGATAATCTTTTCGTCTAAACGGTCATTCGCTGATAATTTGTATCCTAAGCCATGTCTGCTGTCGATGAGATAACCCTGATTTTTTAACGTATTAAACGCCTTCCAAATCGCCGTTCGGCTGATAGCTAATTGAGTTGCCAGTTCATTTCCTGAACGCCATTCTCCTGGATGCCGGCTGAGAAATGCGAGCAGGGTCTCACTTGTTGACAATAAAAATCACCCCCATTTGTTAACCAATTGTCAGGTATAAGTTGACCATTGTCAAGAACTTTTTATTTGATGTTCGAATTACTTTTATTTGTTTTTAATAGGAAAATTAATTTGTAATTTTTTCTTTTGTATGCCTTTATTTGGGCATAAATGATATTTTTATGCGTTTTTGGAAGTGCTTGAGGTTTGACAATACGCAGAGCTGTTGCTAAGATACAAAGCACAAACACTTTGATGTTTGAAATAAATTTGAAGGAGGTTGACTGTTGTTATTAAATGCTCGACAAATCGCTGATTTGATTCCTAACCGATATCCGATCGCCTGGATTGACGGCGTTACGAAATTTACACCGGACGAATCAATCACGGCCGTCAAAAATATCACGGTCAATGAACATTTCATGCAAGGGCGGCAAGACATCACAGCCGTTCCGAATATTTTGATTATCGAGATGCTGGCTCAAGCGGCTTCCATATTAATTCTGAAGTCCCCGAAGTTTGCGCATAAGACTGCCTACTTAGGCGGCATTCACTCAGCACGATTTGTGCGCTCGCTGCTTCCAGGTGAACAGGTCGAACTCAGTATTGAATTGACCAAAGTGCGTGAAAACATGGGTGTCGTCGACTGTACGGCATTGGTGGGCACAGAACAAATTGCGAGTGCACAGCTTTTGTTCGTTGTTTCACCCGAGGAGACAGCTTCACCGGAAAAGGACGAACTTGTTCATTAAAAAAACGCGGGTGACAGCGTATGACTGATCAAAAAATTAAAAAGATCAGCGGCCTGCTGATCGAAGTTTATAACGATATCCTGCAAGTTGAAGAAAAATATCTTCGTACGAGTCGTTTTAAAGATATTACAGTCAAAGAAGTGCACACGATTGACGCGATTACGATGTATGACCACAAGACCACGACCGCTGTGGCTCGTAAATTGCAGCTTTCTCCAGGAACTGTGACGGCTTCGATCGACAAACTCGTAAAAAAGGGCTACGTTGTACGGCTGCAATCTGCTGATGACCAGCGTGTCATTCGCTTAGGCCTTACAAGACGCGGCCGGCTCATCTATCGTGCACATGAATCTTTCCATCGCCAAATGACCGAAACTTTCTTAGGCGGAATGGATAGCAGCCAAGTCGATTTGATCGAACGTGCCATGCTTAATTTACGGTCCTTCTTAGAAATCACGACTGAGAAAGGCAATAGCGATGAAGACAGTTAAGATGATTGCCACGGCCAGCCAAGTGCCTAAAAAGGTTGTCAGCAATGACGATCTGGCAGCCATGATGGATACATCAGATGACTGGATTAAGAGCCGCACCGGTATCTCTAATCGCCATATTGCGGTCACTGAGACAACCTCGTCTCTGGCGGCTGGCGTTCTAAAACAACTGATTCAAGACAGCGGTATCCATCCCGAACAAATTTCGTATGTGATTGTGGCAACGATGAGTCCTGACCGTCTAGCGCCTTCAACGGCAGCTACGATCTCGGCTGCGATGGGACTTACTAATGCATTTGCATTTGATGTTAACGTTGCCTGCTCGGGATTTGTTTACGCCTTGCAGCTAGCCCAGGGGCTGGTGAATAGCTTGTCAGCAGGTTATGGCGTCGTCATTGGTTCGGAAGTGTTGTCCAAACTAGTCGATTGGCAGGATCGAAGTACTGCCGTGCTGTTTGGTGACGGTGCGGCTGGTGTCTTGTTAGAAACAACTCAGGAAGCAAACCGTATATTGGCAACTGATTTGCGCACTTATGGTGAACAGGCCGAATCGTTGACAGTCGGCAGCTATGAAACTTCTAAAGTTTGGCAGCAGCCGCAGACAGGCAGTCCTTATTTTCAAATGGACGGTAAAGCGGTATATTCATTTGCCACGCGACAGGTGCCAGCGTCTATTCGACGGGCTTTTGACCAAATTGAACAGACGCCGGATGACTCGGATTACTTTCTCATGCACCAGGCTAATCAGCGAATCATGAATAAGGCAGCGCAGATTTTAGGGCAGCCTAATGAGCGTTTTCTTAGCAACGTTAGCGAGTTCGGCAACACGTCTTCAGCAAGTATCCCCCTGCTATTGGATCAGTTTATCCGCCAGGGTGTGATTCAGCGAGGCCAGTTATTAACACTCAGCGGCTTTGGTGCTGGTTTGAGTGTTGGCACGATTATTTATCATTTTTAAACATCAATCAACTACTATTAAAAATTTTGGAGAAACAAACACATGACTAAAGAAGAATTATTCAACAAAGTAAAAGACATTATCGCCGATCAGACTGGTGAAGATGCAGACAAAATTGAAATGACGACCGACATTAAAAACGATTTGGATGCCGACAGTTTGGATGTTTTTGAAGTAATGAACGAGATCGAAGACCAATTGGATGTCAAGATCGAAGTTGAAGAAGGTTTGAATACGGTTGGCGACTTGGTCGATTTTGTCTCAAAGCAATTGGTTGCAAAAAAGGGAGAATAAATCCGATGGAATTATTAAGTCCGTTTTTCAAATCACTCGGTTTACGTTATCCGATTTTTCAGGGCGGCATGGCTTGGGTGGCAGATGGGAAACTGGCAGCTGCTGTTTCTAACGCCGGCGGCATGGGAATTATTGGTTCCGGTCATGCACCGGCTGATGTCGTCCAACGTGAAATTGAGATTGCTAAATCTTTAACCAAGCGTCCTTTTGGTATTAATGTGATGCTGCTTTCTCCACATGTTAAGGAAGTCATTAAAGTCATTTTGGCAGAAAAAGATTCAATTGCTTTGGTAACGACTGGTGCTGGCAATCCTTCTGAATATTTAGCTGCTTTTCAACAAGCTGGTATTCGGGTGATCCCTGTTGTGCCTTCAACTGGCATGGCTCGGATTATGGCACGTGAAGGTGTTGATGCTGTAATTGCTGAAGGTATGGAATCCGGTGGGCATATCGGCCGAATGACGACCATGGCTCTGGTACCGCAGGTTGTTGATGCAGTTGATATTCCTGTGATCGCTGCGGGCGGTATTGGCGACGGCCGTGGTTTGGCAGCTTCCATGATGCTGGGTGCCCAAGGCGTCCAGATGGGCACGCGTTTTCTCGTAGCCGAAGAATGTCACATTCATCCTCTTTATAAAGAGGCTGTTTTAAAAGCTAAAGACATTGACACACTCGTGACTGGTAAATATATCGGTCATCCGGCGCGCGTGCTGAAAAATAAAATGGCTGTGCGCTTTATCCGTGATGAAAAGATCGAAGCACAAAAAAACGATCCTGATTATGCGGCAGTTGAGGAACTCGGTAACGGTAGCCTAAGGCGCGCCGTACAGACCGGCGATCCGGAACAAGGATCTTACATGGCTGGTGAAATTTCTGGATTGGTCAATAAAATACAACCGGTTGCTGAAATTTTGCAGGAAGTTACTGACCAGGCAGCGGCACTGCTCGGAGGGCAAGAAAATTAAGTTAGCTTATTTGTTTAGCGGACAAGGCGGCAAAATTGCCCCTTTGGACAGCCGATTATATGAAAGTTTTCCAGTTTTTTCTAAAGTGTTTCAAAAAGCTGCAGAGATTTCTGGTATTGATTTTTGGCAAATGTGGCAGACCGGAGATGTACGTTTAGAACAAACGCGTTTTGCACAACCTGCTATCTTTACGCTGAGTACAGCCTTGTACCGCGTTATCTCTAATCAATTGCCCGCGGCACAAGCTTTAGTTGGCTTGAGTTTGGGAGAGTATAGCGCCTTGGCAGCGGCCGGTGCATTAGAATGGGACGCTGCTTTTCGTCTGATTCAAAAACGTGCTGAATTAATGCAGCAAGCTAGTGAAGCTTTTCCTGGTGCTATGGCAGCTGTTATGAGTACTGATACTGATTTAATTGAACGCGTCTGCCGAGAAATTTCGCAGCAGACCAATCAGATTGTTCAGCCGGCTAATTATAATTTTCCCAAGCAGACGGTGATAGGCGGTCAGACACAAGCTGTGGCGGCAGCGGTTTCGAAATTAACGGAAGCCGGTATCAAGCGGATCGTCGATTTACCGGTCAGCGGTGCTTTTCATACACCTTTAATGGCAACGGCTAACGACCAATTTGTTCAGGAATTAGCTGAAACTGATTTTAGGCCAATGGCGATCAATGTGATCAGTAACACGACAGGTCAAGCTTTTCAAGCAGGCACAATCAAAGAGACGTTAAGCCGGCAGATGGTGTCATCGACCCGTTTTACAGATTGCTTACTAGAATTGCAGCGTCAAGGTGTGACTCAGGTGATTGAATTAGGTCCTGGCCATTCTTTGGTGAGCTTCGCTAAAAAAACAATCAAACTCGACAGTTATCAGGCTGTTAGTGATGCGCAATCATTGGATGAAGCATTAGCAGCGGTCTCAAACTGATATTCGGAGGATTTTCTTGCATGGATTTACAAAATAAAACAGTTTTGGTTACTGGAAGTACACGCGGTATCGGGCTGGCAATATCCAAAGCTTTTTATCAAGCCGGATGCCGAGTTGTTTTAAACGGACGCAAAACTATTCCGGAACAAGTATTAGCTGAATTTACTGATTCGCAGCGCGTGTTTGCTGTGACGGGTGATGTGGCGGATGCTTCTGAAGCACAGGAGATGGTTGCTCAGGCACTTGCACATTTTGGTCAATTGGACATCTTGGTGAACAATGCCGGCATCACACGCGATATGCTGGCTAATCGCATGACTTTGGAAGACTTTAAGGCGCCGATTGAGACTAATCTGATTGGCAGTTTTAACGTCACACAGCCTGCTTTAAAAGCCATGTATCGTGCCCGCAGCGGCTGTATTATTAATATTTCCAGTGTCGTTGCCTTAATAGGCAATGTTGGCCAGGTCAATTATGCAGCCAGTAAAGCCGGCTTGATTGGCATGACAAAGACGATTGCCAGAGAAGCGGCCCGCAGAAATGTGCGCTGCAACGCGATTACACCTGGCATGATTGATACAGATATGGTGGCTGTTTTATCTGAAAAAACACAAGAAAAATTAAAATCCGAAATTCCGCTAGGCCATTTTGGCCAGCCCGATGAAGTGGCTCAAACGGCCGTCTTTTTAGCGGAAAACGATTATGTGACAGGTCAAGTCATCACAGTTGATGGCGGTCTGGCTATGGTCTGATTTTAATTTCACGATGGAGGAAATGTATGACACGAGTAGTAATCACAGGAATGGGGGCAGTAACGCCCTTGGGAAACTCGACCGATGAATTTATCGAGGGATTGAGACAGGAAAAAGTTGGTTTTCGTCCTATTTCGGCTTTTGATTCAAGTGCAACAGGGGTTACCTTGGCTGGTGAAACAGATGGTTTCGACCCTTTACAGCGTTTGACTAAAAAAGATTTGCGCAGAATGGACCGTTTTTCTCAATTAGCACTTTATTCTGCTTTAGAAGCCTATGAACAAGCTGGCTTGGATGAAAAAACCGTCGATGACGAACGCTTTGGTGTCATTTATGGTTCTGGTATTGGTGGATTAACAACGATTCAAGATCAAGTGATCCGCATGCATGATCTTGGAGACGATCGCGTATCGCCGATGTTTGTTCCGACTTCTATTGCGAACATGGCCGCTGGCAATTTGGCAATCCGTTTTGGTGCTAAGGGTATTTGTATGACCATTGTCACTGCTTGCTCATCGGGTGCCAATGCTATTGGAGAAGCTTTTCGGACAATTCAAGCTGGACGCGCGGATATCATGCTGACAGGCGGATCAGAAGCTTCAGTCAACGAAATCGGTATCAGTGGTTTCGCTGCTTTATCTACTTTGTCAAAATCCACAGATCCAACCAAAGCCTCTCTGCCTTTTGATACAGCCCGAAACGGCTTTGTCATGGGTGAAGGTGCTGGTACTTTGATTTTAGAATCCTTAGAACATGCCCGTGCACGCGGTGCGAAGATCTTAGGCGAATTGGTCGGCTATGGTGCGACAGAAGATGCTTATCATATTACCAGCCCAGATCCAGCGGGTACGCAAGCCGCTCGCGCGATGAAGCTTGCTATTGAAGAAGCTGGCATAGACAAAACACAAGTCGGATATATTAATGCACACGGTACTGCTACAAAAGGTAATGATTCAGCAGAAGCTGCTGCAATTAATCAATTATTTGGCAGCGATAGTCATGTTTTGGTCAGCAGTACCAAATCGATGACTGGCCATTTACTTGGTGCAGCCGGTGCGATCGAGGCAATTGCGACTGCTCGTGCATTATCAGACGGCCAGCTGCCAGTTAACGTCGGTATCACTGAACAAGATCCAGAATGTCCAGTTCAATTGGTCAATGAAGCCAATAAGCAGACACAAGCAGATTATGCTTTGAGCAATTCATTTGGTTTTGGCGGGCACAATGCGGTGCTCGCATTAAAGAGATGGAGTGATTAAAAGTGGACGAAAAAGCGATTAAAGCTTTAATCGAACAGGTAGATCAAAGCAGTATCCGTGAATTTGACTTGACGGTTGATGGCGTACATCTTTATTTATCTAAAAATAAGACTGCCAATCACAGTGTGCCTGCAACAGCAGATACTTCGCAGTTGAAGGCTTCGGATACACCAGTTTCAGCAGCTGATAATGCTGCTCAGGCCGTAGAAGAAGTACCAAAAACAACCGCCGCGGAATCTGAGGATAATTTTCAAACAATTAAATCACCTTTAGTCGGCGTGGCTTATCTGCAGCCCAACCCAGAAGCTCAAAGTTATGTGAAAGTTGGCGATCAGGTGAAAGTCGGTGATGTGGTTTGTGTGATTGAGGCCATGAAGATGATGACGGAAATTAAGAGCCAGGTCGCTGGCCAAATTGCAGAAATTCTTATTGATAATGAATCAATGGTTGATTACGATCAGCCCTTGATCAAAGTAAAAACAGAGGTAGGAAAATGACAGATAAAATTGAAATGACAGCTGAAGAAATTCAAGCTGTGTTACCGCACCGTTATCCGATGCTGCTGGTTGATAAAGTCTTGGAATTAGTTCCTGGAGAAAGCATTACAGCACAGAAAAACGTCACGATCAATGAAGAATTTTTTCAGGGTCATTTTCCTGGAAACCCAGTTATGCCTGGTGTTTTGATTGTTGAATCTTTAGCACAAGCTGGTGCAATTGCCCTGCTTAAAATGGATCGTTTTGCCGGCAAGACACCTTATTTTGGCGGTGTTGATAAAGTTAAGTTCCGCCGTATGGTCCGCCCTGGCGATGTGTTAAAGTTAGAAGTTACTTTGGACAAATTGAAGGAAAATATCGGCAGCGCTCATGCACTTGCGACCGTTGATGGGGAAAAGGCTTGTTCAGCGGATTTACTTTTTCTGATTGGGTGAGGTAAACATGATGTTTAAACGGGTCTTGATTGCCAACCGTGGCGAGATAGCAGTTCGAATTATTCGAGCACTTCGTGAAATGAAAATAGAATCTGTTGCGGTCTATTCAACAGCTGATCGCGACAGTCTTTATGTTCAGCTGGCCGACATTGCTGTCTGCATCGGCGGTCCGCAACCGGCGGATTCTTATTTGAATATTCAAAATATCGTCAGTGCAGCTGTCCTTTCAGGTGCTGATGCCATTCATCCAGGGTTCGGTTTTCTATCTGAAAATGTTGAGTTTGCGCGCATTTGTGAAGAGTGCGGTTTGGTTTTCATTGGTCCTAAAGCTGACACAATTGAGTTAATGGGTAACAAATCCAATGCTCGCGATACGATGAAAAAACATGGTATTTCGGTCATCCCAGGCAGTGAAGAAGCTGTTACATCTGTCGATGCGGCTTTACAGGTTGCAGATGAGATCGGTTATCCAGTCATGTTAAAGGCGGCGGCTGGCGGCGGCGGCAAGGGTATTCGTGTGATCAACAGTGCAGAGGATCTTCGTCAGAAGTTTGCTGATGCCCAACACGAGACAAAGCTTTCTTTTGATGATGACAGTATGTATTTGGAAAAAGTGATCGAAAACCCGAAACATATTGAAGTACAAATCATGCGCGATGCTTTTGGCCACGTACTGGCTTTTCCGGAGCGTGATTGTTCCTTACAGCGTGAACACCAGAAAATGGTTGAAGAAAGTCCTTGTTCTTTAATTAATACACAAGAACGCCAGGCTTTATTAGCTCAAGCGGCTAAAGCTGCGAATGAGATTGATTATTTGAACACAGGTACTTTTGAATTTCTAATGGACAGCCAGCATCATTTCTACTTTATGGAAATGAATACGCGTCTTCAAGTGGAACACCCGGTCACAGAAATGGTAACAGGACTTGATCTTGTGAAAATGCAGATTCACGTTGCGGCCGGAGAGGCCTTACGTTTGCAGCAAAAGGATATTCATATTGATGGCAGTGCGATTGAGTGCCGGATTAACGCTGAAGATCCGCGGCATCATTTTATGCCGCAAGCCGGCCTGATTAAGAAGATTCATTTTCCATTGGGCTGCCCAGGTGCGCGCATTGATTCTGGCGTGGATTCTGGCAGCAGAATTCCGCCTTTCTATGATTCGATGATCGCTAAGCTGATTGCTCACGGAAAAGACCGACCAGAAGCATTATCAATTATGGATCGTATGCTGGCTGAAATGTCGATCGAGGGTGTTAAAACAAATCTTGATTATCAGCGTGATTTAATGCATGCCCCGGCAGTTGTTCAGGACAGCTCGACAACCGATTATATCGAAAAAGAGTTTTTGCCTTTTTGGAAACAAAAATTTACTGAGAAGGAGGCTTCATGACTTGGTTCGACCGATTAACAAGTTTCTCAAAACAGCAGACCGATAAGCTGCTGCATACATACTCATCACAGATTCCTTCAGGGATCATACGTGAATGTCCGAAATGTCACGGGCGTTTTTATTATCGGCGTCTAGGCAGCATGGAAATTTGTCCTGATTGTGGTTATGCTTTTCGGATTCCAGCTAGGAAACGATTGAAAATCTTGTCCAATGACGTGACTGAATGGGATGAAGATGTTGTCAGCTCCGATCCTTTGTCATTTCCCGGCTATCAGGAAAAATTGTCTAAGGCCAGAAAAGCTACCAAGTTAAACGAAAGTGTCTGGACTGGGCGCGCTCGTTTGAACAAGTATTTGGCTGCAGTCGGTATCATGGATCCTTTTTTTGTGATGGGCAGTCTAGGCCAAGCGACCGGAGAAAAACTAGCACGACTTTTTGAACGAGCCACTGAACAGAAACTGCCGGTTATTCTATTTACTGCTTCTGGCGGTGCGCGGATGCAGGAGGGGATTCATTCCTTGATGCAGATGGCTAAAATTACGGCAGCTGTTAGCCGTCACGCCGAGGCGGGATTATTATACATTGTCGTTTTAACTGATCCGACCACTGGCGGCGTGACGGCGAGTTTTGCTATGGAAGCCGACATTACACTAGCCGAACCTAAGGCACTGGTAGCCTTTGCAGGCCGGCGTGTGATCGAACAGACAACGGGTGGTAAATTGCCGGACGACTTTCAAAGTGTTGAAAAACTGCAGGAAAACGGTTTTGTCGATGAAATCGTCCCGCGCCAGAATTTAACTCAGGAACTTGAATCTCTGCTGGCTTTAAATCAACAGCGTATATGGGGGGCAGCGATATGACAGAAGAGAAAGCCATTTCTGCCGCCGAAGTTGTCAAACAGGCCCGCAGTGATGGAAAAAGCGACAGTCGAAAGTTCATTGACCAGCTGCTGACAGACTTTCACGAATTCCATGGTGACCGTCATAGCGGTGATGATCCGGCCATTATTGCTGGTATTGGGCGTCTATCCGATCAGCCAATCACATTGATTGCCACGCAAAAAGGGATTGAGGTCAAAGATCGTCTGGCTACACATTTTGGCAGTCCAGAACCTTGGGGCTACCGCAAAGCGATTCGCCTGATGAAACAGGCTGAACGTTTTAGCCGGCCTGTCTTAACTTTGATCAATACGCCGGGTGCTTTTCCAGGTGTCGATGCTGAAAAAGGCGGGCAAGGCGAAGCCATTGCTTCATGTATCGCGACCATGATGTCTTTAAAAGTACCTGTGATTGCTTTGATCTTTGGAGAAGGCGGCAGTGGTGGCGCTTTAGCGCTGGCTAGTGCTGACCAGGTGTGGATGACAGCACATAGTGAATATTCGGTCTTATCTCCGGAAGGCTTTGCCTCAATTTTATGGAAAGATGCTAAGCGCTCTGCGGAAGCGGCTGAATTAATGGGTCTGACGCCCAAGGCTTTGCTGGATGATGGGATTGTCGACCAGATTATTGCTGAACCGTTGGATATCACAGCTTTAAAACAGCAGTTAGTCACCGAATTTAAAGAATTATTTGCGATGCCAGCTGCAAAATTAGTTGATCAGCGCTATGCGCGTTTTCGGAAATTTTAAACAAATCAGCCAGCCGTGACGACTGGTTTTTTGTTATTGGATAAGGAAATGTTGTGACTGAAATTTTTAAAAGCGAGCACGTATACTAGAAGAGATGGATAAATTTTTTGCCCAAATAGAAAAGGTTGTTGATCGTTTTGACGAATTAAACGAACTGCTGGCAGATCCGGAAGTCACGGCCGACAGTAATAAATACACAAAATATGCCAAGGAATTAGGCGAGATCACGCCGATTGCCGAAAGCTATCAGCAGTACAAAAAAAATGCCCAGGAAATCGCAGACGATAAAAAACTTTTGGCTGATAAGGAGATGTCTGATTTAGCCAAAACGGAATTGGCTATACTAGAACCCGCCCAAGAAAAACTGGCTGACGAACTGAAACTGATGATGATTCCAAAGGATCCCAATGATGATAAAAACATTATTATTGAAATCCGGGGTGCCGCAGGCGGGGATGAAGCTAATTTGTTCGCCGGCGATTTGTTGAACATGTATGCACGCTACTCGCAGTCTCAGAATTGGCAGTTTGAAATTGTTGATCAGACGCCTGGCGAAGCTGGTGGTTTTAAAGAAGTCGTAGCCAATATTTCCGGTGAGAAAGTTTATAGCAAGCTCAAATTCGAATCCGGTGCCCATCGTGTCCAACGTGTCCCCGTTACGGAAACGCAGGGACGTGTTCATACGAGTACGGCCACAGTCGGAGTGATGCCGGAATTTGAAGATATTGATAGTGACGATTTAATTGACCCTAAAGATGTGCGCGAAGATGTCTATCGCTCTTCGGGAGCCGGCGGCCAGCATATCAATAAGACGAGTTCGGCCGTTCGACTGGTGCATTTGCCGACGGGTATCAAAGTGGAAATGCAGGAGCAGCGTTCTCAGCAGCAGAACCGGGCTAAAGCTTGGCAGATTCTGCGTTCGCGTGTTTACGATCATTTTTCTCAAGAAAATCGTGAGCTCTATGATCAGCAAAGAAGGACTAAAATTGGTAACGGCGATCGTTCTCAACGCATCAGGACTTATAATTTTCCGCAAAACCGTGTGACGGATCATCGCATCAATTTTACTTTGAATAAATTAGATCGTGTTATGAATGGTGATTTAGAAGAAATCATCGACGCTCTGATTATTGCTGACCAGACAAAGCAGCTCGAGGAAATGATTTAACTATAATAGGGAACATGACGACTTTACGCAAAATAAGAAATGATTTTTTTAAGACGTCGATTGATTTTGAAACAATCGATCTTTTTTTGCGTGGTGAATTAAACTTAAATAATACCGAGCTGCTCCTGAAATTTTCAGATGAAATCCCGGACGACAAAGAACAACAGTTAAGGTCAGATTTCCAGCAGGTTGTCTTGGGTAAACCGGTTCAATACGTGTTGGGTTTTGCAAATTTTTACGGGCGTCATTTTAAAGTTGATTCGCGAGTTTTGATTCCGGAAGTCGAGACGGCCGAACTGATTGATCATGTGAAAGATGCGGTTCTGCTGCCTTTGGAGAAGGATTTTTCTATTTTAGATGTCGGCACGGGCAGCGGTAATATCGCCATTACACTGGCTTTGGAGTTAAAAGCGGAAAAAGTGCTAGCAGTTGATATCAGCAGGAAAGCCTTAAATTTGGCCAGGGAAAACGCACAAAATCTCTCAGCTTCCAATGTGAAATTTGTTTTATCTGATTTATTGGACAATGTCACCGGCCAATTTGATTTGATCGTTTCTAACCCGCCCTATATTTCGCAAGGCGCTGACAGTGTCGACAAGCAGGTATTGGATTATGAGCCTCATCAGGCGCTCTTTGCTGGAGAAGATGGTTTGACTATTTACCGCCGCTTAATCCCGGAAATGGTTAGCCATTTAAAAAAGGACGGATATGCTATTTTTGAAATGGATGATGCCCAAGGGCCGGCGATTTCCAAACTAATTCAAGCTAGTTTTCCCAAGGCCCAGCCGGAAGTCTTTCAAGATATGGCTGGCCTTAATCGTTTTATTGCATGGAGGAATTGAAGTGACATTACTATTACATACGAATGATCAAGATATTCAGCGCGCGGCTGATATTTTGGCAAAAGGGGGCGTGGTAGCCTTTCCTACTGAGACAGTCTACGGCATTGGTGCTGATGCGACAAAGTCCGAGCCAGTTGATAAAGTTTTTGCAGCCAAAAAAAGGCCTCATGACAATCCTTTAATCGTGACCGTTTCTGACGACCAGATGCTGCGTCGTTTTGCCAAACTAGATCAGCGGGCTGAGAAACTGATTGCGCATTTCTGGCCGGGTTCTTTGACTTTGATTCTGCCTTTACTTGATGATGAAATTCTGCCAAGTAATGTCACGGCCGGTTTGCCAACAGCCGCATTTCGTAATCCTAAAAGCCAAGTGACGAGAAATCTGATCAGTCTTTTTAACAATCCGATCGTTGGCCCATCTGCCAACTTGTCAACGAAGCCCTCAACGACAACAGCTGCACATGTCATGCATGACATGGCCGGCCGAATTGATGCTGTGATTGATGATGGCCCTTCGCAAATCGGTGTTGAGTCAACGATTGTCGATTTATCAGTCCCTGATGCCACGATTTTACGTCCTGGTGCAGTCACAGCTGATGAAATTGCGGCAGTGATTGGCCAAAAAGTCATCGACCCTAGCTCACCAATTACAGTTGCTAAGGGCGTTGCGCCAAAAGCACCCGGCATGAAATACCGTCATTATGCGCCAAGCAAAGACGTGGTTATTTTTCAGGCTGAAGATGCCGAACAACTAAAAACCGTGCTGAAATCCAGTGATGCAGTCTTGGCTTTAACGGACATATTAGCGAAGTTCGATCTTCCAAAAGAACGAAGCTGGTCATTAGGAAAGGATGCTAATTCAGCTGCTGAGGAATTGTTTTCTGCCTTGCGCGCTTTTGACGACCGTGACAGTATCCAGAGAATCTATGTCCAAGGTCTAGCGAAAAAAGGCATCGGCGAAGCTTACATGAATCGTTTGGAAAAGTCAGCTGGCGGCCAACATTTTCATTTGGAATGATAGGATAGATAAGGGTTCTAAAATGTCTAAATTTACAGTTATTGATCATCCGTTGATTCAGCACAAATTGAGGATTTTGCGTGACAAGAATACGAGCACAAAAGATTTTCGCGAGCTGGTCAACGAAATTGCCACTTTGATGGCCTATGAAGTCAGTCGTGATATGCAGCTGGAAGATGTCGAGATTGACACGCCGGTCGCACACACGATCGTCAAGCAGTTAACAGGAAAAAAAGTGGCGGTTGTGCCGATTCTGCGTGCGGGATTAGGTATGGTCGATGGTGTTGTCAAATTAATTCCAGCAGCTCGCATCGGTCATATCGGTATGTATCGAGATGAGAAAACACTGGAGCCGCATGAATACTTTATCAAGCTGCCTGAAGATATTGAGAAACGTGAAGTCATCGTGGTTGATCCGATGCTGGCGACAGGTGGGTCGGCTAAAGATGCGATCGCGGCTTTAAAAAAGCGTGGTGCTCGTTATATTAAATTAATGGTTCTGGTTGCGGCACCCGAGGGTGTCAAAGCTGTCCAAGCGGCTGATCCGGATGTTGATATTTTTGCAGCAGCACTAGATGATCATTTGAACGATAAAGGCTACATCGTACCAGGATTGGGTGATGCCGGAGATCGTTTATTCGGCACAAAATAATTAAATCGCGATAGCGGTTTTTTCTTTTTGAGGTGATATGTTCGAGAAACGTATTTTAAACATCAAAGGTGGCAGCAACTTTCGGGATCTGGGCGGCTATTCGACGGTTGACAATCGACAGGTCCGCTGGGGTCGTCTTTTTCGTGGCGCCAAAATGGCCGATTTTTCAACTCATGATCTAAAAGTACTTAAGCATCATAAGATTGCACGCGTGATTGATTTTAGAAGCCTAGACGAACGTTTGAATGATCCAGATGCCTACTCGGAGTCAATTGAAGAGATTGAACTGCCTTTGTTAAACGAGGATACAACCAATTCCACGGCTGATGCCAATGACTTTCAGCACCAGGCACATGAATTCGGTTTTGCCTATGAACGGATGATGGCCACTTATCGCAATATGGTGGTCGATGAATTTTCTCAGCAGACACTGCAGGCTTTCTTTCACTATTTGTTGGATGACCGTCAAGGCGCTTTGTTATTTCATTGTACAAAGGGTAAGGATCGCACTGGCTTGGCCTCGGCACTTTTTCTATCTGCAGTTGGTGTTGATAAAGAGACAGTTTTTCGGGATTATGCGTTAACTGATCAATTTAATCAGCCTGAAAATGAAGCTGAGTTGGCCAAAATGGTTCGCCAAGGGGCTTCGGCGGCTGATATCGATAATGCCAAACATTTTATCATGACAGACCCAGATTATCTTGCCAACGCTTTTGCAGCAATGAATGAGGTGGCTGGCAGTCTGCAAGCCTATCTCACACAGATAATCGGTTTGAATCAGGATAGTTTGGCTGAATTAAAACAGCGTTATCTACGTTAATATTCCTTTAAAACTGGCACGCCTGTCTATTTTGAATCAGCAACTAGGCTAGAATTAACTTTGTAATGGCAAGAAGAAAACTAATTGTATTATCTGCTTTGGTTATATTATTAGCGGCTTTTTTTACACTCTTTTTTGTGGTTCGTCCGCATGCGGCAAGGACTCAGGGTCAAAGTTCGTCCCTGCTATCACAGTCACAGAAGAGTCAGACCGCTGCATCCGGCAGCAGGACACCGGTCAAAAAAGCACTTCCTGTCAAAATTGATTGGCAGGCCGCGTCTGAAAAGAAGGCTTACCCTGTTTTCTCGGAAAACCCCGGCACTTGGGTGCAGGTTTCTTTGAAGGCACAGCGTGTTTATATTAAATCGCAAACCGGCCGAATTCTCTATACGATGTATTGTTCATCAGGCTTGGATAATACGACACCGACAGGAACTTTTTATATTCAGGCTGAACGCGGGCCTTCTTTTTTCAATCCATCCTTAAATGAAGGTGCTAATTATTGGGTCTCTTTTAAAGATCATGGTGTTTATCTTTTTCATAGTGTGCCGACAAGTGCTGATAAAAGTTACAATGTGGCCGAAGCTGAGAAACTGGGTCATCCAGCCTCTCATGGCTGCATTCGTCTAACTGTATCTGACGCCAAATGGTTCTATGAAAATGTTCCTTTTAACACAAAAGTTGTCATTGGCGATTAAGCGATTATTTGATTGCCCCTTCGGTGGCACTTTGCATAATCTGTTTCTGCAGCAGAATAAAGAGAATAATGATTGGAATAATTGCCAGCACGAGTCCTGCTAGCGCCAACTGCCAGTTACTATTGTTTTCACCGAAGAAGAAATACATACGCAGCGGAATTGTGTACATGCCGTCTTTGTTAATCACGAGCGATGGCAGCAGATAGTCGTTCCATATTTTCATGGCATTCAAGATGACAACGGTTCCAGTCATTGGTGAGACAGACGGCAGAATGACTGAAAAGAAAGCTTTGACCGTATTAGCGCCATCAATCATGGCTGCCTCGTCAATACTTGTTGGGACGCCTAGAAAGGCTCCGTAATACAAAATAATCGATAAACTCAAAGCTAATCCTGTATTCATAAGGATTAGGCTGATCCGGTTCAAAAAGTCGATTCGCCCGAAAATGGAAATCAGCGGAATCATAATCGACTGAAAAGGAATCAGCATTGTTGCCGCACAAAGGTAGTAAATGATTGAGCTGATTTTACCGTGTGTTCGAGCCAAAGCATAGGCTGTCATCGAAGCCAGCAGTGTAATCAGCAACACACTCGTGACCGTGATTAAAACCGAATTGAAAAAACTTTGGACATAGTTCAAAGAGCGGAAGGCCTCAGTGTAGTTGCCGAAAGTCGGCCAGGACAACATCAATGGATTGCTGAACAAGTCTGATTTTGTTTTCAGCGAATTGATGAACACGATCACGAAAGGATATAACCAGATTAATGCCAACAGGATGCTGATAATCCAGGTAATGTTTTTAACAACTTTAGCTTTCATTTTGGTGTTCCCCCTTTCTGGAGAAGTAAAGCTGGCCAAAGGAAATCAACGCCACGAAGATAAAGAGCAGAATACCGGCTGCCTGCGCGTAACCTTGCTGGTAGTTGACAAATGCCGTGTTGTAAATATTCATCGCAATCATTTCCGTTGACCGGTAAGGGCCGCCGTTAGTTAAGGCCAGGTTTTGCTCGTAGAGTTTAAAAGAGTTTGCCAGCGTTAAGAAAAGACTGATCGTGAAGGCCGGGGCCAGCTGCGGCAGTTTGATCCACCAGAAGATCTGGCCTTCGTTGGCGCCGTCTAGTTTTGCCGATTCGATCGTGCTGCGCGGAATTGCATTGAGAAAAGCAACATAAATCAGCATGATATAACCGCTCATCTGCCACCAGAAGAGAATGACCAGACCCCAAAGGCCGCTCTCAGGCGTGCTTAGCCAGCCGCTAAAAAAGGAGAGATGCAGCTGACTGCCAAGAGCACCAAAGACCTGAATAAAGATAAATTGCCAGATAAATCCCAGCAGGATGCCGCCGATCAGGTTCGGAATGAAGAAGATTGTTCGTAGAAATTTAGTGAAACGATTATCCTGACGAGTGACGAGGAGCGCGAAACTAAGCGCAATCACATTGATACCGGCGACTGACAAAAGTGAAAATAGGAAGGTCAGCCAGCAGCTCTGCAGGAAATTGGCATCGCTGAATAGCAGAAAGTAATTTTTCAAGCCAATCCATGAAGCTGTGATACCGTTGGAATTTGTAAAAGAGTAATAGATGCCGATTAAAAAGGGGATTAGAATAATGATGCTAATGAGAAGCAGGCTGGGAAGGACAAAAAGCCAGTAATAATATTTTTTCTGAAACATTTACTTGCCTCCTTGGATCTGCCGCAGCTGATAATACTGTGATTCAGTGCGTTGTACGAACTGCTGCCAGCTGATCTTATTTGCAAAATAACGCTGCATGTTTGGACCGATAGCTTCTTGATTAAAGCCGTTGGGAAACTGTTTGTGCACGGGAACTTGCGCATGTTTGCCAGTACCGATCCGATAAATTTCTTTTGAAAGCGGATCTGGTAATTTATTCAGATCAAAATTGATTGTTGGCGGGACATAGCGCATCTGCTGGACAATCACTTTTTCACTTTCGGGTGAATTATAAAGCCATTGAAGAAAATCCTTGGCATCCTTTTCCCGCTGCGGATGTTCGTTGGTGATACCTAAATACCAAGAGGATCCGGTCATAATTTGTCCCTGGCCTTTGACGAAATAAGGCAGCATGCCAAGATTTTTCGCCGAAAAACCTTTTTGGGCCTCGTCCAAAGTCGGAATAATCCAGTTTCCCTGCGGAATCATGGCTACTTTGCCATGAAAAAACAAATCTTGGACAGAAGCGTCATATCGAACTGACAAAATCGGCTTGACATTATAGCGTTTGACCAAATCAACATAGTCTGCCATTCGCTTGCTATAACGCCAGTTTAAGTGCTGGCTGCGGTAGGCTTTTGTCAGATTATTGTGATAAGACTGGGACAAAAACTGTGCTGAAAATGATGTGATTGAACTTGTGTCAGCACCGTTAAAACCAAAAACACCAGAGAGGCCGAGTGCTTTTTTCTGGGCATTTAATTTTTCAACTGCTGCTTTGAAACTGGCATAGTCCTCGATCCGACCGGCATCGATGCCGGCTTTTTTGAATACGGCTTTGTTATATGCCCAACCGTAGCCTTCAATATCAACAGCGACGCCAAGGCTGTGGCCGTATATCCGGCCGCCGCTTTTTAAGGACGGGACAATTTTCTTTTGAATGGGCAGATTGTCCAAATTTAGCAGGCGGTTATGATAACGGTCAATTTCCGGCAAGCCGCCCAGCATCACAATATCAGGGGCATCCCCGGAAACAAACTTGGCTTGTAAAGCCGAAGCGCCACTGCCGTTTCCCACGGTCGTAATTTTCACCTTAATATTGGGATGTGTCTTCTCGTATAAACGAGCCAGCTCTTGATAGCCGCTCGTGACCTCGGGTTTTTGATTGAAAAATTCAATCGTATGGCTATTGCTGGTCGAGCCGTAATTGGCAAATTCTAAAACAGCAATTGAGATGACACAAAAAAGCGTGAGTAATAAAAGCGACATTCTTTTCAGATTCATAGGTCGTCACCTCCTGTCGATGGCGTGAAAAGTGAAACTCTACCTACAAAATAGTCTGATAATAATTTAATTATAATATATAAATCTTACGATCGTTTGACTTGGCTGTTTCTTGGCCGTCCCGGCTCAAAGTAGGCTTGATAGCAGGCATTAATCACAGCTCCTAACAGCAGAAAAAGACTGGAAAAGTTTAACCAGAACATGAGAATAATAAAGGTACCGATCGTCTGATAAGAAGAAATGCCATGAGCGAATAATGCCACATAATTTTGAAAAAGCGCGGCCATCATGAACCAGCAGCAATCGGTAAACAAGGCACCTAACCAGACATATTTGGCTTTAGGCCTTGTCTCGGGCACGAAATAATATAGAGAACACAATAGGACAAAAAAGCCAGCAAAGGCCAGCAGATTCTTGGCTTGAACGATTTCTAAAAGCCAAAAGGAGGCATGCTGCCAGTCAATTTTTAGTAAGTCTAACAAGTATTGGCCAAAAATGATCAAAGTCAGCAGGCTCGCAAATGCCAGCAAAGCCAAGACCAGCAGCAGAAAAGATAGTGCTCGTGATAGCAGCGGATTCTCTTGCTTTTTCGGCTGATAGATTTTGTTAAAGCAGCTTCGTAATGTGGCGATCATGCCGGAAGCCGACCAGACGGCTATTAAAATGCCCAAAGATAAGCTTTCGTTACTGCCTTGATTGAGAAAAGAGCTGATGATGGGTTTGAGATAGCCCGACATGCCGGCCGGCGTTACTTGCAGGATGTAGCTGATGGCGTCCGCGTTTCTCACCTGCAGATAGGCCAATAGATTGCCTAAGACCAAAAGAAGCGGCGGCAAAGATAAGAGCAGGTAATAAGCTAAGACGATGGCGTTGTTTGAAATATCGGCCTGCTGAAAATAATGGATAAACAAATCCAGCCCTTTTTTTAATCTTTTCGGGATTTTAATAATCATACTGGATGGCCTCAATCTGCTAGTAGAAGCTGGTGACAACTTGATTATATCGAATTAAACTTGACCGCTTTTTTGCCAGTGATTTTCTTGTGTGAACTATATAGACCAATGTTAGTTTTACTAACAATCATTCAGGATTTACCGGCCAGGTAGGCTAAAATTCGGGCATGTACCTAGGAGAACAGGGATCAGCCGGGAAGCTGATTTTAGATGGAAGGTGTAAGTATGGCAATTGCAGCGGTGAGAATTGATGGGCGCTTGTTACATGGACAAGTGGCTAATATGTGGACGAGTGTGATCAAGCCTACTCGGATCATGGTCATTGACAATGCAACAGCCGATTCAGAAATTGAAAAAGCGGCGATTAAGTTGGCTCGGCCAGCTGGTGTTAACTTAAGTATTTTAAATGAGGAAAAAGCGATTGATCATATCCTGAAGGGACGGTATGACAGTCAGCGCGTGTTTATCCTAGCTCGTAAACCGCAAGTGATTGTCAATCTGCTTGCAGCTGGCGTGGCGATTACAGATGTCAATGTCGGCAATATGTCCGAGTCGGAGGGGACGCGTCCGCTGACCAAATCAATTAACGTTCTGCAGGAAGATGTTGACGCTTTTATGGCACTGCATGATAAAGGCGTCAATCTGACAGTCCAAATGGTGCCGAGTGATCCATTGCTGGATTTGATGCAGCTGTTACACAAATTTAGTCAAGTAAGATAAGGGAGAGAGTAGTAGCATGAGTGGGCAAATTTTGCTTTGGCAGGTAATCCTGTTAACGATTTATTCAATGTATCAAATTATTGATGATCTGACCTTTATTTCCTCTCTGGCACAGCCAGTCTGGGCCGGATTAATTACTGGAGCCATAATGGGCAACATGACTCAAGGCCTGATCATCGGTGGTTCTTTGCAGCTGACTGTTTTGGGTGTTGGGACATTTGGCGGTGCCTCTAAAATCGATGCTAATTCTGGCACGATTTTGGCCACGGCTTTTTCAATTAGTTCCGGTATGAATGCCCAAACGGCCGTCGCCGCAATTGGTGTGCCGGTAGCTTCTTTAATGATTGAGACCGATGTCTTAGGACGTTTTACAAACACCTTCTTCCAGCACCGGGTCGACAAAATGATCGAAGAGGAAAACTATCGCGGTTTTGAACGTAACTATCTTTATGGCACGATTCCTTGGGCTTTGTCCCGCGGTATCCCAGTCTTTATTGCTTTACAATTCGGCGGCGGACTGGTTGCACAAATTGTGAAAGTGCTGAATACACAGATGGTCTGGCTCAGTAATGGTCTGGCAACGGCGGGCGCTTTATTGCCAGCTGTTGGTTTTGCGATTCTGCTGCGTTATCTGCCGGTTAAAAAACATTTTGCCTATTTGATTTTGGGCTTTACGTTAACAGCACTTTTGAGCACAGTCTTCACAAATATTCAGTCTTTGGGCACAGGCCTTGCATCTGTTGCCAAGGGCTTTACGAACAGTTTCAGTGCCATGCCGATGGTAGCCATTTCCTTGATTGGTTTTGCCTTGGCTTTGAATGCTTACAAACAAGAGGTGGGCAAACTGCCGGCCTCTCATAGCACAGCAGCTGCACCTAAAAATGATGATGGGGATGGTGAGATCAATGGCGACGAAGACTAATTACAAGTTAACCAAAAAAGACTTCCGGCAGATGAACCGGCGAAATCTTTTCATGAACCAGTTAGGCTGGAACTATGAAAAGATGCAGGGTTCCGGTTATTTGTTTATCATGCTGCCGCAGCTGCGTAAATTATATGGTGATCATACGCCGGAGTTAAAACAAGCCATGCGTGTGCAGGATCAGTTTTTCAATACGAATCCTTATCTGAATACGATGATTCAAGGTGTTGATCTGGCCTTGGAAGAAAAAGAGGGTGTTAATTCTCTAGCCACTGTCGCTGGTTTGAAAAACGGGCTCATGGGTCCGACGGCTGCAATTGGCGATACGATTTTTGCTTCTTTGATTCCGGCGATCATTGGTGCCATCGCTGCGAATATGGCTGTCCAAGGTAACGCGTCAGGCCTGTTTATCTGGCTGGCTGTGAATTTAGCAATTATGTATTTCCGCTGGCGTCAGCTGGCTTTCGCTTATAAAGGCGGTATTACCCTTGTGACCAAGCTGCAAGGGCAGATGAATGCTTTGACTAATGCGGCCACTTTGCTGGGTGTCTATGTTGTAGGTGCTTTGGTCGCCAGCCTGATTAATGTTAATATTCCCTTTGTTGCTCATATCGGAAAGATGACCATCAATCTGCAGGATCATTTGGATATGATTATGCCAAAACTGATTCCTGGTTTGGCTGTTTGGCTTATATACTGGATGTTGGGCCGCAAACGCATGACGTCAACGCGTGCGATTTTTATTGTGATTATTGTGGCCGTTGTCTGCTCGGCATTGGGTCTTTTGGGCAAAGCTGCTTAATGTAAACAAGGAGGTTCAATGAAGTTAATTTTAGTCAGTCACGGTCCTTTGTCTCAGGCCTTGCTGCAAAGTGCAGAAATGATTGTCGGCAAAGTGGCAGGTGTCACGGCGCTGAGCCTGCAGTCGGGTATGAGTCCGGATACACTGCAGGCGCAGATTGAAGCGGTGATTAAAAAAGATGCGGCTGATTCTGATATTGTCGTTGCACTGGATTTGTTGGGCGGCACGCCGGCTAATGTCACAAGTAAATTGCTGGCTGTCTATCCTCAGCTAAATGTGGTCACGGGGATGAATCTGCCGATGGTCATCGAATTTGCCAATCAGCAATTGCTGGGCGGCACACTGCATTTTGACCAGCTGCTGAGCATGAGCAAAGATGGGATTGTCGATGTCAAAGCGCAGCTTGCAAATGTCGATGATGACGAAGATGAAGAATAAGAATAAATGAAAAACGAGTCAAAAGGCTCGTTTTTTGTCATTGTATTTGCATCGCGGATTGGCCGTAAAAAGCATGAATCGCCATTAAACGCCAGCTGAGCCAGCGCTTGTTTTCTCTGGTTGGGTAAACGCGATTGGTCAAACAGATAAAGGCCCTTTGATTGGCCAAATCCAGCGCTATTGAGGTGCCAGTAAAACCCGTGTGCCACAATTTTAATCCAGCTGGTTGCGACCAGCAGCGCCAGCCAAGTGTCCGGCCCCCTGCCACGTTATCAGACAGAAGCTGAAAAGCACTTGCTGGTAAGATTTGCTGGCCCTGGTATTGGCCGTCATGAAGATACATTTGTGAAAAATGTGTTAGATCTTTGATCGTTGAAAACAGGCCGGCATGTCCGCTGACGCCATCTAATAAACGAGCTTTTCCATCATGAACAACACCGCGAATGATACCGCCGCGCTGGGCTTGGTATTCAGTCGGAACGATATTTGCCAGATTGTGTTGGTCGGGATTATAGCCTGTATCTGTCATGTCCAAAGGTTTAAAAAGATGCTCCTGCAGACTTTGTGATAAGTCACCGTCAATTTTAGCAATTAGCCAGCCGAGTAGCATAAAGTTCAGATCCGAGTAAATAGTTTTTGTATCAGCCGGGCACAGTTGCGGCATTTGTTTGACGGCTTTAATTAAGCTGCCGCGGTCAAAATCCCAGACATGAGCAATGTCGGCTCGCAAACCGCTACGATGCTGTAATAACTGTCTGATTGTGATTTCGGGTTTGCCCAAGCCGCTGATAAAACGGCCGATTGGGTCTTGTAAACGCAGTTTGCCAGCAGTCAGCAGCTGCAAAATCCGGCTGCTTGTGCCGACAACTTTTGTCAAAGAAGCCAAGTCATAACGCATGCCGGCTTCGATCGGGATAGCATCAGCATTTTCTCCTTGAAAGCCCAGAAAATGGGATTCGTTTTCGTTCTTGCCAATTAGGGCGTAGGAAACACCATACACAGCTTGATCGGCAATCGCGCCACGCATTAAGTCGGCGATCGCCTGACTATTCTGCATCATTTTCAGCCTGCCAATCTGCGATAGCCGCCGTAACATTGCCAGCGTGAGCCTGCAGCAATTTTTCGGCAGCCTGATAACCGGATTTTGTTTTAGCCATGATGATAGCTTGCGGCAGTTGATGCTTGGCCTGTTGGAAAATGTTTTGGGCTGTTGTTAAGTCACAGCCGCTGGTGATGTGGATGATATTGATTGCGCGCTCGACCAATTTAGCGTTTGTTGCCAATAAATCAATCATGAGATTTTCATAGACTTTGCCGGCTTTGATCATGATGCCCGTCGATAATGTATTCAGAATCATTTTTTCTGCTGTTCCGGCCTTCATGCGCGTCGATCCTGTGACAACTTCTGGCCCAGTCACGGCCGCGATCGTGATGTCGGCATATTGGCTGAGTTCACTGTCTGCTACACAGGTCACGGCGATTGTTAAGGCTGCTGCTTGTTTGGCAAAACGAACGGCTGCGATCGCATAAGGCGTCCGCCCGCTGGCTGCTAGTGAAATGATCGTATCTTTGGCAGATAAATGCAAGGCAGCCAGATCTTTTGCAGCCAGATCGGCTGAGTCCTCAGCACCTTCGACGGCGCGGTACATAGCTGATTGTCCACCAGCCATCAAAGCGATTGCGCGTTTAGGATCCAGGCCATAAGTCGGCAGTAGTTCAACGGCATCTAAGACACCTAGACGCCCAGAAGTGCCGGCCCCACAATAAATCAGCCTGCCGCCTTGATTAAAACGACTGCTGGCTGCATCAATGGCTTGGGCAAGCTGCTGGGATTGTTTGGCTACGGCTTTGGCGATTTTAGCATCTTCAGCGTTGATGGTCTTAACCAGATCAATTGTCGGCATACGGTCGATGTGCATACTGTTGGGATTCCTAGATTCTGTGATGAGTTTCGTGATTTCCATGTTTTCCTGCTTCTCCATAATCTCTATGATAATCGTGTCGGCAGCCGTCGCCTTATAATGAAGACAGAAGTTGATTTCATCCTCAGCGAAAAGGCGGTGCTCCAGATGACAAACGATCCTGAAGACATCCTGAATGACATTTATAACCTGATTTTAAATCCAGCCACACGTGACTGGGAGCGCAAACAGCTTTTGACAGCTAAAAAGGCAGCTGAAACTGGCCATCCTTTAAAGGGAGTTTTGTCTGATCTAGAATATCAGCTTCGTCCCTTGGCGGCCCGCAATAATTTAACGGCTGACCTGTCCGATTTTTATTTAAAACTTACGAACAATGCCAGTAGTGAAGCGAAATTTGATTTGTCTAGGCATTATGAAAAAGACCCGGACTATGTCGACCGGGCCATTTTTGCCGGCGGCTGTTTCTGGTGTATGGTCGAGCCCTTTGAAAATAAGCCGGGTATTCTGTTGGTTTTGTCAGGATATACGGGCGGGCGCACGCAAAATCCCAGTTATGAAGAAGTCTTGCAAGGCGGAACTGGGCACGTTGAAGCTGTGGAAATCATTTTTGACACACGGATTGTTCATTATGAAGATCTCGTGGCGCTTTATTGGCAGCTGACGGATCCGACGGATGCTTTGGGGCAGTTTGCTGACCGTGGGGACAATTACCGGCCAGTCATTTTTGTTCGCGATGCCAAACAAAGACAGATCGCACAAGCCTCTAAAACAGCATTGACTCAGTCGGGCCTGTATGATCAGCCGATTGTCACTGCGATTGAACCGGCCGGCACTTTTTGGCCAGCAGAAAACTTTCACCAGCAGTTTTATAAAAAAAATCCGCGCCGTTACAAACAACTAGAACGTTCGCGACACACATACCAGGCCTACCAGCATCTGCGTGCCAAGATACACTTGTTTTTCCGGCGTCTGAGCCGAAAGGCGAGTGCTAAATAAGTGCTAGTGCTTTGATGAGACTTTCTTTGTTGTTCGGCCAGGTTAACCAGTTTGCTGCATTTTTTGGATCAACCCATTTGTAGCCGACGTGTTCGTCAGAGACTTGGGTGCTTGTATCCTTATTATTAGCCCGACAAAAAAAGAGTTGTTTATCAATGGCCAAGCCGTCATCAATAGGGACATATTGTTTACCAATAAATGTGAAAGATTCCTGTTGTACATTAATCGTGGTTTCTTCTTTAATCTCACGAATTGCTGCTTGAACGCCTGTCTCGCCCGCTTCAATCCCGCCAGTAATTGGCTGCCAAAAATCATCTTTCGGATTCCGAATATGAAGCAGCAGAAACTTGTTGAACTTGCTTTCGTATAACCAGCATTCGATACTTTTTCTCACACGCATAACTGCCTCTTTTCATGAACAAATTATCTCATAAGACAGCCGCAGTTAGCCCGTTACGATAAACTGTTTTTCCTGCCTGTCGACGGGTAATTGCTGGCGTTCAACGCTATCAATTCTGATCCAGCCAACGGTCGACAACTGATTGATCAATGACTCAATTTTTTCAGGCTGGCCTTGAATTTCCATTTCGACTTGGCCGTTAAATAAATTTTTCACCCAGCCGGTCAGCTTCAGGGTGATCGCCAACTGCTGGGCTTCGTAGCGAAAGCCTACTTGTTGAACACGGCCAGAAAAAAGTAAGTGAAAACGGACTAGGCCGTCGCCTGAGATTGCTGCTGCCGGATCGTCTTGATTTTCAGTCTTGGGTGGCTGATTGTGCAAAAGATCTTTGATTTTTTTAGATAAGCTCATTTTTTCTCGATCGATTGTGCTCACTTAAAGTTCGTTTATTACACACCATCTATTATGACCCAGATTAGATTTGTTTGCGATTCGCCGCCAAACAGCCTTTCCAATTCAAAGACCTTAGGAGATCCCGCATGCAAAAGTATCAACACGCAATATATGCCTTTATTGTCATTGCCATTCTTGGTCTGACAGCGATGGTTATCACAATCAATTTACGATCTAATCAGCAAGCACCAGCTGACCAGGCAGCATCTAGTCAAAGACGTTTGAAATTACCTGTCAGTTCTTTAAAAAAGGGTCAATTGGTTACTGGACAGACGGCCGTGCGTGATGTGATCGGCCTGCCGGCTTTTAAAGATTTTGCAGAATTCATTTTCCCAATTAATCAGCAGCTGCCGGATCGTGACATGCGTTTGGATGATATTCAGCCGCTACTGCCTTATCACAGCCATATCGACACAGCCCCGACCGTGCGTGTCGTGAATGATTTGATTCAGTCACCTCAGCGGCAGGAAAAGGTCTTTTATCCGATCTATTCGGAAGCCGAAATGAGAAAAGATCCCGAAAAACGCAATAGCGGCTTATTTTTCTTTCGTGGCCGGAAAAACGCGCCTACAGCTGTTATTAGCCCCGGCGGTGGTTTTGAATATGTCGGTGCGATTCATGAAAGTATGCCTCTAGCACTAGCATTGAGTGAAAAGGGCTACAATGCTAGTGCTTTTAGCGTCCAATATCGTCTTGGCAGCGAGCAAAAAGCTGCGGAAGATTTTGCTGCCGGACTGGCTTTTATTTCCTGCAATGAGAAACAGCTGCAAGTCTCCCTAAGAAATTATTCAGTCTGGGGCGCTTCAGCTGGCGCTAGAATGGCTGCAGATATTGCCAGTTATGGGCCGGATACCTTTGGTGCTGATTTCAAAAGCCGGCCGGCAGCTGTAATCATGCAATATACGTCGCGCAGTGAATTTCGTCGGACTGATCCGCCAACTTATGCCGTAGTGGGCGATGATGATGCGATTGTCCCACCGGCGATCATGCGCCAACGCATCAATAATCTGAAAAAGGCCGGTGTGATAGCTGAATTTCATCATTTTCCGCGATTGGAACATGGTTTTGCTTTAGGAATCGGGACTAGTGCCGAGGGCTGGCAGAATTCAGCTTTGGCTTTTTGGGAACGGCAGCTGGCTCCCAATCAAAAGAGGTGATTTTTTTGAAAAAAAATCGATGGATTATCGCATTATCTGCTCTCGTCGTGA
Organism: Oenococcus sp.; assembly: GCF_047725585.1. Classification (NCBI taxonomy): domain Bacteria; kingdom Bacillati; phylum Bacillota; class Bacilli; order Lactobacillales; family Lactobacillaceae; genus Oenococcus; species Oenococcus sp. Next base: position 243,064 of record NZ_JBDNNF010000001.1, on the reverse strand, counting down.
TTGCGGCTATTGGTTATTTTCTTTTACGGCCATTTTGGACTCCTGCATCAAAAAATCAGGCGAGTCAAAGCTCTACAGGCAATCAAAATTCGGCTGCTCAGAATCCAAACCCTCGAAATTCAGGCGAATCGAGCACAGACAAAGGCAGGCCTAAAGCACCATTGGCTGGTGTCGTGTCGCCAACTTTGAAAGCCGATGCGCATGGTCATCAGACCTTTGATCTCTGGCAGAAAAATAATGTGCCCACACAGACGGATTATAAAGCCGCTGGCGGCAATGATGACGGTGCTAATTTCCGGCCGAACATGATTAGTTTTCCAGTAGCAAGAGGCACAAAAATCAAAGGCGCCGTTTTAATTTGTGCTGGCGGTACTTTTCAATTTCGCAGCAATGTCAATGAAGGCTATCCGGTCGCCGAAGAACTGGCCAAAAGAGGCTATGTGAGTTTTGTCGTGAATTATCGTGTGCTGCCATATACACAGCAGGAAGGTGCCTTGGATTTGGCCCGCGGTGTCCGCTATGTTAGTTCACAGTCCGATGTTTACGGTTTTCCGAAAAAGAACATTGCTGTCATGGGATTCTCAGCCGGTGGTATTTTAGCCGGTGAAATGCTGTTGAATTATGATAGCACAGTCACGGGCCAGGCTTTAGATAAACGATACCAGCCCGACAGCCTGGACCGCATTCCGATTGACGTCGCTGCTGATGGTATGATCTATTCCTTTTATGGTCAGCTGAGTATCGCTTCTCGCAATGTCAATGAATTGCGCCGCGGTCAATTGCCGCCGACCTATTTCTGCTATGGAACTGAAGATCCCTTTGTCGATGAATTCCAGGCCAATATCCGAGCCCTAAGGCAGGCGGGCGTTCCAGCCCAAAGCCGAGTCCTACAAGGCATCCCTCATGGATATGGTTATCGTCACGGCTGGATTCCTGCTTATGACCAATGGCTGACGCAAACATTCAATGCAACGAAATAAATTAAAAACCCGCTATTCTCAATTCAGCGGGTTTTTGTAACTTCTTTTTTTAATTCGTGAGCAAAATGATCAATCTCTTCCATTTGCAAATCTTTGCGGTAAACGAGACTGATTATAAATTCTGGCGTTTTGTCTGCAGCGATCTCGAGTGTCGCTAATTTGTCTGCTGGGCTGACGGCAATTTCAGCTAGAAAAGCAATTCCAGCGTTTCCTGCGACCATTTTTTTAATAATATTGATATCCGGTGATTCGTAAATGATTTTCGGGAAAATGCGATATTTTTCTTCTAATCGACGAAAAGCAATCGGATGGACGAATCCTTCTTTTAAAGCAACAAAATTTTCATCTTTTAAATCTGCAAAAGCGACTTTTTTCTGTTTGGCTAGCCGATGTCGGCGATTAACCACGATCTTATATTGCCGCCGATCGATCTCGACTGTCTGGCAGCCGGGCATGCTGATAGTTTCTATTGATGACAGCAGTGCCATATCCAATTGATGTTTTTGCAGTGCTTTTAACAGCAGACCTGAACCCGCTTCATGGGTGGAAATATTTTGAAACATGGCACTGTTAATAAAATGCTTAATTAATTTCGGAAAGTAAAAATTACCAATGATCTGCGGTAAGCCGAATTCTAATGTCGGCAGTGCCAGACGATCGATTTCTTCATGAGCAGCCAGGATATCCTGCATAATTTTTTGACCGTGCATTTGCAGCAATTGGCCAGCCTTTGTCAATTGAACTCTGCCATGAGAACGGCTGCGGATGATTAAATTCTGCTGAAATTCATGTTCCAAACGTTGAACTGCATAGGAAATCGTCGGCTGGCTGACATTGAAAAAAGCGGCCGTCTTTGAGAAAGAAGCTAAATCCACTAACTTATTGAAGTACTCAAGGTCTGTCAATTTCATATAAATTAATTTTATCGTATTTATAAATTTTGACTATGCGTGATGCACAAGTTTATGCTGATCGGGTTTGTTAGGAGAGAAATATGACAGATCCAGTAAGCATTTTAAACGACCCTTTTACAAATAAGGGCACGGCTTTTACGGAAGCTGAACGTAAAGAACTCGGTTTGAACGGACTGCTGCCAGCCAAAATTCAGAGTTTGCAGCAGCAAGTTGACCAGACTTACGCACAATTTCAAAGTAAAGAGACTAATTTAGAAAAACGTCTCTTTTTAATGGAAATCTTCAACACGAATCATGTACTGTTTTATAAACTATTTTCTCAGCACGTGGTTGAATTTATGCCGATTGTCTATGACCCGACGATCGCCGATTCAGTCGAAAATTATTCCAGTCTTTTTGTGCAAACACAAGGCGCTGCTTTTCTGGACATCATGCATCCGGAAAATATTCAGGATAGCTTAAAGCACGCTGCTAACGGCCGTGATATCAAGCTTTTGGTCGTGACGGACGCTGAAGGTATTTTAGGTATCGGCGATTGGGGCGTCCAAGGTGTCGATATCGCTGTCGGAAAATTGATGGTCTATACAACTGCTGCCGGCATTGACCCGGCAACCGTGCTGCCAGTTGTGATTGACGCTGGCACGAACAATGAAAAACTGTTAAACGATCCTTTATATTTGGGCAATCGTTTCAAACGTGTACGCGGGCAAAAATATAGTGATTTTATTGATCACTTTGTGGATCAGGCTGAAACACTTTTCCCGAATCTCTACCTGCACTGGGAAGATTTCGGTCGTTCCAATGCAGCTGAGATTTTAAATAAATATGAAGACAAGATCGCCACTTTCAATGATGATATCCAGGGAACTGGTATCGTCGTCTTAGCCGGCGTTTTAGGTGCTTTAAAAATTTCCGGCGAAAAGCTGACGGATCAGACTTACATGAGTTTTGGTGCCGGAACTGCCGGTATGGGAATTGTCAAGCAGCTGCATGAAGAAATGGTTCAAGAAGGTTTATCCGACGAGGAAGCCAAAAAGCATTTCTTCTTGGTTGACAAACAAGGCTTGCTCTTTGATGACGACAACACTTTGACTGCTGAACAAAAACCTTTCGCAGCGTCACGGGCAGATTTTGCCAATTCATCTGATTTAACCGATTTAGCTGCTGCTGTTAAGGTCATTCACCCGACGATTTTGGTTGGGACTTCAACGCAGCCGGGTGCCTTCACAGAAGAAGTCGTTAAGGAAATGGCTAAAAATACAGCTCGTCCGATTATTTTCCCCATTTCTAATCCGACAAAATTAGCCGAAGCCAAAGCCGAGGATATTTTGAAATGGACCGATGGCCAAGCTTTGATCGGGACCGGCGTGCCTGTTTCTGATATCAGCTATAAAGGTCAAACCTATCAAATCGGCCAGGCGAATAATGCCTTGATTTATCCAGGACTGGGTCTAGGCGCGATTGCTGCACAAGCTAAATTGTTAACGCCGGAAATGATTTCAGCCGCTGCTCATAGTTTGGGCGGCATTGTTGATACTAGCAAGGTTGGTGCCGCTGTCTTGCCACCAGTTGCTAAGCTGGCTGAATTCTCGCGCACCCTGGCGATTGCTGTAGCTAAAAAAGCCGTTGAACAAGGATTAAACCGAGAGCCGATTGCAGACGTTAATAAGGCCGTCGATGATTTGAAGTGGGAGCCTGAATACTAATGAATGCCTTTATTACAAGTGTTCAAAGCGTAGTTGAAATTGTTTTGATCATCGCTTTGGGATATATTTTGCGGCGCTCAGGCAAATTGAGCGATTCCTTTAAAGGCAATATTTCTTATTTAATTATGAATATTGCTTTGCCTTTATCGATTTTTGTCAGCGTGCTGCGTTATTTGACGCGCGGCCGGCTGGTTTCTCTGTCAGGCGGATTGTTATTTGCGGCGGCCAGCTTCTTTTTGGGTTATGTCATTGCTTATCTACTGACAAAAATATTTAGAATTCGTGCTGGACGGCGCGGTACCTTTATTAATATGTTTGTCAACGCAAACACGATTTTCATTGGCCTGCCTTTGAATCTGGCTTTGTTTGGCAGCAAGTCTATGCCTTATTTCTTGATTTATTATGTTATGAATACGATTTCGACTTGGGCGATTGGCGTCTTCTTCATTTCAGCTGATGATCCGACAAAAGACAAAGGCACCAAAACATCCTTTAATTGGAAAAAACTACTGCCGATGCCTTTAGTTGGTTTCCTGTTTTCGCTGGTGTTCTTATTGCTGGCCATTCCAGTACCGGCCTGGATTGATACGACTTTTTCTACGGTTGGCGGGATTGTCACACCGATGTCTCTGATTTATATCGGCATTGTGCTGGCCGATGCTGGATTGAAATCAATTCATTTTGATCGAGATTCGGTCCTAGTCCTGATCGGCCGCTTTATCATTGCACCAGCCTTAATGATCGGTATTTTACATTTGTTTGCTGTTGGTATGCCATCCTTGGAATCATCAACTTTGATTATTCAATCGGCTGCTCCAGGATTGGCGGTCCTGCCTATTTTGGTCGGACAGAGCCATGGGGATGTTGAATATGCCACAAATGTTGTGACCACTTCGACCGTCTTGTTTATCATTGTTGTACCGATCTTGATGCAATTAGTTTGAAGATAAATCATCATATTTAAAACCCGCTGCTTGATTAGCGGGTTTTTTCATGGAAAAATAGACAGTAATACGGTTGACAGGAGCAATCTGATGAAAAAGAATTTTAAAATCCAGCTTAAAGATACTTTGGCCAGCGAACAGGCCGATCAGTTTCGGAAATTTATTACCTCGCCAACGATCATTCAGCTGTCAATTGGTGTGATCGTCGGCGGCAGCCTGACCGATTTAATCAAAAGCGTCATCAGCCTGGCATCGAACTTGTTTTATTTTATGTCGCTGCTTTTATTTTCACCGCGCCATACAGCCAATCTCAGACTGGTGCTGGATCCTTTCAGAACTGTTTTTGAAAACGTCCTCACCTTATGTGCGATCGCGGCCTGCGTTTTCTTTTTTGTGAAACTAATCAATAAATTCCTTGTGAAAAACGCCTCTGAAGCATTCGGCTACAATGCTCAGTTGGAAGAAACCAAAAAATTGCTGAAAGCCCAGCAGCGCAATAATGATTTGCTGGAACAATCCTTAAAACTGCAAAAGGAATTGTTAAAAAATAGCACATCTTCGGATAAATCTTCGCATTAAGGCTTACGTTCACAGCCGCTTAAAAGTATTGTTTTTTGATCATTGTTTTTCTAACTAGTGCAGGAATGCTCATGAATTCAATTCGGCCGCAGCCAACTATTTTCAATCACACGAATAAATAAATAGAATTGAATGCGCTTCGATGTTCGAATTGACAGAGATAGGTAAAATAGAATTATGCTGAAAGTTTACAACACCGCAAGTGCAAGCAAAGAAGTCTTCAAGCCCATCCAAGCCGGAAAAGTGACCATGTATGTCTGCGGGCCGACCGTTTACAACTATATTCACGTGGGAAACGCGCGTTCGTCGATTGCTTTTGATACAATCCGCCGTTACCTGATTTATCGCGGTTATCAGGTGAACTTTGTCTCGAATTTTACGGATGTTGACGATAAAATCATTAATCGCGCCCAAGAAGAGGGTTTCAGCGAAAAGGAAATCGCCGATAAATACATCAAGGCCTTTTACGCCGATACCAAGCCGCTTAATATTCTGCCGGCCACAACGCGGACGAAAGCCACTGACGTCATTGATGACATTATCGCTTTCATCGCTGATTTGATTGATAAAGGTTATGCCTACGAATCATCTGGGGATGTCTATTTTCGTGTCCGAAAGGCCAAGAATTACACGGCTTTGGTACATGAAAGCCTCGATGATTTGGAAACAGGTGCTTCAGGCCGTCTGGATGACGGTGCTTTGGCACTAAAAGAGGATCCGCTGGATTTTGCTCTTTGGAAAAACGAGCCGCGCCATGTGATTAAATGGCAGTCTCCTTGGGGACAGGGGCGTCCAGGTTGGCATATTGAATGCTCAGTCATGTCGACCAAGTATCTTGGCGATACGATTGATATTCACGGTGGCGGCATTGATTTAGTTTTCCCGCACCATACAGATGAAATCGCCCAATCCGAAGCACATACGGGCAAGACATTTGTTCATTACTGGCTGCATAACGGCTTTGTCAATGTGAACAACGAAAAAATGAGCAAGTCGCTGGGCAACTTTACGACTGTGCATGATCTTTTGGCTTCCTATGATGACCCGCAGGTGATTCGCTATTTCATGTCAGCCACACATTATCGCCGTCCGATCAATTATTCAGCTGATGAATTGGATCGTGCCAAAGTTGAATTGGACCGCATCCGCCAAGCTTATCAGCGTCTTGCCCATGCCAGCAAAACAGTTGGTGCCGATGCTGAGATTACAGATAATTTGGCCGTGATTGAAAAGAATTTCGTCACAGCTATGGATGATGATTTTAACGTTGCTAACGCTTTGTCAGCCGTTTTTGAGCTCGTAAAGCTAGCTAATTCCTATGCTGACAGCGGTCAAGCCAAACAGGATTCTGCTGATGCCATTCTCGCCATACTGTCCCAATTGATGGGCGTCTTTGGGATTGATTTGCAAGCCAATGCTGCCGCTCGTCCGCTGCCTGATAATGTGTCACAATTATTGGCGGCTCGCAAACAGGCTCGCATTGACAAAGATTGGGCCGCTTCTGATCGTTTGCGCGATCAAATTCGCGCCTTAGGTTATCTAGTCAAGGATTTACCCGATGGCCAGCACACGGAGAAAGCATGACAGAGACAGGAACGATTCGCTTATTTGCCAGTGATATGGATGGGACGCTGTTAGACAGCCATAATCACTTCAATCAGAGAAAAATGAAACAGGTCGTCGACTTGCTGCGCCAGCAAAAGAAGCATTTCGTGCTGGCGACGGGCAATCAAGCCATGCGCATCAACAAATTCTTTTCGCCCTTTGATCCGCAAGGGGATGTGATTTCCATGGTTGCAGAAAACGGCGCTTACATTCAAAAGGGTCATCAACGTCTGCATCAATCTGTCATTAATCCGATAAAAGTCAGGCGAATTTATGATTTGCTGCAGGTTTTGGACACGAAACCGACTTCGGCTGTGTTTGCCGGAGAGGGCAGTTCTTTTGCACCTGATTGGCAGGAATCGGTCCAAAATCCCAAGACACAGATTTTTTTTGCTGGAACAATCAGCGATTTTTACCCTAATTGGCAGGCAATTGATTCTTTTGACCAGATTACGATCCCGATTGATAAAATTTCACTCAACTGGAAACAGGATTCCGGCCAGCAGTTTTTAGACATGCTGGAAAATGATCCGCTGTTAACCGGCCTGCGTACGCCGACGTCGGGTTTTGGCGCGATCGATATTGTCAATGCCGGTGCTGATAAAGCGACTGGGCTGCAAAGGCTGGCCAATGACTTGAAAATTCCGGCTGGCCAGATGGCAGCCTTCGGCGACGGGCTGAATGATTTGGAGATGCTCCAATATGTCGGCCAACCCTATATCATGCCCAACTCGCAAGCGGAATTGAAGCAGTATTTTGACAAGAGCCGTTTGACAGCTGCTGATAACAATCATGACGGCGTGCTGGACACGATTTTAGCAATTTTAAGTCGTTAAACGCGGTGCAATGCAAAATTTTCGCGAATGTTTAACATAGAAAGCGGGGTGTACGAAATGATTCAAGGACATTTGAAAATGAGTGATTACGGTATTTTTCAAAAAAAAGAGCTGCTGAACCAAATTGATCCGCAGCATCTAATTATTTCCGGCCCAACGGCCAATGAAAAGGAACTTCAAGATCTGCCTATCAATCCGGATTATGAGGAATTATTCGGGCAGTATGATGAAATCACGGTCGATCCGTCTGGTAAAATTCTTGATGTTTACGAAGGCGAAAAACCCAGTTACGACTGCGCTTGATGCTTGTCGAACAGTTTAGCGTAATCGCCGTAGCCTTCGGTCTTTAAATCAGCCAGCGGGACAAAGCGCAAGGCAGCTGAATTGATGCAAAAGCGCAATCCGCCGCTGTCTAAGGGACCGTCGTCAAAGACGTGGCCCAAGTGGCTGTTGGCGGCCTTACTTCTGACTTCCGTGCGTGTCATACCAAAAGAGGTGTCGGTCTTTTCGACGATATTCGGGTCGGCAATCGGCTTAGTAAAACTTGGCCAACCGCATTCGGCATCATATTTATCCTGGCTGGAAAACAGCGGTGTGCCATCGACGACGTCTACATAGATACCAGCTTCGTAAAAATTATCATATTTTCCACTAAAAGGGCGTTCAGTAGCGCCTTTTTGTGTGACATTAAATTGTTCTTTAGTTAAACGTGATAAATCTTTTTCTGCCATACCTTAATTTTCTCACTTTGAAGCAGGATAATGTTCATTAGTAGGAGGCAGCGATGTCAGTTTTAACAGATACGTATACTTTAAATAACGGAACTAAGATTCCAAAAATCGGTTTTGGCACTTGGCAGACAGCTGAGGGCAAGACGGCTTATGATGCAGTCAGTTTAGCTTTGCAAACAGGGTATCGCCATATCGACACAGCCCGTGCTTACGGCAACGAACATTCTGTTGGCCAAGCGATTGCGGATTCTGATGTTAAAAGAGAAGATCTTTGGGTGACGACCAAATTACCAGCCGGTGATAAGACACGTGATGTCATTCTGACCGATTTTGACCGCTCAATGACAGCTTTAAATCTTGATTATATCGACTTGTATTTGATTCACGGCCCTTGGCCTTGGTCGCAAGCCGGCCGTCGCCACTTTGACAGTGAGAATACAGAGACCTGGAAAACGCTGGAAGAATTGCAGCGTTCCGGCCGGATTCGTTCGATCGGCTTGTCTAATTTCGATGTCCATGATATGACAAACATTTTGAATATTGCTGAAATTAAGCCGGTAGTCAATCAGATTCAGTATTATATTGGTTTTACCGAGCCGAAAATTTCGGCTTTTGCTAAGGAAAACGACATTCGTATTGAAGCCTATTCGCCATTGGCCACGGGCGATATTTTAAACACGCCGTCTGTGCAGCAATTGGCTGACAAGTATCAGGTCAGCGTGCCGCAGTTAGCACTGCGTTTCACTCTGCAAAATGGCACGGTCACCTTGCCAAAAGCACGCAGCCGGCAGCATATTGAAGAAGACAGCCAGCTTGATTTTCAGATTTCAGACGCAGATATGGCCGTTTTAAACGCTTCTGCTGATGCGGCTCCGATGCACTCTCACAATAGGACTCAGGGCTGATCATGACGAAAATTGGGATTTTAGGCAGTGGGCATGTCGGCTCGACTTTAGCCCAGCAGATCGTCACATTGGGTTTGGCTTCCGAACTAGTCTTAATTGATCCGAAAGCTGATAAGGTGGCCGCTGATGTCATGGATTTACAGGATATGCAGGCTAATTTAGCTTCTCATACGCGTGTTTTTGCTGGCGGATATGCAGACTTGAAGGATGCTGATATTGTTGTCAGCGCTTTTGGCAATATAGCTGAGGCTTGGAAGACGCCGACGGATCGTTTTGCTGAGCTGCCCTTTACAAAAAAATATGTCGAGGAGAGTGCACCACAATTAAAGGCTAGCGGTTTTCATGGTGTTTTGGTCGTGATTTCCAATCCTTGCGACGTGATCACATCGTTATTTCAGCGCTTGACCGGTTTTGATCGAAATCGCGTTCTAGGAACCGGCACGCTGCTGGATTCTTCTCGTATGAAACGCGCGACAGCCGCCGCTTTGGATATTGATCCGCGCAGTGTCGATGGTTACAGCTTGGGCGAACATGGCAATTCGCAATTTGTCGCTTGGTCGACTGTGCGTGTCTTAGGCCGCCCGATTCAAGAATTGCTGGCCGAATCTAAGACCCAGCTGGATCTAGACCAAATTGATCACGATGCTAAAATGGGCGGCCATACGGTTTTCTTTGGCAAGCGTTATACGAATTTTGGAATCGCAGCCGCCGCCAGTCGATTGCTAAAAGCGATCATCGAAGATGCTCATGAAGAGCTACCAGTTTCAAATTATTACGCACCTTTGGATTGTTATTTAGGTTATCCGGCAATTATCGGCAAGCAGGGAATTGTTAAGCAGCTGGCTTTGGCACTGACTGACGAGGAGAAAGAGAAACTGCAGCGGTCAGCTAACTTTATTAAAGATAAGACTGCACAGGTATTAGGCTCAACTAGATAGCCTTTTTCTTTTATACTGGAAACATGACTATTTACGATCCGACTAAAATTCCTGGGGATGTTTACGATACCCATACGCATTTAAATGATGACGCTTTATATCACGATGTGGCGGCTTATGTTGGCCGTGCACACGAATTTCGTGTAATGGAAATGAATGTGGTCGGTTATGACGCTCAAGCTAATTTGCGTGCCATTCAGATTGCCCATGATTTTGCTGATGAGGGTGTGCGGGCAATTGTTGGTTTTCAGCCTGAAGATACGGGCGGATTTGATGCTGCTGCCCAAGAACTTTTACGCCAGCAGTTATCTGATCCGGCTGTGATCGGCGTTGGCGAGACGGGCTTGGATTGGCATTTTAAAGGATTTGACCGTCAGACACAATTGGCTGCTTTTGAAAAACATTTACAATTGGCCACTGAATTTGATCTCCCGGTCACAATTCATATGCGCGATTCTTTTGATGATATCTACCGTATTTTGCAGGAACAAGGCATCAAAAAATTCGAAATGCATTCTTTTGCTGGTGATTGGCATCAGGCAGAGAAGCTGGTTAATTTGGGCGGTTATATTAGTTTTTCCGGCATGGTCACTTTTAAAAATGCCAAAGAAATTCATGAAGCGGCTAAAGTCGTGCCTTTAGACCGGCTTTTAGTCGAGACAGATGCGCCTTATCTGGCGCCGGTTCCTAATCGCGGCAAGACCAATGAACCGGCTTGGACGAAATTTGTCGTTGACGGCCTGGCCGCTATTTTAGGCATTGATCGTGATGAATTAGCCCAAATTACGATGAGAAACGGGCATCGTCTATGGCCGAAAAAGTAAAAAGCACGATCTTTATTGTCGAGGGCAAAGACGATACGGCCAGGCTTCGTTTGGCTTTTGGCAATCAAGTCCAGACAATTGAGACGGGTGGGTCAAAAATCAGTCCGGCTGTGCTGGCTATGATTGACCAAGCCAGTCAGCAGCATGAATTGATTCTATTAACGGATCCCGATTTCCAAGGAGAGCGGATTAGAAAAATCGTCAGTCATCGGGTGCCGACAATCAGACAGGCTTTCTTGCAAAAGTCAGAAGGCCGGCCCCATCATAAAGGCTCTTTAGGTGTTGAGCATGCCGATCCGGCCATCCTACGCAAATTACTGGCACAATATGTCCAGCAGCCGGTCGCTGAAACAGCACCAGCCATCACACGTGCTGATTTAAGCGGCTTGGGCCTGATTGGCCAACAGGATTCGGCAGTTCGCCGCAGCAAATTAACAGACAAGCTGCATCTGGGCCAAACCAATGGCAAGCAACTGTTAAAACGCCTGAATATGTTTGGCATCACAAAAAAAGAATTGAAAGAAGCGGTAGAAAATTTTGATTGAAGGACCAGAAATAGGCAGTCCCGCACGGACTGCCGGTATCTTGAATAAATATCATCTGCGTGCTAGCAAACGTTTTGGACAGAATTTTTTAATCGATTTAAACGTTCTGCGTCAAATTGCTGAATTAGCAGCAATTAATCAGGATGATACGGTTTTGGAAATCGGCCCTGGTATTGGTTCGCTGACTGAGCAATTATCTAAAGCAGCCGGGCAGGTCGTTGCCTACGAAATTGATAAAAAACTGATTCCTGTCTTGGCGGAGACTTTAGCGCCGTACGACAATGTCAAAGTGATCAATCAGGACATTTTGAAGGCTGATTTTTCAATTTTTGACGGTACGAAGTCCTTAAAAATTGTTGCCAACCTGCCTTATTACATCACAACGCCGATCCTTTTTTACCTGCTGAATGAAAAATTGGCATTTAAATCAATTACGGTCATGATGCAAAAAGAGGTGGCCGCACGCCTGCAGGCACAAGTCGGCAGCAAAGAATACGGGGAATTAAGTCTGGCTATCCAATATCGTACGGACGTGGCCATTCAGCTGCAAGTACCCCGGTCAGCCTTCATGCCTTCGCCAAATGTCGATTCTGCAGTCGTAATGCTGACGCCCAAGGCCGGTTTTAAAGCCTTTCCCTATGAAAAAGAGCTCTTTTCTTTGATTAAAGCCGCCTTCGCTCATCGGCGCAAATCTCTGGTCAACAACCTGCTTTTCCGCTACGGCAAAACAGATGAAAATCGTGCTCGGATTGAACAATCTCTGACTGACAGCGGCTTTAATCTTTCGATTCGCGGTGAGCGTTTAACCCTAGAAAATTACGAACAATTACTGTTGAATCTGCGCAAAAACGCTGTAATTTCTGCTGGCTAATTGTCAAACACTTGTAAATTTTACTCATATCTGCTAAAATAGTAAGAGTGTAAAAACGCGAGGAGGTTATATGCCAGAAGTACTGCAGAATATCAAAGACGATCTCGATTCAAAAATCGGTAGTCAAATCACGGTAATCGCTCAGGCTGGTCGCAAAAAGACCACGACTCGCAAAGGTGTTTTATTGGAGACCTATCCGTCACTGTTCGTTGTTCAGTTGGATAAGGCCGAAGGAACGTTCGAGCGTGTTTCTTATAGCTATACAGATATTTTAACGAAGAATATTGATATTAACTTTGGCCGCGAGGTTAAAAGCGCGTGATTTAAAAAGATCCTCATCATGAGGATCTTTTTTTAATCTCTAATAATCCGTGCCCCTTTGGCATCAAAGGATAAAGCCGCAATTTGGGCATCCTTTAATTTTTCGGATTTATTTAATTGATCAAGTAGCCTGTCTGCTTGATCTTTTTTGACGATTGTCATGACAGTCGTACCGGCCCCTGACAAATAGCTGCCGGATAAGCCCAAGTCATGTGCGATGCGACGAACTTCTGCCAGTTCCGGAACGAGTTTTAAACGATAAGGTTCATGAAAACGGTCTGTCTCTAACAAGAGTACCGTGTTAGCCCAGTCGTTATTGAAAAGTGATGCCACAAGAATATTGCTTTGTGCGCTGCTTTGCACTGATTGACGACGGTCAGTCTGGTCGGGCAGGACATCACGAGATGTGCTTGTTGCTAATTGCCGATCAGGGATCACAACAATTGGCAGATAATCAGCAGGCAATTGAACTTGGTAGTGCAAAAAAGTTTTTGGCTTGGCTGGGTTGGGCCCAGCGACAACGATGCCGCCAAAGACTGCTGGAGCGACGTTATCAGGATGGCCTTCGATTTGAGCAGCACGCTGGAAAATTGTTTCGCTGCTTAATGTAACTGTGGATGATAATTCGTTGCCTAATAGGAGGCCGGCGATGATGGCTGAAGAGGATGATCCTAGGCCGCGAGCCAAAGGAATGTCTGATTCAATCCGCAGCTCTTGCGGCTCAATATCGTGATCGACAGTCAATGCTGATAAGACGATCATATTTTTTTCATCGCTGGGAACATCGGGGCCGAAGGGGTGGTGCACCAGCCATTGGCTGCTGGGGCCGACAATTGTCACTGTCAAATACAGATTAACGGCTAGGCCCAGCGAGTCAAAGCCTGGTCCCATATTAGCGCTGGTTGCCGGCACGATAATTTTAGTCATGGCTGTTTTCCTTTGGCTCGACCAGCAATTTATATTCATGGATAAAACTGACGCCGCGTGCCTGGCGGATTGTCGTCTTGACTGGATTTAATTGAGCATCAGAAGCTGGATAGGTAATAATCACGACGCGGGTACTGTCATCAACTGGATCGTACTGGCGAATATTTCGGAAATTAATGTTGCTCATTAAAAAGAAAGCTGATAGTTTATGGATAATGCCGAGCCGGTCAGCGACTTTAAAGACCATATAACGGCTGGCAATGCGATCCTTTGGTCCTGCTAGTGCCAAGGAACTGCTGGGATGTGTATTAAATTTTGCCGGTGCGGCCGATCCTGTAACCAGAGCTAATAAGTCAGCGACGACGGAATTAGCCGTTGCGTATTCGCCGGCACCAGGGCCGTAAAACATCAAACCGCCGGAATAGCGGCTGTTGACGAAAATAGCATTGTTCTCATTCTGTACAGAAGCCAGCGGGTGGTCTTTAGGCATCAGTGTTGGTGCAACGGACAATTGCAATTTATTAGCTGCTGATTTGCTAACAGTCGCTAATAATTTGATTTCATAACCGAGATCAGAGACATCTTTTAAATCAGTTTGTGTGATCGTCGAAATACCGGTCATTTGGATATCGTTTTGCGAGACCTGTTTGCCGAATGCAAAATCAGTTAAGATGCGTAATTTATAGGCTGCATCAATACCTTGAACATCATTGGTCGGGTCAGCCTCGGCAAAACCCTTGTCCTGAGCCAGTTTTAAAGCGTCTTCATATGAGAGTTTGTGCTGGCGCATTTGTGTCAGGATAAAATTCGAAGTACCGTTCATAATACCGTTGATCTGCTGGATTTCGTCCGGAGAGAGGCTGGTCGATAAGGCCCGAAGAATCGGAATACCGCCTGCGACTGCCGCTTCATAATAAAGGCCAACCTGATTTTCTTCAGCTAATTTTGCTAAACGCCTGCCGTCTGCAGCAATTAGATCCTTATTAGCTGTAATTACGTGTTTGCCGGCTTTTAAGGCCTGCTCGATGATGTGCTTGGCGATCTTAACACCGCCGATCAGTTCGATCACGATGTCGATATGAGGATTCTCCAAAATACTTTTCGGGTCATCGGAAATCGGGAGATCTTGTGTTTTGGGATCGCGCAACTTTTCAGTATCCCTGACGACGACCTGGACGACTTCAAAAGCGACGTTAAAACGTTTGGCGTAAGTCTTGGCCTGTTCGCGCAGGATTTTGACAACACCTGTAGCGACAGTGCCAAGACCAAAAATACCGATTCGATAACTTTTCATGAACAAATGCTAACACGAAATCCGCCTTTCTGCTATTATGACCGCAGAGGTTATATGAAATTTCAAAGTACGCGTGGCAATGCGCCGGCCGTCAGCGGCCTGCAGGCGCTGATAAACGGTTTGGCGCCGGACGGCGGCCTATATGTGCCGCAAGCTTTCCCGAAGATTGATTTTAATTGGGACCAGTTGGCAAAAGCCGATTATTTTCAAATTGGGCAGCTGGTTCTCTCGACCTTTTTTGACGAATTCAGCCAAGGAGAGCTAGCGGATTTTCTGCATCAAGCCTATGCACAATTCGATAGGCCGGAGATCGTCAAAGTCCATGCCTTAGATGGCAAACGACAGCTTCTAGAGCTTTTTCACGGTCCAACACTGGCTTTTAAGGATATGGCTTTATCGCTGCTGCCTTATTTATTGACGGCGGCTGTTAAAAAGACCGGCCAAAAGGATGTTTTGGTTATTCTGACGGCCACTTCTGGGGACACGGGCGGTGCAGCCTTGCAAGGATTTAGCGATATCGGCCAGACACAGATTGTTGTTTACTATCCATCAGTTGGCGTCTCGGTTTTGCAGCGTCAGCAAATGACGACAACGCCAGGTCAAAATGCGCATGTTGTGGCGGTTGAAGGCAATTTTGACGATGCTCAGCGTGTTGTTAAAAAACTGCTGGCGGATCCTGAATTGGCCAAACAGATGCAGACGGCCGGCTTGCGTTTTTCTTCGGCCAATTCGATTAACATTGGCCGCTTAGTCGCACAGGTTATTTACTATATCTATGCCTATGCGCAGCTGCTCAAATCCGGTCGTCTCAAGTCTGGTGAAAAACTGGACGTGACCGTACCAACTGGTAATTTTGGTGATATTCTAGCGGCTTACTGGGCTAAAAAGCTTGGTTTGCCATTAGGCAAATTAACAGTCGCTTCCAATGCCAATCATGTTCTGACAGATTTTTTTGCCAGCGGAATTTACAATGCCAAACGCGATTTTCATGTCACGACCAGCCCGGCCATGGATATTCTGCTCTCCAGCAACCTGGAACGTCTGCTTTTTGATGTTGCGGGTGCTGAAAAGACGCGTCACTGGATGGCCGATTTAGCTGACAAGCAAACCTTTACAGTCGACGACAAAACCCTTGACTTGCTGCAGCAGTCTTTTAACGCAGCTTTTGCTGATGTTGACCAGACCAGCCAGACGATCAAAGAGACTTTCAGGGATCATGATTATTTATTGGATCCGCATACGGCCGTGGCTGTTTACGCAAATCAGCAGTTTACGACTCAGCGGCAGCAATTAATTGTTTCAACGGCCAGTCCTTTCAAGTTTGCAGAAATTGTCCTATCGGCACTAGGCCAAAAGCCGGCTGATGATCCGGCCGCGAATCTCAAACAAGTCGCGCAAATTGCCAAGCTGCCTGTGCCGGCTGCGATCGCAGACTTGTTTACAAAAAAAGTCCGTTTTCACGAACAATTAACAATTGATCAATTAGGAGAAGATTTAAAAGCCAGCCTTGGCCTTTAATCTTCTTTTTTTGCATGGCCGTTTTCAAAGTGTGCGTCATAAATGGCCCGGACAGCTTTGGCCTCGTCTTCAGGCTTGACGCCCAGCATAATCGAAATTTCCGAAGCACCCTGATTGACCATGGTCAAGGAGACGCCGGCATCGCGCATAGGGTCGACGACGTCTGACATAGCCCCGACACGATTAATCAAGCCCTCACCGACAACCATGATAATCGCATAATCGTTTTTCCATTCCAATGCGTCGGGCTGAATTTCTTCTTGAATCCGCTGTGTCAGTTTTTCTTTGCGGCCGCCTGTAAGCTGTTTTTTATCAAAAATAATCGTGATGTCGTCAATTCCTGAGGGCATGTGCTCATATGAGATATTCAGATCGGCGAGAATCTTTAAAATACTTGCTGTAAAACCAACTTGGCGATTAATCAGGTAACGATGGATGTATATGGCCTGGAAATGATTGGCGCTGGCAATACCTGTGATTTTATTTTTGTGTGTCAGCCTGGCGCGCGGGACGATCATGGTACCGGCCGCTTCGGGATGGTTCGTGTTTTTCACATTAATCGGAATATTGCCTTCGATGGCCGGCAGAATAGCTTCATCGTGGAAAACGGCAAAACCTGCATAACTGAGCTCACGCATCTCGCTAAAAGTCATCTCATGAATCGGTGCTGGATTGTCGACGAGTTTTGGATTGACCGCGTAAATTGAATCGACGTCCGTGAAGTTTTCATAGAGATCGGCATCCAGCCCGCGAGCCAAAATTGCGCCCGTAATATCAGAACCGCCGCGAGAAAAAGTGTTGATCAAGCCGTCTTTGGTAATACCAAAAAAGCCGGGGAAGATAATAATTTCGTCGTCAGCGATTTTTGTCTGAGCGATTTTGGCATAGGAAGCCGGCAGAATCTGGGCATTTCTGGCTTCTTTGGAAACAGTCATCCCGATAGCCATCGGTGTCAGCATACGCGCTTTTAGTCCGACTTGATTGAAGACGGCCGTGATTAAACGGGCTGACATATATTCGCCCTGTGCTGATAAAGCAGCTTGGCAGAAAACGTCAGAAGGGTAGGATGCTTGGGTAATTTGGAACAAATGTGTTTTCAATTCTGTTAGAATTTCTGGATCCAATTTGAAAAAAGCCGCTATTTGGGCATAGCGTTGGAAAATACTGTCATAGATATCCTGCGGGTCTTCCCTATTTAAGACAGCTTGTGCCAAGTCCAAAAGCAGATCCGTAATTTTCCGATCACCACTAAAACGTTTTCCGGGAGCTGAAACCACAATGACACGCCGAGCCGGATCGCTTTTGACAATCTTGATGACTTTTAAGATTTGATCGCCGTTTGCAAGAGAACTTCCGCCAAATTTCACGATTTTCATAAGCCTTATTCTAACCGAAAAACCGACGGCTTGAAATGACGAATGTTCGGAATCTGCTGTTAATTATATTTTTTTTTAGTAGAATATTAGCGAAAGGAGATTTATGAAAACACCTCGAGCTGAACGTTTAGTTGATATGACCCGTTATCTAATGGAAAGGCCGCGGACATTGGTCCCGCTGACTTTTTTTGCCAATCGTTTTTCTTCGGCTAAGTCATCAATTTCCGAAGATTTGACTATTTTAAAAAAAACACTGAAAGAGCGCGGTGTTGGCTTGTTAGAGACAATTCCTGGTGCAGCTGGCGGTGCTAAATTCTATCCTTATATTCTGGAGCGAGAAGCTGACGAATTTGTTAACGACATGTTAAAACAAGTTAACGATGAGACCCGTGTTCTGCCAGGCGGCTACGTCTATTTGTCTGATCTTTTAGGTCAGCCGGCTATTTTGCGCCAAGTCGGCCGCATTATTGCCACCGAATATCTGGATATGGATATTCAAGCCGTTATGACAGCTGCGACCAAGGGTGTTCCGATGGCAGCCGCTGTTGCGGCTCAATTGAATGTACCTTTTGTGATCGTCCGTTCCGGAGAAAATAAAGTGACCGAAGGCCCAACTGTTTCAGTTAATTATCTGACCGGTTCTTCCAAACATGTTGAAAAAATGGAATTGTCCCGCCGCAGCCTGCCGACAGGATTAAATATCTTAATTGTCGATGACTTCATGAAAGCCGGTGGTACGATCAACGGCATGAAGACCTTGGCTAAAGAATTCGATTCTCACGTTAAAGGTGTAGCTGTGTTTGCTGAAGGGCGTGCCCGCCAGCGGCAGGTAGATGATTTTACGTCGCTTTTGCACGTTGATACAAATCTGGATTCCGGTGAAGTGATCAAAGTGCAGATTGGCAACTACAAGGAAAATATATTCCGAGGAAGGGAAAACCGAAGTGTCCGAAATTGATGTAGTCATTCTTGCGGCCGGTAAGGGCAGCAGGATGAAAGATAATTTTCCCAAGCCGCTGCATGAGGTTGCCGGTCTGCCGATTTTAGAGTGGGTCTGCCGCGCTGTGAGAAAAATTGAGCCGCATAAAATTATTGCGGTTCAATCCGCGAGCGAAGATTTTGCATCTTATGTTGACGAGACAGTTGTTCAAGCCCAGCAATTAGGGTCTGCTGATGCTTTGCAGGCAGCTTTTTCTAAAGTTGATGCCGAAAAAATTCTCGTGATTAACGGTGACATGCCGCTGGTAACAGGTGATGTTTTAGCTGATTTGGTTGCAAAAGGCGAGGGCTTCGATGCGGCTGTTTTGACGACAATTTTGAAGCATCCTTTTGGTTACGGCCGGATTATTCCTGTTGGACAACGCAATGTCGTTGAACAAATCGTCGAAGAAAAAGACGCCACTGATGACCAGCGTCAAATTCAGCTGATCAATTCCGGCATTTATCTTTTTCGGACAGAATATATTAAACGCACCATTTCACAAGTCACAGCTAATAATGCGCAAAAAGAATTTTATCTGACTGATGCGCTGCCTGGTGCCCGAATTGTTCAAGCAGACGACTGGCGCGATTTATTAGGCGTTAATGACCAAAAACAATTGGCGGATGCTAATCAACTGGCTCGCAAACGCATCAACGAACAGTTAATGGCCAATGGCGTCTCGATGATTGACCCGCAAAGCACCTATATCGATGCCAATGTCGTCGTCGGTGCCGGCACTGTTATCAAACCCGGTACCGTGATTGAGCGTGATTCTGTGATTGGTGCTGATAATGAAATTGGCCCCTATGCCCATTTGCGTGAAAAGACAGTTACAGGTACGGATGTCCATATTGGTAATTTTGTCGAGACAAAAAATGCTGAAATCGGTGCCCATACGCATATCGGCCATTTGACCTATGTCGGGGATGCTCGAATTGGCGAATCTGTCAATATTGGTGCAGGGACGATTTTCGTCAATTACGATGGCAAAAATAAGCACATTACCAAGGTCGGCGACCATGCTTTTATCGGCAGCAATACAAAACTGATTGCGCCGGTCGACATCGCTAGAGAAGCAATTACGGCAGCCGGATCGACGATTACAGCTGATGTTGCCGAGCACGCGATGGGGATTGCACGTCAGCGTCAGACGAATAAGCCGGAATTCTGGGACCGTTTGCCGCATGAAGATTTTGCCCAGGCTTATCGAGAGAAAAAACGCCAGGAGAACCAGGCACCAGACGAAAGCTGAATAAGTTTGCAGTCAGCTTCAATGTGTTTTATATTAATTCAGTCTACTAAGTTATGTCGGTAGATTTGTTTGCGCAATAATTTTTAAAAATGGAGATTGATGATGCAGGATAAGAAGAAGAGTTGGATCAGCGTCAGGGATGTCGTTGCTATTGGTATCGGAACTGCTGTTTTTTTCGTTTTGATGCGTTTCGTTGCTATTCCAACGCCGGTCGCAAATACGACGATTAACTTAGCAGAGCCATGGCTGGCTTTGATCGGCGCTATTTTTGGTCCGATTGTCGGTTTGTTTGTCGGATTTATCGGTCACGCCTTAAATGACACAGTTGCCGGGTGGGGCGTCTGGTGGACTTGGGTCTTTGCTGATGGTGTTTTGGGCCTGCTGCTTGGATTGGCAAAACGCTATTTAAAGCTGGATACAGAGACATTGACCAGTAAAAAATTGTGGTTTTTCAATATCTGGCAGGTGATTGCCAACGTGATTGCTTGGTTTGTGATTGCACCTTTGGGTGATATTGTTGTCTATCGCCAGCCAGCAGCTAAAGTATTTCTTCAGGGTTTTTGGGCCGGAATCGGTAATATGGTCGGCATTGCAATTGTAGGAAGCATCCTGCTTGTTGCATACAGCCGTACGAGAACTCGCACCGGATCATTAAAGTCTGAAAAATAATTCATGCCAGCGATCGAATTTCAAAAGGTTAATTTTAAATATCGTGTTCAGAGCCAAGCTACATTGCATAATGTTAGCTTTGCTTTTGATTATGGGCAAAAAATCATTATCGCCGGCCCCTCAGGATCTGGCAAGACAACGATTGGCCACTTGATTAACGGCCTGATTCCGCAAAGTGTCCCTGGTGAGTATTCAGGCAGTATTCTGATTAATGGCAAAGATGCTGCCAAAATGGATATTTTTCAGCTCTCTTTTGAAGTCGGTACTGTCCTGCAGGATACGGACGCCCAATTTGTCGGCATGACCGTAGCTGAAGACGCCGCTTTTCTTTTAGAGAATGAGAATACAGAACATAGCCAATTACTTGCGCAAACAGAGAACTGGTTAAAAGAATTAAATTTAGAAGCCCTGAAGAAACATTCACCTCAAGAACTTTCTGGCGGTCAAAAACAACGTGTCAGCATGGCCGGTGTTTTAAGTTCCGACAGTAAAATTTTGCTGTTTGATGAACCACTGGCTAATTTAGATCCGGCTTCCGGCCGTTTGGCGATTCAATTGATTGCCGATCTGCAAAAGAAGCTCGGCTTGACTGTGATTATTATTGAACACCGTTTGGAAGAAGCCTTGAGGATTCAAGCAGACAAGCTTTTAGTGATTGATCATGGCAAAATTATTGCAAATGATATACCCGATCGTGTCTTAACAAGTGCTGCAGTCATTTCGGCCGGCCTTCGTGAACCTTTATATATCACAGCCATGCGCGATGCCGGCGTGGATTTAAACAAAATCGCACATATTACGGATTTAGCCTCACTGGATCACCAGGCAATCAAGCGTCAGCTGAGTGTCTGGCTTGAGAAAAAACAGCCCGACAAGACTAAAAAATCCAGGGAGCCTATTCTATCCATTCAGCATTTATCTTTTGCTTACCCGAAACAGGCTGTGTTTTCTGATTTGAACCTGACATTTCCTGCTGGGCAGATGACCGCCATCGTTGGGAAAAACGGGTCAGGCAAATCGACATTTTCCAATCTTGTGACCGGCTTTTTGAAGCCTGATAGCGGCCGGATTTTGTTTGATAACCAGCCCCTAGATGGCCAGTCAGTCAAAGAACGGGCCGATAAAATTGGCTACGTGCTTCAAGATCCAAATCAGATGATCAGCCAGAATATCGTTTACGATGAAGTGGCTTACGGGCTAAAATTGCGTGGCCTGTCTGATGACCAGATCCAGGCTAAGACACGGACCATGCTGGAAGTAGCCGGCTTGGATAATATGCGTCATTGGCCGATTTCAGCTTTGAGCTTTGGCCAGAAAAAACGTGTCACAATTGCTTCAGTGCTGGTACTTGCGCCGAGAGTGCTCATATTAGACGAACCGACTGCTGGACAGGACTATCTCAACTACCGATCACTGATGAATTTTGTGGCAGAACTGAATCGCACACAAGATTGTTCGATCATTGTGATCACACACGACATGCACCTGATGCTGGAATACACAGATCGTGCCATTGCACTCGTAGACGGACAGGTGATTGCTGACATGGCACCGGCCGAACTGCTCAATGATCCGGCCCTATTAAAACGCGCCTCGCTTGCTCCGACCAGTCTTTACGATTTAGCTGAATCGACTGGTCTAGATGCTGTTGCTTTATCTAAAAGGCTGGTACAAGAGGAGATGACTCGTGGCTGATAATTCTTTTAGCTTGGCTTATAAAAATCGTGGAACTTGGCTGGATCGTTGCAGCGGTGCCAGTAAACTGCTGGGTTTTGTGCTGCTGTCTGGCATTGCCATGATCGTTTTAGACACACGTTTTCTGATTTTTCTTGTGATTCTATCTTTGATTTTGCTGAAAATCAGTCGCGTGAAAATGTCAGAAGTGGCCGCTTTGATGAAGCTGGTGCTTGTGTTTATGGCTATTAATCTGGTCATGATTTATGTCCTTGCGCCAAATTATGGCAGTCAGATTTATCAATCCAAAGATATTTTATTGGGCAGCGGCTATTTCGCTTTGACACAGCAGGAATTGTTGTATTTGGTCAACATTGGCCTGGAATATATCGTAGCTGTTCCACTGGCTTTGATTTTTCTGCTGACAACCAATCCATCTGAATTCGCAGCCAGCCTGAACCGCATCGGCATTCCTTATAAAATCAGTTATTCGGTCTCGTTGGCCTTGCGTTATATTCCTGATGTGACACGCGAATATCACCAGATCAGCTTGTCCCAGCAGGCCAAAGGTAACGAGATTTCTAAAAAAGCACCATTTTTCAAACGCTTGAAGGGTGCTTCGGCCATTCTTGTGCCCTTATTGTTAAGCTCGATTGATCGGATTGAATCTGTCAGCCAAGCTATGGAACTACGCCGTTTTGGTGCCAAAAAGAGACGCAGCTGGTATTTCTCTGAGAAACTGAAAGCACTCGACTGGGCCGTCTTGTCGTTTGTCTTGTTAATTGTGATTTTTGGGTTTATCCTGATAATTGTCAATGGCGGACGATTTTGGAATCCGTTCCATTGAAGGAGGCTCTATGACAGACGAAATTCAAACGGCTATCTTTGCCGGCGGTTGTTTCTGGTGCATGGTCGAACCCTTTGATTCACTTCCTGGTATTATCAAAGTGCGTTCCGGCTATACAGGCGGCCATGTCGACAACCCCACTTATGAGCAGGTCTCGTCACACACGACCGGTCATACCGAAGCAGTTAAAATCTGGTTCGATCCAGCAAAAATGTCTTATGAAAAACTGGTCGAACTTTATTGGCAAGTGACTGATCCCACGGATGCGGGTGGCCAATTCCAAGATCGCGGCGATAATTATCGACCGGTCATCTTTGTCAATTCACCAGAACAGCGCCAAATTGCTGAGGCTTCTAAAAAACAATTAGCTGCTTCAGGGACATTTGGCGATGACCCGATCGTGACAACAATTGAAGATGCCCAGACTTTCTGGGATGCTGAAGATTATCATCAAGATTTTTACAAATACCATCAAGCACGCATGGCGTTACAGGATATGCAGCGTGACCATTTCATCAAACAACATTGGGACACCAGCAAAAGTGCT
This sequence comes from Oenococcus sp., assembly GCF_047725585.1. Taxonomy (NCBI): domain Bacteria; kingdom Bacillati; phylum Bacillota; class Bacilli; order Lactobacillales; family Lactobacillaceae; genus Oenococcus; species Oenococcus sp. The sequence continues at coordinate 219,279 of NZ_JBDNNF010000001.1, read as the reverse complement.
GATTAAGCTGATGCTGTTTCCAATAAAAAAAGCTTCAGGCGTTAAATTGCCTGAAGCTTTTTTTATATTTTGGTCGGATCAATATGTAAAAGATGCTTGAACAGGTGCCGGTCTCCCCAAGCAATATTATTGCCTTGCAGGAAGAAACAGTAGGCTGTGCCGATACCATAGCTCAGCAGCTGGCCCGACATTGCCCAGCAAACCAGCGAGATGCTGACGGCGATCACGAAATTGGATAATTGGCCTAATGGCGCCGACCCATGGAAGAATTTAAAACGGGCCACGTTTGTCAAGTTATCCAAGGGATGAAGTACGAAATTAGCGCGCTGAATCACAGAAATGCCGATGCCGATGCACCAAATACCGAACAGATCGATGATCACTTTAGGAATGGTGGCCAGACCGACAAATAAGGGACGAAACAGATTGGCAAATTCCGCCACAAACAGACTGAACAGCAGACCAAAAATGATATTGCCGCAAGTCCTTTGCCAATTGATATGCTCAACCAAAAAAAGATTGACAACGGCCGCCAATATCGCCTCAATAGCTAAAAAAAGCATCGTAGGCAGATGCGTGACATTGGCTAGATTAACAGCAGAGGCCGACCAAGGGGCTGCCCCCATGGCAGCAGCAATCGATAAGCCGTTTCCCAAAGAAATAATGACCAGTGAGATAAAGAAATACGAGAGTTTTTGTTTGAATGTCAGTTCAAAATACTCCCCGTTTGAATAATACATGTTTCCATTAAAGCATGCTAAGGGTGAAAATGTTAATTTTTAGCAATATATTTTTGGAGAACTTGTCGTTTCAGCATGCGGTACAGGGTCAGGACAAAAGCTACCAAAGCCAAGACCGCGGCGAATATAAAGCTCCAGTGCATGGCTTGCAGAAAATAATCAGGATGTGCAGGCAGATAATTTAAAACACGTCGTCCGGCCAGATGACTCATACCGAGAAACAGCATGGTTGTGGCAAATGTATTGCCGACAATAAAACCAATATTTCTGGCTAAAGCGGTGACAGATCCGGCAATGCCTAACAAAGGCTTGGGAACTGTACTCATTGTCAAAGCGTTATTAGGTGACTGGAAGATGGCGGCCGAAGTCCCGTTTGCAATCAAGGTCAGGATAATTAATAGATAGGGTGAGCCGCCGTTGATCAATAAGTAGCCAACCTGGCTGAGCATTAGTCCGGCTAAACCGATTAATGTAATCAGTTCTTTATCAAATTTGTCGCCGGCCCATCCGGAAATCGGCGAAAAAATAAAATTGGCAATCGGAAAGGCCATTAAAATCAGGCCGGATTGACCCGGTGTCAGGCCGCGAAGATCCTGCAAATAAAAGGGCATCAGGATATTTGTATAGGAGTTCACCGCAAAGACGAGAAAAGCCGTTGTCAAAGAAATGGAATAAAGCTGGTTTTTGAAAATTTCGAGTTTGATCATTGGAAACTTGATTAAATTCTCGACTTTGATGAAGGCTGCTAAAAGCAAAAGGGCCACGACCAAGCCGATGATGACCCAAATATCTTGGAAACCAACTACCTCGGCGGCATTAATCGCTAAGAAGAAAACAGCGACAAAGGAGAAGAAAAGTGTTGAACCACTGTAGTCGATTTTTTCGTTGGGCTGGGCAATCGCATCTTGCGGAAAATATTTGATACCGATCACGATGGCGATCAAACCGATCGGCACGTTTACCCAAAAAATGAAAGTCCAATTGAAGATACTCAGGATGGCGCCACCGATAGCTGGACCGGCAATTGCGCCCAAGGAGACGAACATCCCGATCACAGACATGGCTCGTGCCCGCATGCTGGCTGGGAAATTAGAGGTCGTGATTCCAAAACTTGTCGACATGGTCATTGAAGCGCCCACAGCTTGTACGACACGCGCTGCTAGCAAGAAGTAGAGGCCGAAACGGGAAATGCCGGCTAAAAAGGAACCAATTGTGAAGATGATCGTACCGATTTTAAAGATTTTGATTTTACCAAAAACATCTCCCATACGGCCGAACAGCAGCAATAGACCCGAGATCACGATTAAATAAACAATCACAGTCCAAGTTGCCTGGTTTAGCGGAATGGCCAGATCTTTTGAGATTGAGGGCAGGGCAATATTCACAATTGAGCCGTCCAGAACGCTCATAAAAGTGAAAATGCCTAATGCGATCATAATCAGAATATGATCTTTATCCAAATGGTCTGAACTTGATGATTTTGTCTTTTGCACAAGTGTCATTCTAACATTTTGTTAGAATGGAGCAGATGACTGAAATTTTAGGACAAACAATACTGGATTTGATTGACGGCCAAAACTATGCCGTGATTTCCTTTCCAGCTGACAAATATACACAAGCTGTCGCTGATACATTAGAAGGCAACTTTGATTCCACACAGATTAACCGCAGCGAAGTACAAATCGCCGGTGGCGTCGAAGGCGGCGGACAGACAATTTCTTTAGAGCTGGCACCTTATATCCTGCCTTTGAGATATAAAAATGAATATCGCAAGCTGATCCATCCTGATGCTCAGCTTCCAGTTCATACCTACTTGATATTCGAATCGGAGAAAATCAGCAATTCCAAAATGAAAATTGTCCAATTGGATGATCTAACCCAATTAAACGATCAGATCGAGGCATTTTTTGAGATCGAAAAGAATTGGGTTGCGCCAGTGCCCAAAGAAGAAGAGAAAGATACTGCAGCTGAAGCTAAACCAAAAAAGGCCGCAGCCAAGAAAACAACAAGAAAAAAAGCCACGAAAAAGTGACTTTTTTCTTTGGCGCTTTTAAAGCAAGCAGTGGTATTAATATGCTATTATTATGATATCAAACTTGTTTCAGAGGAGCGATATGTTAAAACTCGAAAATATCAGCAAGACCTTCGGGGATCTTCGCGCGGTTGTCGACGAGTCTTGGGAACTGGCCGATGGCCGGATTCTAGGATTAATCGGTCAAAACGGCGCTGGGAAATCCACGACCTTTAAGATGATCCTGAACTTTATCGAAGCGGATTCCGGCCAGATTACCTGGAACGGCCGCAAAATTGACAGCCAGGTCATGAATGAGATTGGCTTTCTGCCGGAAGAACGCGGCTTGTACCCGGATGTGAAAATCGGCGAACAGATTTTTTACTTTGCTGAACTGCATGGTAAATCGCGCCAGGAAATCCGGCCGAAAATGCAGCAGTGGATGGATAAATTTGATGTTAAAGGCAAGCTGACTGATAAAGTCAAAAAGCTGTCAAAAGGAAATCAGCAAAAAGTCCAGCTGATCACAGCCTTGATTCATGAACCAAAATTAATTATTTTAGACGAACCGTTCAGCGGTTTGGATCCGGTCAACGCGCAGATTTTATTGGATATTATTGTTGAACAGAAAAAGAATGGCGCCGCGATTATTTACTCATCACATGACATGAATAATGTCTCGGCGATCGCTGACGATGTGATTATGCTTAATCGCGGCCACGTTGTCTTAAATGGTGAGACCGGTCAAGTCCGCCAGTCCTTTGGCCGGACCATGATTTATTTGGAATCGCCTGCAACAAAAGCCGAGCTATCTGCAATTCCAGGCGTTGTCAGTGTCGAGGATTATGCCGGCGGCCTGCAGGTGACTTTATCGGATCCAAAAGTCGGACGCCAAGTCTTTGAGCTGGCGACTAAAAACGGCTATATCACAGCGTTTGATCAACAACCGCCAACTTTGGAACAAATTTTCAAGATGAAAATCGGTCAGGATGCCATTGACGAGGCCGAAAAGGAGGGACTTACTCATGAATAAGACCTGGATTGTAGCCAAACACGTTTTTCTCAAAAATCTGAAAAGCCCGGCCTATTATTGGATGCTGCTGTCGCCCTTTATTTTCATTCTTGTCGGTATCGGTATTGCGGCTTTGGTCACGAATTCGATTTCTGATAACAAGCCATCATTAGGCGTTGTCGCTAACAGACAGCAGGTGCAGGCAATCAGAGCCTCACTGAAAGGGCAGGCTGATGTCCGTCGTCAGGACACAGCTGCTCAAGCAAGAAAAAGCCTCTCCAAAGAACACATTGATGCTTATCTGACAGTTTCCAGCGACTATGCCAAGGCAACTTTGGTATCGAACAATAAATCCGATGCCACCATTGATGCCGACACGGTCCGTCAGGCGATCACGAATCTGAAAGTGCAATCTGCTATCAGCAGCTTGAATTTGACAGCGGAGCAAGTTAGTTTCTTGTCCAGCCCGGCCGTGATTAACAGCCGTTATGTTTCTGTGACAAACGGCGGTACCAGCAACGATAATACAAATCGCGGCGTGCGTTATGCTTTTGCTCAGTTTGCCTTGGTCGCGATCTTCATCTTCCTGACCGTCTATGTCCAGATGACTGGTAGTGAAGTGGGGACGGAAAAAGGGTCACGGATCCTCGACAGTATCTTGGCGGCCGTTCCTGCCCGTCAGCATTTTGCCGGCAAGGTGATTGCAATTGTCTCGCTATTTATTTTCCAGTTGATTTTCTATGCCATCTTAGCTGTGATTGCCGTTATGCTAGCTGGACCATTCGGCTATGCACGTTTTCTCAATCTAATCGATTGGTCGCAGCTGGGAAGCGGCTATATCATCTCGACTTCTTTGATTACGATCGGAGCTATTGTCATCTATATTATTTTGGCAGCTGTCTTTGCTTCAATGGTCAGCCGCCAAGAAGATGTACCGCAATCGACTTCGACGGTCATGTGGGTGGCGATTGTGCCTTATTTCCTGGGTTATGCAGCTTTGGCCGCAGCCAACACGCCAATTTTTAAAATTATTTCTTTCGTTCCTTTCTTCAGCCAATCGGTGATGCCGGTTAGAATGTCAGTCGGTTCGGCCACAACTTTGGATGGCCTGGTCGCCTTCGGCTTGGAAGTAATCACGATTGCCATTATGCTGCGTTTTGCATCTGGTATTTATGCACGCAATGCGCTGAATTATGATGATGGCAAACCGCTGGCCAAGTTACTGCGTGCGTTCAAAAAGCGTCGTGTGTGATATACTATTATTCGATGCGATGAGTCGAGGAAACGTTTGCTACGGCGCGTTTCTAACACGGACGGCTGAGTTTAATCTCAAGGAACGCATTTCCGCCGCCGCCTAGGATCTTGTGGAAGTTGCTAGGCTGCTGGACTAACAGTACGTGGATGCAATTGGTAACAATTGTCGTTAGCAGCTAACGTAAAGCTGCAAAGCCAAACTAGACGATCTTCGGATCGTCTTTTTTTATGTGCTTTTCTGCCTATTGAAAATGTTTATCATGAAAGTATGTTTACTTTAAGTCGAGAATTTTTGCAAAAAGTACCGACAGATTCGCCAGTCGTTGATTTCCAAGAAGTCCATGGCGGCGACATCAATCGGGCTTATGCTTTGACCGACAGTCAAGGGCGGCACTATTTTCTTAAAGTCCAGCCCAAATCAGTGCCGGAATTTTTCCAGCACGAAGCCGATGGGCTGCATTTATTAGGCCAGGCTGCCCGTGTGTCTAAGGTACTTGCTTTGGGTGAAGTCGGCAAAGATCAGTGGCTCTTATTAGAGTACCTGCACACAACTAACAGCGGCAATCAATACGCGCTGGGCCAGGGGTTAGCCAAGATTCACGCGATCACGAGTCCGAACCATAAATTTGGCTTGGATAGCGATTTTAAAGCCGGAAAAACAATCAAAATCAACAGCTGGCAGTCTGATTGGACCAATTTTTTTATCGAACAACGCCTGAATGTCTTGCGCCGTCTCTTAATTTCCGAAGGCAAATGGCAGGATGACGCGGCTTATAATCAGGCAATTTCGATTTTCCGCAAGTTAATGGCAAAACGCCAAGTTCAACCCAGCCTGCTTCATGGTGATTTTTGGGCAGGCAATTTTATGTTCGATGCCGATAATGGCGAACCGATTTTCATTGATCCGGATGTTTATTACGGCGATAGCGAATTTGATATCGGAATTACGACTGTTTTTGGCGGTTTTACGCGTGATTTTTATGCGGGTTACCAGAGTATCCGACCTTTTCAAACCGGTGTCGATCAACGCCTGATGTTCTATCAGCTTTATTACTTAATGGTGCATGCTCATCTATTTTCCGGATCCTATATTAGTGCCTATCGCGGCAAACTGCGCCAGATTATTTCACAGTAAAGACTTGATCTTTGACCAAGTCAAAACGCGGCCAATTTTGGTTGAGCAAAACCGGAACGCTCAATTGAGCCTGCTGCCAGAATTTTTTGGAATTTGTGACGCCGTTTTTCTCACCGATCACGATCAATTCACCACCGCGATTAAAGAAATGATGGACACGCAGGAAATTTAAAATCAGCCAGTCCGAATTAGCGTGCTGGGGTGACCAGGACAATACAATCACCTCGACATCTTTTAAATAATATTCGACAGCAGCCGAGGCATCCATCTTGACGACTTTTGTAATCGGTGTTATCTGCCGGTCCATGAGTTTCCAATCGAAATTGTCAGTGGCCGTGATTGGGTAATCAATCTGTAATTGCCGCAATCCAGCAGTCAAAAAGCCGTTGCCGGCCATAATTTCCAGCGCCGGCCGGCCATCCAGGTAGGTATATAAGTCATTAATCCAGGGTTTGGCGATATAGGCAAACATACCGTAACGTTCGATCAGATACTGACGGTAGTCGCCCAGTAATTGATCCAGTTCTTCAGCGGGGCGGACTTTTTGCTGGATTTCCAGTTCCGACATGCCGGCTGTAATCTGTTTGGACAAAAAATCCTGGATATCGACCATCATCGAATCAGATAAGGCCAGCTCAGGCAGACTTTCCGGAAGTTTTTGCCGGCTGATGGCCAGATCAGAAAAAAGCAGCGCATCAATTAGATCGCTGACAGAATAAAGTTTGGCAAAATAATCCCGGCAGGCTTTGAGGCGGGGGATGTAAGTCTCCAGATTAAAAGCCATTGTGGTTGTCGAATAAATCCAGAGTCTCTTGATGATCGATATTTAGCAAATCACCGGTCGAACGGCGTCCGCGAGCGTGCAGATAGCCGGAAACCAGTTGGAGAATTTCGTATTTGTCGTTATTGTCCAGCGGCGTATCGTTATAGGTCAGCTTAGAAGTCGTGATCATGGCCTTAGCCAAGTCAACCTGATCGTTATTGTAGCGGCCGACCAAATAATCCATCGAGACATCAAAATAATCGGCCAATTTTTTGACTTCAAGGTAATTCGGGTTTCTCTCGCCGCGTTCCCAATTGCCGATCTGGGATTCTGTGTTCTTTGATTCGCCCTTGGTCAAATTCCGATTTAATGCTTTTGCGAGCTGTTTTAAGGTGATCCCTTTACCGCGCCGCAAAGCTCTGAGTCTCTCTGGAAACATGCCTCTATCTTATCAGGAAAAGCCTGCTTATTAAACGCGCACCTTTGTTCGTCTCCAGATATGAGAGAATAAAATATAGTGAAAAATAAGTCTGCTGTTAACCCGATTCTCGATTACCTGCTCCGTTTTTTCAAAGGTGTCTTTATTGCTCTGGGATTTATCCTTCCGGGCGTTTCCGGCGGTGTCCTAGCCGCCATTTTAGGTATTTATGAACGTTTGCTGGCCTTTATGGCTCATCCCCTGAAACATTTTTGGTTAAACGTCCGCTATTTTCTGCCGGTTGGGATCGGCGCGCTGGCCGGCATTATTGCCTTGGCTAATCCGATTGGTTGGCTGCTTGCCAACTATAACCTGATTGTTATGTGGGCCTTTGCTGGTGCAATTCTTGGAACGGTGCCGTCCTTATATAAACAGGCTGGGCAAAACGGCCGTGGCAAGTCCGATTGGTTGGTCTTGACACTAGCTTTTATTGTGTCGCTGGCTTTTTTGGCTAACATGGATAATCTATTCGGGCAGCTGCCGGCTAATTTTGCTAGCTGGTTATTAGCCGGTGCTTTGATTGCGCTAGGGATTATTATTCCCGGCTTGAGCCCATCGAATTTTCTGTTGTTGTTAGGCTTGTTTGATCCGATGATTACGGCTTTTAAAGCTGGCAGCCTGTCAGTTTTTTTCCCGATGGCGATTGGCGCACTGCTGGCGTTAGCACTGTTTTCCCGTCTAGTGGCGGCAATTTTGGATCATTATTACAGCAAACTTTATCACGCGATTTTGGGCATCGTGCTTGCTTCGACGCTGTTGATCGTGCTGCCGCCTGTCGCCGATTATGGCCAGCTGGATTTGATGCAGGGAATTTTGGCTCTGGTGATGTTTGCTTTGGGTTGGCTGCTTGGCTGGTGGATGGGCGGATTAGAAGAAAAATATAAATAGAATGGTATATTTAAACGGATGTTACGTTGGTTATTTAGAATTTTTATTTTACTTATAGTTGTCTATATTGCGGCTTGTGCCTATTTCTTTAATGTTGCCGAGATTCGCAATAATCATAATAATCGCGATTATACATACGAAGGGCTCACACCGACTTCGAGGCCTTATGTTGATGATTTTCAGCAGCGTTTTAGCCAATCCGGCCGGCAATTGACGATTCAAAATCGCGGCCTGGCCTTGGATGCTGATTATCTGCCTGCTGCTCGTCCGACTAATAAGACTGTGATTGTCGTGCATGGTTTTCGCAGCAATAAGACTGGTATGAAAGGCTACGCCGATATGTTCTACCGGCTGGGCTACAATACACTGACTGTCGATAATCGCGGTCACGGCCAGTCGCAGGGGAATTTTGTCGGTTTTGGCTGGCTGGATAAAAATGATGTCGAAGCCTGGATCCGGTATCTAGTGGCACAAAATAAGAATGTTGAGATTGTGCCTTTTGGTATTTCCATGGGCGGTGCAACCGTAGCCATGCTTTCTGGCGATTCGCTGCCGGCCAATGTGCGGGCGATTATCGAAGATTCCGGCTACAGCAGTGTTGAAGACGAGGTGGCTTATCAGGCCAAACAAATGTATCACCTGCCTAAAGACCCGATTATTCCGACTGTCAGCCTGTTTTCACAATATATTGCCGGATATTCCTATCAGGAGGCAAGCACAGTCAAACAATTGGCCAAAAATACGCGCCCGATGCTTTTTATGCATGGCGGTGCTGATACTTACGTACCGACACGCATGGTCTACAGCCTCTATAAAGCTGATCCGGATCCGAGAAAACAATTATGGATCGGTGACGGTTCCGGCCATGTACAAGCCTTTGGCCAGCATACGGCAGCCTATCAAGCAGAAGTCCAGAAGTTTCTTAATCTGTATTTTAAGTAAATCTCAAACCGTTTGTTAGAATAAAGAAGTTGTTCGAAAGGAAGACACATGTCAAATATTAATATATGGATAACCATCATTGATTGGTTGTACATCATTTTGCAGCAGATTTTGTTCCTTGGACTCGGAATTGCCCTGATCTGGGGCGGATTCTTCATCCGCGCACACGGTTTTGGTTTGGACCAGGCAGCTGCACCAGCAGTCAAAACGGCTAAGGCAGACAGTACAGATAAGCCGGCAGCGGCCAAAAAAACGGTCGTATCAGTTGCCAAAAAAGGCCTCTATAAGCGTTATTTCTGGCTTTACTCAGGAATGTGGCTCCTTGGCTCATATCTGATTATTTATCAGGTTATTTTCGCAATTATCTCCACGCTGCTAAGTGGTGGTGCGAACAGCAGCCAAAGCAGCAGCGGTTATTAATCACTCAATTAAAAAAGCAGCCTTGGCTGCTTTTTTTGTACTCATTTTTCAAAGGGATAACGAAAATCCCATTGATTGCGGACTTCAGTCATCAGGCGCATGACCGTCTCTGTTTTTTTCAGGCTGTGATTGCTTTCTCGCCCGGCCACCATTTCCTGAAAATCATGAATTTCATAAGCCATAGCCAGTTTGCTGTCGCCAGCCTTAATAAGCTCAGTGCTGCCGTCTGTACTCGTGAAAACAGCCTGGTCAGCTCTAGGAAAATCGGTGACCGTCAAATAGCCGTGTTCATAAGCGGCGATACCCATTTTTGGCATTTTGGCGCGAAAGGTCAGCGACAGGTTGGCTAATTCATCCTGATCTGTCCGCAGGGCAATAGTTGAAGACTCATCGACACCGCTGATAAAGCGATGCATGCTCGTACCTGTCATCTGGGGCCGGCCCTTTAAAAATTCCGCTGCAAAAGCCAAGGCATAGACGCCGATGTCTAATAAAGCACCGCCCGCCAATTGCGGATTGAAAAAGCGATTGCTTGGATCAGCCTCTTTATAGCTGCCGAAACTGACTTGAATCATTTTCAGTCCGCCTAATTGACGGTCTTTGGCAAATTGATGCAGTTCGGCATAGAGAGGCATGTGATAAACGGTCATCGCTTCTGCTAAGACCAGCTGCTGCTTATCGGCCAAGTCGACGGCTGACGCCAATTCCGAACTGGTCATCGTGATAGCTTTTTCACTGAGAACATGTTTACCGGCTTTTAAGGCCGGCAGAATCGTCTGGATATGAAAATTATGCGGCGTGGCCACGTAAACGATATCCACGACTGGATCGCCCAATAAGTCATCCAAGCTGCCATAAGCCTTAGGAATCTTATGAGCCGCAGCGAAAGCTTCGGCTTTTTCGATAGACCGCGAGCAGACTGCATAAAGCTGCCCTTCATCCGATTGAAACGCTTTTGCAAAACTCTCGGCGATATGGCCGAGACCAACAATTGCCCAATGATATGTTTGCGGCATAATCGTCCTCTTATCCAATCCGACCTAAATCGGATTTACAGCTATATTTTATCAATTTTCTGATAGACAAAACTATTTGCGCACGCGTGTCTGCTCAATCACGTGCCGCATGGCGCCGATGACTTGGTCCGTCTCTTTATTCAAGCGATGGCCGACCAGCGTAAACAGCGTGTCGATAATTGTAATTTGTGCGACCAAAGAACTCATGGATTCCTGGCGGAAATTTACCTCCTCAGAGTAGGAGTTTAAAACGATATCCGCGTTTTTAGCAATCGGTGACTCTGGAAAGGCAGTAATGGCAACGATTTTTGAGCCGTTTTCCCGCAATTTGTTTTCTACTAACAAGGTGTCTTGATTTCGGCCGGAATGGCTGATAACAATGCCAAGATCGCGGCTGGTCAGATGAGCGGCCTGCATGATTTGGATATCATAGTCCGGATGGCTGACGATATTCAGATTCGTGCGTAAAAATTTGTGATAGGCGTTAAAAGCGACAATTGACGAGCCGCCGATGCCGAAAAAACCGATCTTCGATGACGAGACCAGCCAATCGACGACTTTGTTCAAATCAGCCATGTCTAATTTGGCGGCTGTGGCCGTTAGCGCCGAGACACCGGCAGAAAACAGTTTTTTCACGATCTGTTCGCTTTGGTCTTCCTGCTTGATCTCTGTGAAAAAATCCGAGCTGCTGCTTTTTCTTCCGGCTGATAAAGCGATCAGAAAATCACGGAAATTCGGGTAGCCGATATGACGGGCAAAACGGGAAATGGACGCGGTTGAGGTACCGATTTTGTGTGACAGGCCCTGAATCGTGGCATCAGCAACCGTCTCTTGATTAGCCAAAATATAATCGGCAATTTTTTTCTCGCCCGGATGGAGCTGCTGGTATTGTGAACGAATTGCTTCTGCGACATTATTCATGATTTACCTCTATGTAAATATTTTACATTAAATTACTTGATATGAGTAAATTAATTTCATAAAATAATAAAGGACATTAGGAGCAGGAGCAGAGATGAAAATTGGTATGATCGGCCTTGGCAAGATGGGCCTGAATTTAGTTAAGAACATGATTGACCACGATATTTCAGTCGTTGGCTTGGATTTGAACCCGGCATCAGTCAAAGAAGCGGTCGACTACGGCGCCCAAGCCGCTAAAGACACGCAGGAATTAGTCGACAAGCTGGAAAGCCCGCGCATCATTTGGGTGATGGTACCAGCTGGCAAACCAACCAACTCGACCATCGATGACTTGATCAGCAAGATGGACGCTGGTGATATCTTAATCGACGGTGGGAATTCCAACTTCAAAGATAATTTGGAACAAAACGTCCGCACGACCAAAGCCGGGATTAAATTCTTTGATGCCGGTACTTCGGGCGGAATGGAAGGCGCACGTCAAGGCGGCAACTTCATGATCGGCGGAGATGATCCTGAAGCCTGGAAGACGATTGAGCCATTGTTTAAAGCCATTTCTGAAAAAGATGGCTATCTATATACCGGTAAGCTTGGATCCGGCCATTACTTGAAGATGGTGCATAACGGTATCGAGTACGGCGAAATGCAGGCGATTGCTGAAGGTTTCGAAGTGCTGGAAGCTTCACAATTCGATTATGATTATCAAGCCGTTGCCAAATTATGGAATCACGGTTCGGTTATCCGTGGTTGGCTGATGGAACTGGCCGAAGATGCCTTCTCTAAAGATCCGCATCTTGACGACATCGCTGGACGCATGCACTCTTCGGGTGAGGGCAAGTGGACCATGGAAGAAGCCATGGATTTGCGCATTCCGACACCGGTAATTGCCTTGTCATTGATGATGCGTTACCGTTCCATGCAGGATGATACCTTTACAGGTAAAGTGGTGGCTGCTTTGCGTCACGAATTCGGCGGCCATGCAGTCGATAAAAAAGCCTAAACCATAAGTCTGACATAGCAGTTTGCCTATTAAAAGGGCAGACTGTTTTTGTTTCCAAATGAAAAGGCTCACAGTTTACCTGTGCTTTTTTTGGATCACGATTTTTAACAAGTGGGTTAGAATAGCTTATGACCCTTTTTTCTAGCGAAACTTTCTTAGATTCTGAATGGAGATTTTAATTTATGAGCAAGATTGCCATCATTGTTGATAGTTCCAGTTATATTCCTCATGAAATCCAGTTGGCCAAACACATTTACGTGGCTGATAACCCTGTGCTGTTTGGCCGCAAAGTGTATCACGAATCTCACTGGCCCGTGAATGCGGCTTTTTACAAACAGATGGCGACCAGCTCTGCGCAGCCGACGACCAGCCAGCCTTCGATCGGGGATTTGATGGCGATCTTTGATCAGGTTAAAAAAGACGGCTACGATCAAGCTGTTTTAGTTACCTTGTCCTCAGGCTTTTCCGGCACTTATCAAGCGGCTTTTGCCGCAGCGGCACAGTATCCGGATTTAGATGTCCATGTCTGGGATTCGCGGATTGCGACCATGGGTGCCGGCAATCAGGCTTTATTGGCATCTGATCTGGCAGAAAAAGGCTGGCAGATGGCAGATATTCTGGAAAAGCTCAGGCTGCTAAGAGACCGGACCAGCGTCTTCTTTGTGGTTGATTCGATCAAACACCTGCAGCGGACCGGCCGTCTTTCCGGCGGCCAGGCCCTAATCGCCGGGCTGCTGAGTATCAAGCCGATCTTAAATATCGACCCTAGTAAAGAGGGCAAGATTGTCGCCGTTGCTAAAGAGCGGAAAATGACCGGTGCTTGGAAGTATATCGAGGAAAATTTCGGTAAAATTGTTGAAGGCTATGCTCATTCGAACTGGCCCATGCGCGTGACGATTGTCGATGCTGATAATCCGGCGCTGGCTGATTCTTGGGTGAAAAAAGGCAAGGCACTATGGCCGGATATTGTTTTTGAGCGTGGCATTATCGGTCCTTTGATCGGCGTCCACACGGGCGAGAAAGCTGTCGGCTTTATCTGGGCACAAGACTATAAATCATTGGAGGACTGAAATGGCAAAAAACATCGCTATTATTGTTGATAGCACTTTTTACATTTCCAAAGAAGACGAAAAAAAATACAGTATCTATGTCATTCCGACCCCGATCCTGTTCAATGGTAAAGTCAGATACGATTCGGACTGGAGCAGCCCGGCCAAGTTTTTTAAAGATATGAATGCAGCCAAAGAGATGCCGTCAACATCCATGGCCAGCCCGGCCGATGTACTGAAGACTTTTGATCAAGTCAAAGCCGATGGCTATCAGCAGGCTATTTTTATGACTATGTCCAGCGGTATCTCCGGTTTTTATAATCTGGCCGTCAATCTGGCCGCCGATTACGAAGGCTTGGATATTTTAGTCTGGGATTCGCGTTTTACGATTATGGTTTCTGGCGTGCAGGCATTGATGGCAGCTGATCTGGCGGCACAAGGCAAGACGCGAGAGGCGATTATGAAAAAAGTCGCCCGCCTGCGCAATTCGACCCACGTCTTTATCATTGTGGATGATATCAGCCATTTAAAACGGACTGGGCGTCTTGCCGGTGGTATTGCTTTGGTGGCTGGGCTTTTGAATATCAAGCCGATTCTGACTTTTAATGACGAAGGCAAAATCGTGGCGATTGCCAAAGAAAGGCATCTGAAGCGCGCTTGGGATTGGGTATTAAAACGCTTTGAGTTGGATCGTCCCAGTTTTGACGAACCAGTCCGCGTGCTTTTGGCTGATGCCAACAACCGTGAGCTGACGACAAAGTGGCAGGCGGCTTTTAAAGAAGCCTATCCGGATTTGCGAAGCGACTTGATCACGATCGGTCCTTTGATCGGTGTACATACAGGAGAAAAGGCCGTCGGATTTGTCTATATGGACGATTGGCAAACGATCGCCCGGGAAGCTTAATCAATTTTTTTTCATTATATTTATTAAGCGTATGATAGTTTGTAATGAGAAAGAAGTACCTATCTATATGCTGCGCGTTGCTGCTTTCGACCCTTTTGCTCGGTGTCGGCGTAGTCCATAGTTTTCCAGTAGTGGCCAAGACCGTAAAGGGCCGGCCGATCAATCGTTTTGTGATGTTTGAAAGTCAGGCAAGAAGTGTTTTTGATAAAATGTTTTTTGCTAAAAAAAACAAAAAACGCAATGTTGCGATTGTTGGGGAAATGCTGCCGCAAGCTGATTTCACTAAACGCGTGAACGCTTTAGTTGGCTCGGCCAAGGCTGATGTCTATGTATTGGACACGAAAACCGGCCATAAGCTGACCTACTACAACGGCGGTGCAAATTTTTGGCTGGCCAGCTCGGTTAAGGCCTCGATTTTAACGGCTTTAGTCAAAGAAGACGGCCCTCTGACTGGCGACTTGGATCAAGAGGCTCAAGCTATGATCACTTATTCAGATAATGATGCTGCCGTTGATTTGTTTGACGCTGCTGGTGGATTTCCAGCCTTAGAACGGCTGTGGTCGAATCTGAGTATGACTGAAACCATTCCTAATTACAATGGTTTTGGGCTGTCTACTTCCACAGCTGGCAATCAGATTAAATTGCTGCAAGACATTAAAACGCTTCCGGCTGTTGATCATGACTACATCCTGAACTTGATGAAGGGTATTACTGCCAGCCAGCGTTTTGGTATTGGTGTCATGAAAGATCCTGCCTTTAAAAACGGTTGGCTCAATGCCGACAATGGCAGCTGGTATGTGAATTCGATCGGTTTTTCTGAAAAAGAACGTTACCTAGTCGCGATCCTGACACAAAATAACACCGATCAGACCAGCGGCGAACAATTGGTTAGCCGAATTGCAGCTTCAATCATTAAAAAGTAGTCAGACGGCCGATTGTTCCCGGCCAAAGAATTTCCAATAATAATCTTCCAGATTTCTCGTCCCGAAACTGATTTCGGCCGGCGAGATTTTTTTGATTTCCTGAATCACATAATTGTAGCCTTGTTCACTAACCGGAAAAAGCTTACGGTAACCGACAGAATTGATGGCATGGCGACTTAATACGTCGGGCAATTTGGCTAATTCTGCTTGGGTCAGATCGGCTTTCACGAATAATTGCTCCTCTTGCTGCTGCGTGGAATCCAAGACGACCTTGCCGTGATGCAAAAAGATAATCCGGTCGGCAATCGACTGCAGATTAGCTAGGATATGCGAAGCAATAATCAAGGTTTTCCCGGAATCGCGCAGTGCCCGCAGGATATCCGACAGCAGCTCGACATTATTTAAATCCAGGCCGTTCATGACTTCATCCAGCATCAAATAATCGGCATCAGCAGCCAGTACCATCGCAAAAGTCAGCCGTTGGCGCATGCCTAAGGAATAGCTGGAAACTGCTTTCTTCACATAGCCGGACATGTTTAGCTGGTCAATAATTTTTGTCACGCGCTCTTTATCGTGGCCGTAGGCACCGGCGTAAAGTTTGAGGTGATCCAGGCCGGAAAGGGACGGTTCCAAGTCGAATTGATCCGGTAAAGTGACGATTTTCCGGTGGATTTTCACGCGCTGACTTTCATTTTTGTAACGGATGCCATCAATTTCGATCGATCCGGCGGTCGGCTGCAGATAGCCCATGATCAGATTGATTAAGGTCGATTTGCCAGTGCCGTTTGGCGCGACTAGACCAATAATCTGGCCCTCTTTGAAAGTGAGATCGATTTGTTTTAAGACATCCTGCCGGCTGCCTCTATTTTTAAAACTTTTGTCTAATTGACTTACTTTGATCATGATTTTCTCCTTAGATAGCCTGATTTTGTCGCCAGTAGGATAATTTGAATTAGAATTTCTAGGTCTAGCACATAACAGGCGATCACGAGCATCCCCTTAGCGAAGGTTAGCCCGTTTTGCGCGTACATAAAGCTTTGCAGGCCTGTGACCAGTCGACCGACCTGAAAGTAGGGAAAAGGATAGATAGAATAATCGCTAGCGATGCCACAGTAAGGATACCAGTAGATGCGCTCAAAAAAGACGAGAACGGCCAAGGCCAATGCTGTCAGGAATTCGTTTTTTAAAATAAGGTTCAGCAAGATGGCTAGCCGGCTGATCAAAAGCCCCAAAATTGCTAATAATGCGATTGCCTGAAGCAATTCTAGTGCAGGTTGAATTTGTGTGAAATAGGGGTAAAAACGGCCATTATGTGCCAGAGGATGATTGATCAACCAGTCGGAAAAGCCGAAGCGCAGGCCGTTTACAAGGGCGACCAGTGCGATCGCGATGGCCGAAAGAATCAGCCAGCTCGTCAATGCCGCGGCCGTCTTGGACCAAGTACGCCGATACAAAGAAAGTGGTTGTCCGAGAAAAATCGACCGATGTTTTCTATCGGAAACCAATTGATCGCAGACGATGATGATCAAAAGGAGAAAAAAGACTGAAATTGCGTCGGATTTTAGAAAATTAAGCGTACTGCCGGCCGATGAAGCCTCTTCAAGCATGTGACGGTTGACAGACTTGCTTTTAGCTGCTGCTCGATAGTAGCTGGCTGAATAACGATAATAATAATTGGCCGAATCCACAAAACCCATTGGGTAGTTATTCGTATCGCCGTAGTTGGTCGGATAACTCATGTTTTGGGCAGCGCCTTGTTGATACCAGCGCGTGAAGGCCGGAAAATAAGCAGCGCTGTCACGGGCGTATTTTGACCAATCGTGTTTTTGCAGGTCAGCAACTCGGCGGCTATTAATTTTGATAGAAGGTGGATAGAATTGCAGCACTGGCCCATTGGGGACCTCGTGTTTTTCAACATGCCGCAGTGTCTGGACCTGGTAAAGATTAGTCTGCCGCAGCAATTCAGGATTAATCTGCTCGCCATCAAAGGTGCTTTGACTAAAAAATCCTGCAAAAATGATAGCCAGAATCAGAAACAGGCCAATCGCTAGGCGATTCTTTTTACCTTTTAGAATGCGTTTTAATTCAAAGACAAAATTCGCTCTCATGACAGCAGGCCTCCTTTTTTATGATCGGCCAGCAGGATCATGGCCAGATAGCTGACGATGATCAGGCCCAGCAGAATCAGGTAATAAATCGGCAGCAGATTGGTATGCAGGCCTGTGATAAAGCCTGCATCGCCGCTGAGAATCTGCTGAGGATTGAGCAGTGACAAGATGCCAAAGATATTAGCCGGTAGGGAGAAAAGCAGGCCAAAGCCGATGCCGAAAAAGTAATTAATTGATGTAAATTGCTCGATGATGCGTCCTAATAAGGAAAAAAGCAGCGATAAAATCAGGCTGGTTAAAAGAATCAGTGCGAATACGAGCCAGTAATTGATAGCCTGAAAGCGGCCAAAAGACAAAAAGACAATTTTGGAGAGTGTTAGGCGAGCACCAAATATTAAGGCAAACAGGCCCACTAATAAGCTGCTGGTGATTAGAGAACCCAGAGTAATAGCAGCTGTTGTGAGGAAATTAGCGGCGGCATAGTGACGGTTTTTCACGGGTAGGCCCTTGAAAGTCGATTTTTGCGTATCGCTGATAGCACTGACCGCGGCTGCGATAATGGCAGAGAAAAGACTGAAGACCGTTAATAAAAGCCCCGTCCAGTTGCTTAAGACATCAGCTAGTGTGCGGATATGCGAATTTTCATTGCGGCCATGAGCTAGGTAGTAGCGGTCCAGTGCAATCCGCGCCTGGACTTGTGGATAGGAAAGAGCGCCTTTAACTGAGATATGGTGCGCGTAGGATAGTTCCTTTAATTGCGTTTTCCGCAGCTGCAAATCCAGCTGGCTGTAGGAGCTGCCGTTTTCCATCTGGTCATCCGCTAAGACGCCGGCTACTTGATTTAATTGGTTATGAAGATTGTTGTAACTGGCTTGGATCGGGCGCGGGATTTTGGCATAACCGTCGTAAACGATGAGCGCATTTTGGGTGGCTTCATACTCGCTTGTATTCTCACTGATGCGGCTGCCGGATTGTCCGAGAAGAGATGTAAAGCTGAAGGCAAAACTAACAACAACGATCAGGCCGGCCAGCACAGCAAAAAAATGCGATTTTTTCAACCGCATGAAAGTAAATCTGATTAAAGCTCCCAGCACCTGCATTAAAGTCATTATAAAGAAAAACAACCGGGGATGGCGGCTGTTTGTGTATTTGTCTGGCAGACTGCTGTAAACATTTGTGAAAAATACTTTATTTTAAGAAAAGACTGCACAAATATTTTCATAGGAAATGAGATTTTATGATAACGATTTCACATTTATGACTGGATAATCGTTGTTTTTATAAAAAAACTCTCAGAATTTCAAAAAACTATTAAAAAATTACACTAATACATTATTTTTTTACATTCATTTTCTGCGCCTAAGTGCTATATTCCTTTATGGCACATTCCGCCCGTTTTTGTGATGAGCTCTTTTAGAGTCTTTCACAAGCGGCTGATTCTGACTAGATTACGTCAGGACAAACTAATCGGGCATTGCTGCAGTTTTAAATTCACTGAGGAGTTTTTATCTATGTATAAGGTATTTCAACGGACGTATGCGATTATCATGACTTTGATTTTGGCCTTCCAATATATTGGAATCGGCTCGCAAGTCTATGCCGTCACGACGCCGACACAGAGTGATACAAGTATTCGCTTGGAAAGCGTTAAAGCCGATCCAGAGAATGCAAATCAATATAATTTGAAGGTCAATCTGCCAACGGCAACTGTTGACAGCGACTATCAGATTTCTCTGAATTCGCCACTGGCTTTTAAAACAGCTGAAAAACAAGCGACAAAAGAGAATTCGTCAGTTACTTATCTGACGGAAAAGAACGATATCAAGCTGGCTGCTAAAGCTGGCAGCCAAGGTGAAGTGACCATTCCAGTCACTTTGGACAGCAGCTCAATTGGCAGCACGAGCAAAATCGAGCTGACTTATCAAGATCAGAAAGTTTCTGCTGATCTGACTCAAGCGGCTTCATCGTCAGCTGCAAGTTCTTCGAGTTCAGCTACTTCGAGTTCGAGTGCTGCTAAGCCGGCAGTGAAGGCTCCGAAGGTTTTAGCTGCAAGCGATGGTAACGATATTTCTCAATATTTGCCAAGCAAGGATAATGGTACGATTATTGATTCGGCTGCAATTACAGTGAACGGTCAACCCCTTGTAGATGGCCAATCACTGAATACTAGTGACAAAATTGATCTTGCTTATACCTGGTCTATTCCTAATGATTTATTAAATGGCTATCAGCCAAAGGCAGGCGATTACTTTAGTTTCCAATTACCGTCTAACATCACTTATACAGCAGGTACTGGCTCCTTAGGTGATTTTGGTAGTTACGCGATCGATGCTCAAGGTAAGGTTACTTTCACTTTCAATGATCAAGTAGAAAATAATTCAGACATTAGTGGCACCTTTAACTACAACCAATCACAAATCAACGTAACCGTTCCCGGCAAGACTACAATCGATATTCCTGTTAAAAGTGGTAATGACACAACCAACATCGTTGTTAATCCAACCGGTGGGCATGATATCTCAAAAGCCGGCAGCTTACCTTCAGGCCCTAATCCTAAACAAGTTTTTTGGGATGTTACTGTCAATACGGACGGCCAAGAACTTGATAATGCAACCGTGACAGATCCAATGCCGACTGGCACCACACTTAGCAATACGGCTGTTTATCCGTTAACAATTGATATGAACGGTAACGTGACCGCTACAGGTGCGGCTTTGGTTCCTGGAACTGACTACACAGTGGACGCGAATGGCACAGTTCAATTTATTGGTCAGTATGCACATACACACCAGGCATTTAAGATTGAATATACGACAAACATCAATTCCTCAGCCATCCCGGACGATGGTGGCAAGGGTACTTTCACTAACCAAGCGACTTTAACCAATAATGGTAAAGATTACACATCTTCTGCTTCTGTCTCGCCGACATATGGTGGCTTACTTGCAAAAGGATTCGATGGTGCTGATGGTGGCAGCCAAAACTATAAGTGGCATATTGATTATAATTATGGTGAAAAAAGTTTGCCTGCAGGTACAACGCTGACAGATAGTTTGGTTGGTGATCAAGTTTATACAGGAACGCCGACATTAACCTATCGTAATGGCGGAACCGTGCCGAGCTCTGATTACCAGGTTGCTTATGATATTAGCAACAAGCAAATGACAATTACTTTTCCTAATGGATTGGATAGTGGCATCGTTATTAATTATGACTCGCAAGTAAACACACCCATCAATGGCAGTACGACAATTGATAACACAGTTACGAGTAATGACAAAACGGCAACTTCTGGTGAACAAAAGGTTGGTGAAGAAGGATTGACCAAGGGCCATGACCATGTCGACTACAACAACAGAACACTGCAATGGCATCTGAATATTAATGATGGTCGCCAGGAAATGCATGACTACAGCCTGACAGATACTATGTCACCGGCTGGCTTAACCATTGTGCCTGGTTCATATGTGCTACATGATAATGTCACAGATAAAGATGTTGCAGCTTCTAATTACACCATTACACCGACAAGTGATGGCTTCACGATTGCCTTTAATAGTGCATTAGACGGTACGAGTGATAACTATACCTTGAGTTACACAACTAATTTCGATGCTTTGCAACTGCCTGCTAACGGCCAATGGACCAATTCCGCCAAGGCTACTTGGAAAGATAAAAATGGTGACGATCACACTAACACTGCAAGCAATCCATTTCAACCAAATGCTCCCTTTATTAGCGACGGAACAAAGTCTGGCAGTTATAATGCACAGACTAAGCGCATTACTTGGACTGTCATTGCTAATTACAACCAACAACAATTAAGCAATGCAAGTATCTCTGATGACATCATCGGTGACCAGGATTATGTTGCGGGTAGTGCCTCATTACATGAAGCAACGATTAATCCATCCAACGGGCAAGCAATTGTGGGGAATCTGGTTGATTCTGCTAACATCACTTACACGCCTGCCACGGATACGACCAGTGGTACACAAGGTACTTTGACTGCGGTTCTGCCAAGTCCAAGCAGCAAAACTTACATCTTAACCTATCAGACTGATTTAACAGGAAAGGTAATTGATCAAGGGTCTTACAATAATACGGCCAAATATATGAATGGACAGAGCGAGCACGATTTGACTGCTTCAGTCTCGGTCCCTAATAGTGGCAGTTATGTTGAGAAGACTGGTGAACAGGATCCGACAAATTCAGCTTATGCTCGCTGGAATTTGATGGTGAATAAATCTCAGTCGACAGTGAAAAATTTAACTATTGTTGATCATCCTTCAACCAATCAAATTGTTGATCCGAATTCGATTGTGGTGTATGGCACCTCAATCGCCACAAATGGTACAGTCACAGAAAATACGGCCATAAAATTAACCGAAGGTACTGACTACACTGTTGATTTACAAACTAATCAGACCACTGGTGAACAGACTTTAACTATTAAATTCTTACATGAGATTTCTACAGCTTATTCAGTTGATTATCGTGCTTTGATTAATTCTTCTTTGATAAATGATACTTTGTCCAACACTGTTTCAGTTACAGCGGATGGTGAAAAGACGGTTACTCAAGAAGAAAGCCAGTCAACTAGTGTTGTTAACAATGGCGGTTCAGCGAGCGGCAAAAATGTCAGTTTGCAAATTGTTAAGACTGATCAGAACTCCGGTGCGCCTTTGGCGGGGGCTAAATTCGAATTGTGGTCTATCAGCAATGGCCAAAAGGGTATGCTTTTGAGAAGCGGCACGACCGATGCTTCAGGCCAAATCACTTGGGGCAGCATCAAGAGTGGCAATTATCTTTTATTTGAAACACAAGGTCCAACAACTGATGGTTACATTGTCCCGGCTGATCTGATTTCGGGACGCAAAATAACCGTTCCAAATAACTCAACGAACGGCACGACCGTTACGCAACCAGTTACTAATCAAAAAGGCACCGTTACCTTAACGAAAACCGATGCCGATACCGGTTCCAACCTGCAAGGTGCCATCTTCAGCTTGTACAGCGCTAATGGCAATTTGATTCAGGCTGGTTTGGCAACTGATAAAAATGGTCAGCTAAGTTATTCAGGCTTAGATGCTGGCAGTTATTACTTTGTTGAAACGGCCGCACCTGCCGGCTACAACTTGGATTCTTCGCATCATAACTTTACTTTGGACTCCAGCCACATCACGACTAATGTGAATGTGTCGGATTCTGAAACCTCTGGCTCAGTCATCCTCTATAAGACTGATTCTGATACGAACCAAGCTTTGCAGGGTGCTGTCTTCCGCTTGTATCAAGCTAATGGCACGCAAATTGGTGGTGACCGGACAACTGATGCTGCTGGTACAATTCAGATTGGCGATCTCAAACCTGGCAATTACTACTTCAAAGAAGTATCGGCACCTGCTGGATATAATCCGCCAGATAGCAATACAATTTATCCTTTCTCAATCGTATTGGGCCAACAGTCGACCGCTGCAGTTGTCTATGCAGGCAACACCGAGGAACGCGGTTCCTTAGTTATGAACAAGACTGATGCTGACACGAATCAGCCTTTGCAAGGCGCCGTCTTCTCTATCTACAGAGTTGGGAATGCCCAACCAGTTTTGTCAAACCAGGCTACTGATGCCAATGGCCAATTTACAGCCAGTGGTTTGCTGCCTGGCAATTACTACTACGTCGAGACAAAAGCACCCGACGGTTATGTCCTTGATGGCTCTCACCATAACTTCACGATTGCCTTCAACCAAGTAACACCGTAACACCACTTGGCGTAAGTGCTCAAAACACAGAGAAGACTGGTTCTGTTCGTCTAGCCAAGACTGATGCTGACACGAATAAGCCACTTGCCGGTGCCTACTTCAATCTTTATGAAGCCGACGGTAACGAGATCCAATCTAATCTCAAAACTGGTGATGATGGTTACATTACAGTCGATAACTTGAAGCCTGGTGATTACTACTTTAAAGAAACTGATGCACCAGCAGGTTATTCATTTGATGCTGATAAGACATACGCCTTTACGATTGACTTCAATCCATCAGCAACCGATGTTAAAACAGTTTCTGTCACAAATGCTGAAAAGCGCGGATCCGTCATTCTGACAAAGAAGTCCAGCAACGGCCAAAATCTGGAAGGCGCTGTCTTTGAAATTCGCAAGGCATCTGACGATAGTGTTGTTGCTTCGAATCTGACAACTGATTCAGATGGCCGCATCCGTCAAGATAACTTGCTCCCTGGTAATTATTACTTCGTCGAGACAAAGGCACCTGATGGTTATGTACTGAATACTGTCCACACACCATTCACAATTGCCTTCAATCCAACAAGCACTCCTGCCACAGCATCAGAGACCAACTACAAGGGTTCTGCTACTTTGACAAAGACTGACGCACAAGGCAATCCACTGAAAGGTGCAATCTTCAAACTCATTGATAAAGATGGCAATGATGTTCAGACTGGATTGACTTCTGGCGCTGACGGCAAGATCACAGTGACTGATCTAGCCCCTGGTGATTACAGCTTCGTTGAGACACAAGCACCTGATGGCTATGTCTTGAATACGAATAAGACCGACTTTACAATTGCTGCTTCTGCACAAAACGCACCAGCCGTTGTGAATGCTTCCTCTGAATTCATGAACTACCAAGGCACAGCCACACTGACAAAGACAGATGCTAAGGGCAATCCTTTGCAAGGCGCTGTCTTCAAAGTCGTTGATAAAAACGGCAAAGATGTTCAGACTGGCCTGACTTCGAATGAACAAGGTATTGTCACTGCTACTAAGCTAGCACCGGGTCAATATGAATTTGTTGAAACACAAGCTCCTGATGGCTATGTCTTGAATACGACAGGCACACCGTTTACGATTCGCACCCAAGCAGCTGGACAACCTGCTGTTGTTAATGCAGCTTCTCAGTTCATTAACTACAAGGGTTCTGCACAACTAACTAAGACTGATTCACAAGGTCAGCCATTACAAGGCGCGATCTTCAAAGTTGTCGATAAAAACGGTAAAGATGTCCAAACTGGCTTGCAGTCCGATGCCCAAGGTAAGGTCACAGTCACGGATCTTGCTCCAGGACAGTATCTCTTCTATGAGACACAAGCGCCTGCAGGTTATGTGCTGAACACGACTGGTACGCCGTTCACTATTCACACTTCTGCTAAAGGTGAACCAGCTATCGTGACTGTCGCAGCTAACTTCGTCAATTACCAAGGCAAGGCACAGCTGATCAAGACAGACAAAGATGGCAAGCCACTAGCTGGTGCAACATTTGAAGTCCGCAATAAAGCTGGACAAGTCGTTGCCTCTAATTTGACTTCTGATGATCAAGGTGTTGTCAGTGTTGACAAGCTAGCACCTGGCCAATATGAATTTGTCGAGACACAGGCACCTGCTGGTTATATCCTAAATACGACTGGTACGCCATTCACAATCCATACGCAAGCCAAAGGCGAGCCGACGATTGTGACAGCCTCTGATCAATTCATTAACTATAAGGGTTCTGCTCAGTTAACTAAGACTGACAGTCAAGGTAATCCGCTTGTCGGCGCAACATTTAAAGTTGTCGACAAACAGGGCAAAGATGTCCAGACTGGCCTGATTTCTGATAAAGATGGTCATGTCACAGTCGACAATCTGGCACCTGGTCAATATGAGTTCTATGAGACTAAAGCGCCTGCCGGATATGTCCTGAATACGACTGGTGTACCATTTATGATTCACACTGCCGCCAAGGGCGAACCAGCAGTTGTCAAAGTCACAGAAAACTTTGTCAACTATCAAGGCTCTGCAACACTGACTAAGAAAGATGAAGCAGGCAATCCATTGTCTGGTGCTATCTTCAAAGTCGTTGATAAAAACGGTAAAGATGTTCAAACTGGGTTGACGACTGGTTCTGATGGTAAGGTGACTGTTGCTAACTTGGCACCGGGTCAGTACATCTTCTACGAGACTCAAGCACCAGTTGGCTATATCTTGAACAAGACGGGTATTCCGTTTACGATTCATACAGCTGCCAAAGGTCAGCCGGTACAAGTCGATGCTTCTGATAACTTCATTAACTATCAAGGTTCTGCAACGCTGACCAAGACTGACGCACAAGGTAATCCACTTGCTGGCGCAACATTCAAAGTCATCGACAAGGATGGCAATGATGTGAAAACGGGCTTGATTTCTGATAAAGATGGTCATGTCTCGATTGATAATCTGGCACCTGGTCAATACGCTTTTGTTGAGACCAAGACGATTACTGGCTATATCTTGAACACAAGCCCAGTTGAATTTACAATTGCTGATTCTGCCAAGGGCAAGCCGGAAACGGTTAAAACTACTTTGATAAACTACAAGGGTTCGGCTGTTTTGACGAAGACTGACGCACAAGGTAATCCACTTGCTGGCGCAACATTCAAAGTCATTGATAAAGATGGCAAGGATGTTCAGACCGGTTTGATATCGAATGCCAAGGGCCATGTCACCGTCACGGATCTGAAGCCTGGCGATTACAGCTTCGTCGAGACACAAGCGTCAAAGGGTTACATCTTGAATACGACGAAAGCCGACTTCACGATCGCTGCTTCTGCTAAGGGCCAGCCAGTGACAGTCAAGATGCCGCAAGACTTTGTCAACTATCAAGGTTCTGCAGTTCTCACAAAGACTGATGCACAAGGTAATCCATTAGCTGGTGCTGAATTCAAGCTTGTCGATCAGACTGGCCGGACGATTAAGTCAGGCCTTGTCTCCGACGAAAATGGTCTTGTAAAAGTCGATCACTTGGCTCCGGGCAAGTATCAATTCATCGAGACCAAAGCACCTGCTGGTTACAAGCTCAATGGCAAGGCGGTCAGCTTCGTCATTGTCGATCAGGCAGCCGGGAAGCCGGAAACGGTTAACGCTGGTAAACTGGTCAACTACAAGAAGCCATCTGCTGCTGCCTTCTCTAATCGGCACAATGAACTGCCTAATACGGGCGAACAGGTCTTCTGGTTCTCTACAATCAGCGGGACGTTAATTGCGATTTCAGCTGCCGAAGCTTGGTTGCTCAAGCGCAAGCGTCACGAAGATTAAGATTAATAATTAAGCAATAAAAAAACGTGCAGTGTTACAGCTGCGCGTTTTTTGTTTCTTCCAATTTTGTCTGAATATGTGTTTGCCGGAACTTAGCTGGGGTCGCACCGATCAACTTGCTGAAAGTCTGGACGAAGTAGCTCTCGTCGGCAAATGAGAGGTAATCGGCGATGTCTTTAATCTTCAGCTTTGTTGTGGTCAGCAGGCCTTTGGCTGCTTCGACCTTCAGCCGAATCGAGAATTGCTTGATTGTCGCGCCGAATTTCTTTTTAAAAATCACATTCAGGTTCTGCTCGGAAATTCCCAGGACTTCAGAAATATCTTTCAAACGCAGATTATCCTGCGCGTGATTTTTCAGATAATCTTTGATTCGCTCGGCTTTATCTTTGAAAAGCGACTGACGATAATTGCGAAAAGTATTGAAGAAGATTCGAGGGATCTCTTCCAACCAGGCATCGAAATTCAGGATATTGGTCTGATATTCGATCTTCTGAATCGATCCCATCTGAATCGGAATGGCTTTTTCAATCGGCAATCCTAATTTGGTAACATTGTCTGTTAATTTGCTGATTAAATCAATTAGGATATCTTTCTGCCCGCGAATGATATTCGTCGTCGTCAGCGCTTCACCAAAGACGCGGCAGCCTTTCATATCAGCTAGGCTTTCTTTGAATTGATCCTCGTCCAGATTGCTGAGGGCCTCGATCATTTTCACGGTATACACATGGAAAGCCACCATCTCGTTCATAGGTCGTGTTTGTTCGACAATTTTATAATCACCATGCAACTGGACCATTGTGATATCCCAGTCTGGCGCATCTAGCCCTGTATAAAGATGAAAAGCAAGCTTGGCCGTATTAATCGAATGATTAACAAAATCAATGCTGGAAAAAACATTCCTAAGGTCCTCGTTGATAGCCATTTTTGGCAATAAAATCAGGCCTGCATTTTTATTTATTGGAATGAGAAGCATATAACCAGACTTATACTGAACAATCGTGTATAGGCCACTTTTAGCCTGCTTACTTGCTTTGAGCATGACACCACGATTGAAGTGCTTATCACCCGTCGATAAATCCTGTAATTTGTGGTCACTATAGGTAAAAATATCGACTGAAGCGGCACTAGCCAGCCAATCTAAACTTTTATTGTGCATTTTTTAGTTTATATTATATTATTTTTTTTGAAATACTTAATTAGCTCCAAAAAATAGCCAATACTTTTTCGCTGACAAATTATTAAGCAATTTCATCTGGATTAAAAAACATGAAAAGTAACAGAATTGCAATTTATATCAACTATTGTTTATATAAATACGTGCTAGTATTAAAATTGTTACTTAATTAGGTTGTTTTTTAGGAGAGTTAATGGACACAACGATTTCTTACCAGCGGCTATGGGAACTGTTCAAGAAGAATTTTTTTCTGCTGATTATTTCGGCTCTGGTACTGGCCGCGGCAGCCTATGCCGGCAGCAAATTCCTTATTCATCCTAAGTACCAGTCCACGGCGGCCTTATTAGTCAATCGCAGCAGCAATACTGATCCAAATGCAGCTTTAGGCAACCAGCAGGCTGATATTCAAATTATTTATACATATCGGGATTTAGCGACACGTCCGGTCATTTTGGATCAAGTCGCTCGTAATCTGCGTAACCGTTACCCGGACATTACTTCCAATGGCCTGACGAAAATGGTGACAGTCTCTAGTGTCCAAAATTCACAGATTTTTTCTATCAGCGCTCGTTCCAATGACCCAGTCGAATCACGCGATATCGCTAATATGACGGCTGATGTTTTTAAGACCAAAGCTGTTCAGGTGATGGGTAAATCTATTTCTAATGTCTCTATCGTCTCAAGGGGCTTGCGAGCTAATACGCCTGTATCTCCGAATGTCCGGTTATGTACTTTAGCTGGTTTTTTGCTGGGCGGATTTATCGCGGTACTGTTTGTCCTAATTAAGGAAATGTCTGATAATACCTACCGTGATTTGGCCTTTCTGGAACAACTGAAATTGAATAGCCTTGGTACGGTCAATTATGCATCGTTCCATAAAGGGAGGACAAAATAATGTCATCACAAAAGAGATCTAAAAAAGCATCGGCAGTTGATTTAAGATCCTCTCGTTACGGCGTACCTTTGATCACGCTGGATGATCCGCAAGATGTCGTCTCGGAACAGTTCCGCGTCCTGCGTGCAAATATTGATTTTGCGGCGGCCTCCATTAATCATTTCCAGACGATTCTATTCACAAGTTCTGAGATGTCTGACGGCAAATCCACAGTTGCACAAAATCTGGCTGTTGCCTGGGCTCAGACAGGAAAACGGGTACTTTTAGTTGATGCAGATTTCCGTCGCCCGACAATACATAAGACTTTTGGCCTGACGAACGATCGCGGTCTGACAACCGTCTTAGCCATGAATGATCAACCGGCGGAAATTATCAATACTTCAGAGCAGTCCAATCTCTTTATCATGACTTCTGGGCCGATGCCGCCAAATCCTTCTGAATTACTAGCTTCTGATAAGATGGTGCAGATTATTGACTGGATGCGTCGTAATTTCGATCTTGTTGTCATTGATTCGACACCATTATTGCTGGTGCCGGATGCCCAGTCTTTGATTCCGCGGTCCGATGGAGTCGTGCTGGTTGCTACACTAGGCAAGACAAAGAAAAAGAGTCTTTTGGAAGCAGCACATATTTTGACCTTAGCTCGTGCCCACCTCTTAGGTCTTGTATCCAGAGATCCTGAAAGAGCTGAGAAAGCTTATGGATATGGTTATGGATATGGTTATACGACGACTAATATCATGAGCAGCGACGCCATGAAGCGAGCTTCTAATGCACAGGTTCATCAGAATACCCACCATCATAGACTGGAAAAAAAATCTGAGACAGTGCAGAACCAGGTCACAAGCAAAGAGACAATACCGAAAAAGCCGGCTGTCGAACCAACCAAAGTCTGGTCAAGCTTTGAGACGACCAATCGCACTGCCAGCAGGCAGGCCAAGACGCCGCCTGCCCCCAGCACTGCAGCTAATGAAGAGACAGCTGTAAAGATTGTTCCAATGGTCGATATACATGCCCATTTGCTGCCTGATCCGACGAGAGGGCCTGT
The DNA here is from genome assembly GCF_047725585.1 of Oenococcus sp. Lineage (NCBI taxonomy): Bacteria > Bacillati > Bacillota > Bacilli > Lactobacillales > Lactobacillaceae > Oenococcus > Oenococcus sp. Next base: position 189,534 of record NZ_JBDNNF010000001.1, on the reverse strand, counting down.
GACGATTGACGCTTCTTTGCAGGCAGCTAGAGCGGCGGTCGCCGATAATATCCAGACCTTGGTTGTCACACCTTACCAATCGGCCGATAAGAAGGCTAATACAGCCGATGACATCCAAGCAGCTATCGCCGCTTTGAGGAATTCACTCAAAGAGGCAGGGATTCCTATTAACATTCTGCCGGGACAAGTAGTACCTTTGACAGCGAGCCTTCTAGCAGCTTTCGATCATGGCAATTTGTTGACGTTAGCTGATAGTAAAAAATTCTTATTAGTCGAGCTGCCGGAGGATCAGGTTCCAGAGATCGCGGCCAGCATTATTTTTCAATTGAAGACACGCGGCGTGACCATGGTTATCGCGCATCCTGAGACCAATCGTGCTATCTTGGCCAATCCTGGGCAATTGAATCGTTTAGTTGAACAAGGCGCGATTCTGCAAGTCGCGGCAGCTTCAATTAATGGCCAATTCGGCAGTGAAGTCGCTAATCTCGCTTTGGATCTAGTCCGCAGAGGTTTAGCCGCGGCCGTGGCCAGCGGAGCGGATAGTTCTGAGATGAATCAACGCTATCATTTATCAGATGCTTATGCTTTGCTGACGCGTGCGGTTGGGCGGCAAAGTGTTGATATTCTCAAGAAAAATGCGATTCGCATTATTAGTGGGCTGCCAGTCGATAGCATCGCTGCGGAAGAGTTTTGATCTAAAAGGAGAGGAGCAGGAGATGAAGGCATTGCGGGCAGAAGACGACCACATTAAAAATTTGAATGGTTTTAGTCAGAAATCAATTTTTTATTTGTGTGCTAAAAGACTGTTCGATTTATTGGGAGGCAGCATTGGCCTAATTTTGAGTATTATTCCAATGCTGTTTTTAGCTATTGTGATCAAAAAAGATGGCGGCCCGATTTTCTTTGCCCAAGAGCGTATTGGCAAGAACGGCCGTCCTTTTACGATGTACAAGCTCCGCAGCATGGTACCCAATGCCGATGATATGAAAGACGAACTCTTGGAGAAGAACGAACTGCATGGTGGCATGTTCAAGATGAAAGAAGACCCGCGCGTTACGAAAATCGGCCGGATGATCCGCCATTATTCTTTGGATGAACTGCCACAATTCTGGAATGTAATTAAGGGCGATATGTCGCTTGTCGGACCGCGGCCTTGTCTGCAAAGAGAGTTGCGGAAGTATTCAGACTATGACAAGCAACGTTTGTTGGTCAAGCCTGGCATTTCCGGCCTTTGGCAGGTATCTGGCCGCTCTGATCTGGATTTTGGTGACATGATTAGGCTTGATCTCCAATACATAGAAGAGCGGTCGGCAATAAATGATATCAAGATTTGCCTCAAGACAATTCGGCTAGTTTTTTTGAGTCACAACAAAACAGGAGCCTACTAAAATGCCGAGAAAAATTTTATTAACATCCGCTAAGGCGAATATGATTTGGCAATTTAATAAACGTAACATCCAAATTCTCGAATCTTTAGGTTTCCAGGTACATGTCGCAACAAACTTTGAAAAGTTTGGCTCCATGTCCTCAGATGAAAACAAGAAACTAAAAAAATGGATGCATGAAAATGGTGTCATTGCACATCAGGTGAATTATTTACGGAAACTAGGTTCTGTTTCAGCAAATTTAAAATCATATCGACAATTACGCGAAATTATCCAAACCAATCATATTGATTTAATCCATGCGCATTCACATATGGCCGGTGTTATTGGCAGATTAGCAGCACATAAAGAACACATTCCTGCCATCTACACGCCCCACGGTTTTTATTTTTTTAAGGGAGGCCCAAAAAAGAATTGGTTGATTTACCCAATCGAAAAGTTCTTATCTGGTTACACTGATACACTCATTACGATTGATAAAGAAGAATTCGAAATTGCCAGTGCAAAATTCAGGCAAAAAAACATTCAATATATCCCAGGAGTTGGTGTTGATGTCAGAGGATCATTGACAATTTCTGATACGTACAAAGCAAAATCAAGATCAGTATTAAGGAAACAGCTAGGCTTAGAAGAGAATGATTTCGCCATTTTGTCCGTTGGTGAATTAAGTAAACGAAAAAATCATGAGGTCATTCTTAGAGCTGTAGCTCATCTGAATAACTCTAAGATTCAGATATTCATTGCCGGTGTAGGCCCACTTAAAAGTTATTTGGAAGAATTAGCAGATAAGTTGAACATTCGTCAACAATTTCATCTGCTTGGTTATCGTAATGATTTGCATGAACTTCATTTTGCAACGGATCTTTTCGTTTTTCCTTCCTTACGTGAAGGACTGGGCTTGGCAGGCTTAGAAGCTCTTGCAGACGGGCAGAGGATTTTAGGATCCTCAGCTCAAGGAATAAAAGATTACATTGATAAGGACCAAAAAGGTTTCTTGTTTAATCCGCAGGATGTAAATACTTTAGCTATGCTTATTGAGAAGGAATCACAGCGGCATCGTCGTGTTGCACCACAAGTCATTAGGAAAGATGATTTAATTTTTGATAAACAGAACGTCGATGATATTATGAGGCACATTTACAGTTCATATATCAAACAGTAGGTGCCATGGCTGATAGATAGCAAAAAGGAGAATGAATGAGGGACTTAGCTAAAGTGAGTGTGATCACACCCGTCTATAATGGTGCCAAATATTTGGACAATTTCTTAAATTTAATCTTTCATCAAACATATTCGAATTTTGAATGGATCATCGTTGATGATGGCAGTACTGATAACAGCAAGCAAAAAATTTTAGATTTTGCAAAGAAGACAGCATTTACGAATATTAAATATGTTTTTCAGCCAAACGCGGGCGTCTCTGCAGCCCGAAATAAGGGATTGTCGATGGCTGATGGTGACTTTATCATGTTTGCTGATGTTGATGATCGACCGTATGATGATTTTATCGAAAAATATCTGTCTACCGTCTTAGAACAAAAAAAAGATGCTGCTATTTTTGCTATCAATGTGGTAGAAACGGATAAAATAATTAAGAAAACATCAGGATCCGGTTTAATAAGTAGCACAAAAATTGTGAAAAAAATTCTACAGCAATCTGGTTATGGCTTTTTATTTGCCGTTATTGCTAAAAGAGCAATGTGGCAAGATATTTTTTTAAATGAGGACATTTATTTTTTGGAAGATGAAGAGGTTTTAGTGAGAATGTTACCTCAAACATCTCAAATATATTGTTCTTCGGAAGTTTATTATGACTATGTATCGAGAGATGATTCAGTGGTTCATAATTTAAAGATTGAGGATTATGAAAATGGTTTGGCAAGTACTCGGTTGATGAAAGCTAGCCTTCTTGCTTCACCTTTTCATGAACTAATACCTGCGGCAAATGCGAGGATTTTGGGTGCGATAATACCACTGATCATACTGAATTGGAGATTAGGTAATTCTGGTCAAGCCAATCATTATGCTAAGGAGTTTGTTGAGCTATTCCCTCATACTGAATTTTCTTCCGGCAAAGAAATCAAGAGGAAAATTCAATATTTTATTTTTAAATACCGTTTAAAGAAAATTGCATCTGTTTTGTACAAAAGTATTGATTTTTAAAAAAAAAGGGGGGTTCTATGAAGATTGGATTAATTAATGTTTATTTTGGTGAATTCCCAAACTATTTTCCTATATTTTTATTGTCAGCTGCTAAGAACTCGAATTTTGATTTTCTGATTTTCAGTGATGTTGAAGTTGATTATGATTTGCCCCAGAATGTCAAAGTTATTAAAACAACTTTTTCTCAATTGAAAAAGAGAATACAAGCCATCTTGCCATTTCGAATTGATTTACGCGTTCCATACAAACTGTCAGATTTCAAACCGATCTATGGTGATCTTTTTTCTCGAGAACTAATCGGTTACACTCATTGGGGATATTTTGATTTGGATATTGTATTAGGCAACTTGTCTAATACAATTAGTATCAAAGATCTTTCTAACTTTGACCGAATTGGTGATAGAGGGCATTTGTCGATTTTTAAAAACACCTCATCGATAGTTAAATCCTATTTGTCTGATAGTGGGCATCTTGGTTTTTCTTGCAAAGAAGCATTTTCCAGCCCCAGAATCTTTCACTTTGATGAGATGTGGGGTATTAATACTTTTTTTAATAATCTTCACACTAGCAAACCATTGAAAAATGACTTAACACCGGGGGCTCTTTTCGATACTAGCGTTAAACGATATCCTTTGGTCCAAGCGACTCACCCTAAATCAACCCATTTTTTTATTTTTGAGTGGCAAAACGGTACATTAACTGGATATGCTCAGGATCAAAAAATTGAATTTAGTTATCTGCATCTTCAAAAAAGAAAAATGTCCATTTTGAATTTAAAAAAGCAAGTGGGCCAAACTGATTTGAGTCATTTGACAGATTTTTGCATCGATCAAAACCATTTTTTTGTCAAACCGGATTTGCAGGGAATGGCATTCATCAGAGCCCAATTAGACCGACAAAAAATGCATTGGCCTGAAGGTGACTTTTCTCGGCTTTTTAAATATTACAAAAACACAGTTATTTCGGGAGAACAATTATCTAGATGCCAACTAATTTTGAAGAGAAAGTTTTAGCTTGATAAAAGTATGAAAGGTATACATTAATGACACAGAAAACAGAGCTTGTTACACCAGCTCCAACTAAACGTATCTCAATCCTTTTCGTTGGAATGAGTGGCAATCGCGGTGGAACAGAAACATTTATTTTTAACATGGCTGGATTTCTTAGAAAAAATTTTGAGAAATATTTCGATGTATATGTACTAGATGACACTCAAGAAGGGATTTCGGTACCAGATAATTTAAAAAAAATGAATGTCAAAATTATGAAAGTCTTTGTGCCATTGGGAAGGATTAATCATTTTAAAAAGGTAAAAATACTTAAAGAGTTTTTTCATCAAAATCCTTTTGACATTGTGCATATTAATGCTAATTCTCCTTCTTTTGCTGTATATGTTAGTGAACTCAAAGGAACAAATACTAAAATTGTTTTCCATTCTCACAACACTTCGTTAAGCTTTGAGAATCTCACTCAAAAAATTCTTTATTATGGACAAATTCATCGCTTTAGAAAAGTATTAGACCATACCAATTTGACCAGGGTAGCTGCAAGTGATGTAGCTGGTAAATGGATGTTTCATCAACAAAAGTTTACAACTTTGCCAAACGGTGTGAACCCGAGCAACTATGTTGTGGACCAAGCTAAAAGATTGAGTATGCGTGAATCTTTTGATATTCCGAAGAATGCAAGTGTTTTCCTCTTTGTAGGACGCTTGGAATACCAAAAATATCCTAGCTTTGGTATTTTGGCCTTCAAGAGTTTGCTAGAGAACCATCCAGAACTGCTGGGAAAAGTATTCTTAATCATGGTTGGTGATGGCTCACAAAGCGCCGATTTACAAACATTATCTAAACCCTACCACACTTATATTAAATTTTTAGGCCTCAGGAAAGATGTAGCAGATTTGATGAACATGGCTGATTTTCTGTTATTGCCTTCACGTTTCGAAGCAATGCCCTTTGTGGTTTTAGAAGCACAGGCTAGCGGCTTGAAAATCATCCAATCATCAGAAAGTGAAAATAAAGGGGGTATCGTAACGAGTGGGCACTTCTTTCCCTCGCTACAACAGGGGCCTGGACACTGGGGAAATGTTATGAACCAGATGATTGAAAACAAAGTGCCATTTGCGGCGAGGGCAGATGATAACCGAATTTTCAAAGGAACAGTGTTTAATATAGACAAAGGATTTGATACATTTGTTAGGAAAATCTATTTGTCCAAAGAAAGGTCACAATATAATGAAAAAAATGGTCCTTCAAACTGATACTGGTATGTTAAATTCTGCAGGATTCAAAGCCAAGTCTGATATATCCAGAATTTTGAAGTCAGAAGGTTATGAAGTACTAACATTCGACATTACGAGATGGAATAAGTTGCTACGCCCACCTGCTAGCTATTTCTTTTGGAAAAATAAATTATCCAACATCCCATCACTTCTAGTTTATCAGTACCCCACTTATAGTCATGTATTTACTGATATGTTTTTTAAAGTTACCCGGAAGTTTCCTGTAAAAACCATTGGATTGGTGCATGATGTTGAATCTCTGCGACTTTTTACTAATTCTGTTAGTAACCAAAATAAAGAGATTGTTTCCTTAAATCGCTTTGATGCATTAATTGTGCATAATAACAGAATGAAAAAATGGTTAAGTGAACATGGTGTGCGTACGCCGATGATTTGTTTACAAATTTTTGATTATCTTAACGATGCCGCAATTAGAAAAGAAACGCCCAAATTTGATTTAGTCATGGCCGGAAACTTGAATAAGGTTCCGTACATATCGAATTGGCAGACTACCATTAAGATCCAACTTTTAGGACCGAATCCTGCATCATCTTACCCAGATAATATTAATTATGTAGGCAATTTTTCTCCGAACGAAGTACCGCAAAAATTAGACGCTAAATTCGGGCTAGTTTGGGATGGTGATTCTTTGTCGTCTGGCGCCGGTGTTTACGGGGAATATACAAAGTATAATAATCCACATAAGACCTCCCTTTATTTAAGCATGGGCATTCCTGTGATAGTTTGGGATCAAGCGGCGATTGCCGATTTTGTATTAGACTACCAAGTTGGTATTACAGTTTCAAATCTAAATAAATTAGAAGAACGGCTCAAGAGTATGACTAATAGTGATTACGCCCAGATGAAATCTAATGCAGAAAATATTGCTAAAGATTTGAGAAGTGCTAAATTTACTCAAGTTGCTATCGCACAAGCTGAACAGCTTCTGGATAAGCGCTGATCGGATTATAATTGTTCATCAGATCAGTTAACTCCGTTTTTGGGAATCATTATGATGTAAAAACAAATGAAAGTCTTTAAAAACGTTCTTTACAATTTATCCTATCAAATTTTAGCCATTGCGCTGCCGCTGGTTACGACACCGTACGTGTCTCGAGTTATCGGACCACAGGGCATTGGTATTATGAATTTTACTAATTCGATCATCAGCTATTTTCTGCTGTTTGGTAATTTTGGTTTGGCTACTTATGGTAATCGAGAAATAGCTTATTATCAAAATGATCCCAAAAAAAGATCATCGGTTTTTTGGTCTGTATTCATTACTAGAATTTTTTTTATACTTATTTCTTTCGCTGCTTTTTGCTTTTGGCTAGTGTATATTAACCATGAAAGATTTTTTCTTGTTTACATTTTTCAGTCTATCGGTTTGGTAGGCGCAGCTTTGGATGTATCTTGGTTTTTTATGGGGATGGAAAATTTCAAAGTTACGGTTATTAGGAATTCTGTTGTGAAGATTGCCAGCTTTGCTGCTGTATTGTTGCTTGTTAAAAAATCATCCGATGTTTGGGTTTATGCATTTATTATATCTGGATCTACTTTGATTGGTAACTTGACAATGTTTCCTATGCTAAAGAAATATATCCGTTTCGTTCACTTCCGGGACTTATCCTTTGCAAGAGCCATTATTCAATCTTTCTGGCTTTTTGTACCAACTATTGCTATTTCTCTTTATGTGTATTTAAACAAAACTTTAGCTGGTATTTTTGTGTCAATTAAAGCGGCTGGTTTTTATGCACAATCCGATTCCTTAGTGAAATTACTGTTGACTGTCTCTATGGCATTGGGTTCGGCAATGATGCCGCACATTTCCAATTTATTTCAACAAAAAAAAATGCAGGAAGTTAAAAATCATATTCAAAAATCTTTTCAGTTTATCACTTTACTGAGCTGCGGCATGTGCTTTGGTTTGATATCAATTGCATCAAATTTTGTGCCCTTGTTTTTTGGTCCTGGTTTTGATAAAGTTGCAGATTTAATCATTATCGAAGCCTTTGTCATTGTTATCATTTCTTGGAGTAATGTGATAGGCGTTCAATATTTGATTCCCAGCAACCAGATCAAATCATATACGATTAGTGTAACCATCGGCTCCATCCTGAATATCTTATTGGATTTAATTTTCATACCATTTTTGGGCATTGATGGTGTTATGCTTGCCACGGTTTTAGCGGAGGGTTCAGTGACAACTTATCAACTTTGGAGCGTCCATCCGCAACTTGATATACACGGTCTCTTTTTCGAAATTTGGAAGCCGTTTTCAGCTGCTGTTATTATGTGGCTGGGTCTGGATTTAATTAATGCTTATCCTCTGCAATCAGCATCTAACTTTATCATTATTTTTCTGGATATTGTAATAGGCGTCATTGCGTACCTTTTGTTATGTTTTGGTTTTCGCTATGCGCCAATTATTTCCTTGTATACTAGATTTCAGGGTTTATTCATGTCAAAACTGGGAAGAACGACAAAAAAGGATTAAGGATGATATGAAAGAAGACGTAAATAATTTGAGTCGTTATTTATTGATAAGATTGAGAGTATAAGATGAATAATGAATTGAGTGTGAGTTTAGTTAAAAAAAATACAATTGATGCCGGTACTCATGTAGGTTTTTCCGCGTTCCAGAAAATGATTTATATGTTTTTTTGTGTTGTGTTGCTTGTGACTTGTAACTCAGTGTATTGGGTCTCTGTCAATACACGTAATAGTCAGGTTATAACTCTTATCTTGTTTTTACTGTTAATTGTTATTTCTCTAAATTCAATCGTAAGTACAATACACAAACGAATAAATTTAGCACCTTTCGTTTATTTTATTTTTTTGTGGTTGATTATGGTGATTCCCTTTGTCCTAATGAATGTTGCATCTGGCTTCTTTCATGTGAGACAGGGCCTGCTCTTTATTTTTTTCCCTTTATTAGCCGCTTTGTTTATTAATTCGTTGCTTCAAGAAGGAAATTTGCTCGACTTTGTCTCTTTGATGGTTAAAGCGATAGTAGCAATTGCGTGTCTGTCCTTAGTAATGTGGGTCATTGCCTTGATAGGCAATCGCTGGACAGGCAGTACAATGATTGACTGGGGGCAAATCAGATATACACCTAGTCTGCTGGGTATTCAGTTTCAAACACAAAGCGTGAACCTAGCTAATATGACTCTTCTGCGAAATACCTCTTTTTTTGCTGAAGCGCCTATGTACTCTTTTGTTTTAACGATTGGGCTATTGCTAAAACTGTTTGTCGTAGACAAAAGAGTTAAAGTTGATTCCCAAAACATTATTTTTGTTATCACGATTCTTTCAACCTTTTCATCTACTGGGATCATCGTTGGTACGATTGCTTATGCAGCCAGTTATGTTGTTGATAAAGGAAACAAAGCGTTATTATTTTTTGTTTTAGCAGTACCGGTGGTAGCTTTCTTTGTATATTGGATATTGAGAACAAAATCTCAAAATGATACATATGATTCTGTATCAACGCGTTTAGAAGATCTTCAAGTTGGATTCAATGCTTGGAGAAGTAAACCTCTTTTTGGTGATGGACTAGATAATTCTGATGCACTTATCAGTAGAATGAGCTATAGCCGAACCATGTTGGGTGGCAATTCGGGTTTTTCATCGGGGCTATTTAATATTTTAGCTGGTGGCGGTATTTACCAATTTGCATTTAGTTTTTTAATTCCGTTGATAAGAGTCATTTGGTCCAAAAACAACCAAAACATATTATTCTTTCTTTTCTTTATGGTTCTGATGGTTTTTACGATGTCTGATAGTTCTTTCTTGTTCTTTTTCATTGTTACCCTGGCTTATTTTCTGCCAGTAGCTTATACAGGCTAAATTGACAAGACTATTTCAGAACTGCTTTTGTAGTGTTGCAATTTATGATGTTCTTGGGAAAACTATTAGTAGATAAAGAAAACAGTATGTCCAGGTTTCTCATAAAAAGATAGAACTTATCGAAATATTGTTGCTAAAAATAATGGACCATATGAATGGAAGATTGAGGAATTTATTTAAATGAAGAAAATTATTATCACTATTACCTCCTTGATTGCTGTTGCTGTGATCGCTGTCATTGGTATCGGCGGTTATGCTGTCTGGACCACTCATGGTGCCATTCAAAAGATGCATCAGCCCAGTACGGCGATTAAAAAGACAGATCGGGTCGACACCTTAAGCCGGCATAACAAACCGATTGCGATTCTGTTATTAGGAACAGATACAGGTGCTTTAGATCGTAACTATAAGGGCCGGACTGATTCGATGATGATTGCCGTGATTAATCCGCAAAAACAACAGACGCTTTTAATGAGCCTGCAGCGCGATACACCCATTTATGTCAATGGCCAGATGGTCAAGTTGAATGCCGCTTATGCCTACGGCTCAGCTGATTCCTCGATTCAACAGGTCGAAAAACTCGTGAACATCAAATTTAATGGTTATGCTTTGATTAACATGGGCGGCTTGGAGTCGATTGCTAATTCGATTGGCGGTGTCGATATTACTTCTAATCTAACTTTCACAGAAGATAATATTTCCTTTACTAAAGGAGAAACTTATCCTAACTTAAGAGGAACCAGGTTATTGATGTATGTGCGCGAACGGCATTTTGATCCACAAGGCGACTACGGTCGTCAGATGCGTCAGCAGCAGGTCATGCAGGCTATTTTAGCCAAGGCGCGTCGGCATGTTAGTACCATCTTTAACCAAGGATTCATCAATGCTCTGTCATCCAATATCTTAACGGATATGTCCTGGAATAGTTTTAGCGGTCTGGCAACAAAATATCGCGCTGCTTTAAATAACATTCAGTCAGACCAGATGCGCGGGACTGGTGCCATGATCGGTGGTCAATCGATGCAGTTAATGAGTCAGTCTGAAAAAGACCGTGTCCATAATGAATTGGAGAATGCCTTAAAGTAACTTGATGATCTTTTGCTAAACTGTTTCTTTAAAATAATTATCTATATGTGAGTGGCGATTGCCTCTCTTTTTTTATTTAAATTAATAGCTGCAAAGTTGGCGCAAACTGCGTGTTTTGGACTATTTATCGAAAACCAAGAATTAGAATTTGATTATGATTCCAGATGTAAAAAGTAACCACAGATGGGACCATATTTTTGGTAACAGTAACTTACATGATAGGAAATGGTTTTTGATCTTCATTTAGGACTTAAAACTAGTTATAAAGATTTTTATAGATATTTAGATAAGCAAATTGATGAAGGCAGATTTCATGATAATTGTCTAATCAAAGATGGCGATTTTATATCTATAGTCTTTGTTTTAATTTGTATATACCCAACTTTAATTATTAAAATGGGTAGTCATGGCTTGAATTGTTGCCATTATTTAAATTCTAAAGTCCCGTCTTTTAAAAATTCTCCACAAAATATACTTAACAGGTAAATAGTATCCAAAAGCTTTTCGGTTAGTAAATGTATTCGTCTTAAAGTATAAATGCCCAGTATATCTTAAGCGTTGAAACAGTGGCGAATGATTATTGGCTATAGCTGCAGTGATACTCGAACCGGAAAAATCCTCCATTTCGCTATATCCCTTAGTGGTTATTGAAAAAGTACGTAGATGACTAGTCTCCGAAATAAAATTCTGGAAGTGTCTTTTCTGAAAATGTAGATAGCCGTATTCATGTTTAAATATATTTTTGTTTCGGTGATATGAGTAATATGCGTGTCCGGCATGCCAGACATAACAACTTTTTTTATTTGTGAATCGCTTATCATTTGAATTAAGATCTAGATTTTCAAATAAAATATCTCCGGCTAAATCAACATTATGGTAAACATCTAACTGATACTGCTGATAAATAGTATCTAATCCTGGGCCCTCATCAAAGTGACATATTTTATCAGTTTGCGAGATAACATCCTTAAATAAATTAATCCGTTTTTCATTTTCTGAAATTGGCAATAAGTAACGTTTATTAGCAATTGCACTGTTCCGAATAATAGTCAGATGTCCAAGTTCACCAATTTTTTCAACATGCTGGCCAATGCCAGCTTTAATATATTTCATTAGGTCGCCATAAACGACATCCATATCCGAATATCCCCAATAATCGTAACCAGTGAGGAAATCTGAAAATATCTGGCCGTATAGAGGCCTGTAGTCACAAAGCTTATAACCGTTTGTCAAGTTAATCGATTTCAGTTTCGTAATCTTGATAATTCTCTCTTTTATTTGTTTCAAGGAACTTTTTATAAAAGTGACATTACTGGGAGCAAATGTTTCATATTCAGTGTCTTGGTCAATGAATATTTTCCAATCTATCTCTGGGTTATAAGAACAACTCAATAAAAAAGTTTTAGTATTTTTAGGCAATTTCCCCATATAAGGAATTACAATGGCAACTTTGTTCAATAGAAGCCCCTTTCTCAAACCAACTCTATCTAGTATAAATGAATAAATTTGAATAATATTACAAACTAATGGGGATTTTTAAATCTAGTAAATCCAGTCAGTACACGATATGATTTTTTTGTTTTGATTAGCTTGGAGCGAAGAAGACTTCATTCTATTTATAGAAAAAGATTTTCAGGGGGCACAAAGATCAAAGAACAGTTAAGAGCAAATTTAGTTAAGATTATAGCTAAAATTCGAACAGGTTATTTATCATAAGGCGAACTTCGCTGGAAGCAGCAGGGGGGGCAACATCGTTTTACACAAGCCGTACGTTTGAAAGGTGTCTTATGGGGTACTATCACCAGCAATATCTTTGTTAACTCTTGGTGGGAGCCCATGATCATTTTCCGGAATAAGCGGCATGGCATTTGGCGTAAATATACAGGAAATTACTTAGATATGTTATTGTTGGGCACACTGCTACTGGCGGTACAAATTTTTTCTATCAATGCTCAGTTCGCTAAGGTCGGTGTGCTGGAACTACTGTTCAAAATTATTTGGTTCGCATTATCAATGCTTCTTGTTGTCATGATCATGAGCTGGGGTGCTCATATATCTCCGGTTAAATTGATTAAAGAGAGAATGGGTAGGTAATTAAGCAGATCAAAAGCAAGTTTTGGCGCGACCAATAAAATCATGAGATTAGTGCTTAGGATAGGCGCTTGAATGCTGATATGTAAGGCTTTCAACGTAATTCGTATCTTAATTGTGGCTAATTTTGGTAATCATATGATGCGGTTCTAGGTTGTGAAGAATGACTAAATCTATACCAGCGATCAGCTTTGGTGTTTTTTACTAAGAACACTACAATTAAAGCATGCCGAAAAAAACCGATGATAAAACTAGTTCGAAAACTTGGTTCTGTATTTTGCTGATTGTTTTCGGAATTATTTTGATCATCATGTATTATCCCAAATTTCTCTTAAGGCAACCAATGAATTGGATGAATCTTGGAATTGTTTTCCTCTTTTTAGGAAGCACGTTTTTGGTCTATAAAGAAGGGGATCTTATCAAGAGATTCAAGGCTATTAAGAAAAAACAGTTTATCAATTTTGAAGTTTATGTTGCTTTGGCTTTTCTCGTTTTATCTGCCGTATTTGCATATATTTTGATTAAATCGACATCACACAATCATCTTGCGGATGTTTATGGCCCTCTTTTTACTGGGACCGGAACCATCTTTAGTGTTTTTATGGCCCTTTATCTTCATGACCGTTCCGTGGTTGAAGGAGAAGAAGAGAAAGAAAGGGAAAGCCAAAAATTAAAAGAGGGAAAAGAAAAAGAGAAAAAGCGAAACAGCCTTCCTAGGTGGCTAATGCCACAGGTTAATAAAGAAATTTTTTTGTTATCTAACAGGGGAGCGGTATCTTACGTTGATAGCGTTAGGTATTTTTATTATATTTCTCGAGATGATGGTTCGAATACACGCAAATTTCCTCAAGATGATCAGTCTGATAATTTTCTGGGTAATAATGGGATCGTTTTTTCTGGAGAAATATACAATTTGGATAAACTCAATGGAATTAGGCGCATCAGCAACAGTGATGGAGCGGATTTCCTTATTATTAGTTCCATTTCTGAATACCGGCAACAAACGATTTTTATTGAAGGACACGGTATTAGTGCGGGGCATTTTCTATTAACGAATAATCATTTGGAGATTTATTCAGCTCCTGAAGAAATTATGACAAATCAAAGTAAGAAGGACGAATATACCAGGTTAGCTCTGGAATGTTGTTCAAAATTTAGTGATTTTGATACTTTGAAAGATAATTAATTTTTATCCAATATACATCTGTTCATTATTACTCATAGATCTGGTTAACAAGGTTTGCAGAATATTTCCAAAGGGTCCCGATTTTTTTGTAGTGTGTTGATGCATCCGACTGTTCCTGTATACTAAAAGAATTGGTTTACATCTCTAAGCATTGTTTACCTCCATTGAAAGAAGGACATACTTACTATGAAATTTAACATGACTTTTGTTTTTGCAATCGTGACAGCAGCAACGGCTATTATTGGCATCTTCATATCGTGATGGCAAATACGTAATAGCAATAAGCAGTTCTCTTTGAGAGCTCGGAGCTGAATCTTGCAACCGCAGTTAGTATTTTCATAAAAAAGTATTGCTGAGGATGGGCTGTCCTTCGAAGTCAAGGATTCGTTCTATAGTGAGATTAACCAATCCAAACTTGATCGCTGTTTCAAAAAAATTGCTAATCACAGGGGGTATCCAGTCCTATCAGCTTCTAGACGAATTGTGGCCTGTTCAAAGCATTATCAATAATAATGGTTTTTGGATTCACATAAAAACCGCTGTATTCTCATACAACGGTTTTGCGGCACCTGTTGTCCATAAACATGCTCACTCAAGTAGTTTGTTGCAAAAGTTTGAGTGATATGGCACATGATGATTGGAATAGTTTTTAAATTATCAGTTTATGAAGCACGTGCCGCATGCTGTTTGGAATCTGCATTGTGCTGCCCGTAGTAGGCATTTTGACCATGTTTACGATCATAATGCTTGTCCAATAGGTACTGGGGGACATGACTATCGTTATGCGTTAGCGTCAGGGCGTGATAATCCATTTCGGCCACGACTTCTAAGACTTTGGCGTTATAAACCGCTTTAGCTGGCGTCGCTCCCCAAGTAAAGGGACCATGCTGGGCCACTAAGACAGCCGGCATAGCCTGCGGATCTAATCCTCGGTCTTGAAAGGTTTTGACAATCACTTTGCCTGTGTTTGCTTCATAGGCTGCCTCAATTTCTTCTTTACTTAAAGCTTCAGAGACCGGCACATCACCATAAAAGGTATCTGCCTGGGTCGTCCCTAAAGCCGGAATATCCATCTTGGCTTGTGCAAAGGCCACAGCCCAGGGACTATGTGTGTGCACGATGCCGCCAATGGCCGGAAAGGCATTATATAAGACCGTGTGAGTCGGTGTATCTGAAGAAGGGTTTAAATCTCCTTCGACGACTTCGCCTTTTAAGTTCACGACAACCATATCCTCAGGCTTTAATTGGTCATAATCTACACCAGAAGGCTTGATCACAAACAAGCCTTTCTTACGATCAATACCCGAAACATTCCCCCAAGTGAAGGTGACAAGGCCCAGCTTAGGCAGCTGCATATTCGCTTCATAGACTTCTTCTTTTAAGTCTTCAAGCATGGCTAACCTCCTTTCGATTAGTGACGCAGATTAAGATTTGACAATCTTAGCGATTCTATCTAATACTTCGTCTGCCCCAACACCGGTTAAGAGCGATATGCCATTGATAATGGGAATTTGAACATTGTCACTTTCATATTGTGAGGTAACCAAGACAGCATCGTATTCAGGAGCGTTGGACTCAATCTCACCAACTGAACCTTGACCGATTTTATAGTCATCCTCAGGAATGTTCCGTTCGTCTAATCCTTCTTTGAGTTTATTAATAGCGATTGTGCTAGTGACAACGCCAGAGCCGCAAGCAACAAAGATCTTTTTCATGAGTTATATCCTCCAAATTTCGTTATATTAAATCGTTCCTTTAGCATTTTCTGATTGTGTTTCTGCTGCAACGGTTGCTGCTTTTTCGCCTTCGATAATCTTCTTTCGATTCCAAAGAGCCAGCCCGACGCATAAAATTGTGCCAAAGATATAGACTAGAATTTTGAATTGTGCAATGTGAACAAAAATCCAAGGGAAAGGATTAGAGCCATAATCAATACTACTGATTAAAGATGATCCCTTTGGAATGGAGAATTTAGCAGCACGTGCCGCGTTGGTAATGAGTGGTGCTAAATTAGTCCCAATCCATAGTCCTAGCACGACATTGACTGCACCAATGATAAAGGAGCGGAAGAAATCGCCATGGCACACTGCTACGATTAATGGGAACATGAAGACAAATCCGACTAGCCCGATCGTTGGCAGGAACTGATTACCCGGTAGGATAAAGGCAAAGAGTAAAGCAACTGGAATCATCAGAGAAGCACAAGCTAATACGACCGGACTTCCGATACCTACAGCAGTATCCATTCCGATATAAATTTTTCTTTTTCCAGAAAATTTCTTTTGGGTGAATTTCTGAATCGCACCCGATACAGGAACAACACCTTGGAGGAGCAGGGCAGCCATTTTTGGGGTAATGATCATCACAGCTGATAATGTGACACCCATCAGCATAATTCTGCCCAGCTTATCAGGAATGGACAGCGCTGGGGCAGCAACATAGGCTAACGTACCAATCGCACATCCGATAATGAAACCTAATAATGTTGGTTCACCCCAAGCGCCAAATTTTTTGTTGAAACCCTTGGCATCAAGATGAATTTTATTTATGCCGGGTATTTTTTCAAGAACCCAATTCATAACAAGAGCAATCGGGACGAAAGAACCCGCATAGCCATGGGGAATGGAGATACCTGGCAGCCCCAGATATTTCTCGGACAGAGGGGCTGTTCGATCCGCGATGACCATAATGATGACCATATTCATCGATGCACAGAAAAGACTGAATGTAATGTCTCGTGTCAATGCAAATACCAATGAACCGGAAAATGCGAAGTGCCAGAAGTCCCAGATATCGACATCAATTGTCGAGGTTGTCTTGGAAATCAGCATTAAGATATTGATTAAGATTCCAAGAGGAATAATGCTTACGCCAACGGCTGTTCCGTAAGCAATCGCACTAGCTGATGGCCAGCCAACATCGATGACTTTAAGATTCATGTGCATAATTTTAATCATGTTTTGAATAGCTGGGTTCATGACGCTGGTTAAAATGGAAACAGTTGCGTTTAAACCGATGAATCCAATACCGACCATGAGGCCGCCGCGTAAGGCTTTTGTAAATGGTACTCGGACAGCCAAGCCAAAGATCAACATGACAATCGGGATCATCACAGTTGGCCCCAGACTGACTATGTACATAATGAAATTAACAATTTCTTTCATTGATAAACACCATCTTTCCTTCTATAAAAGAGTTACAAGTTTTTCATAAATTTTTTCTGAATCATGTTCACTAGATAAAAACTTTAAAAGAGTTTCATCTTGGAAAATAGACATGAGTTTTTCAAGTGTTTTAACTTGGCCATGTGGTTCTGCAATTGCTAACATCATCACGACCGACACTTTTAAGGCTTCCTTGTTGGCAGCCATATTTTGAAATTCAATTGGATGCTCTAAATTTGCAAAGGCAATAGCCGACTGATTAACATACTGAGCATCGGTGTGTGGAATAGCTACCTTGATAATCCCTGTAGGCAAACCAGTTGGATATGTTTGTTCTCTCTTTTCAATCGCATTTTTAAAGGTGCTCTTGACATTGCCACGGCTGTATAATTTATTCGCCAAAAAATCAATCAAGCTGGTTTTGTCATCTGCTTCAATATTGGTGAAAATTAGATTAGAGTCTATTAACGTCAATTTTTATCTCCTTTTCTTTTACTTTTATTAATCGATATATAGATTCTGTATCTGAGGCAGAAATAATTTTACTAACTAGGTCATCGTCACTTGCTATTGACGTCAGTTGCTCAATCGCGCGCAAATGTTTCTTTGTATTTAGGATGGCAATTGGTACGATAATACTGATATTTTGTCCAGTTGGGAATTTGACGGCCCGTTTGAAAACACTGAAACCAAAGCCGTCTTGTATAATGCCATGGCCAGCTGTCGTATGAGGGATAGCTATCCGTGAACCCAGAAAACTATAGTTGCTTTTAGATTCCGTATTTTCCAAAATAGTATCTAAATAGTCCTGATTCACAATACCGCTTTTTTGCAGTGGCTCTGTGGCAAGTCGTACAGCATCGCGCCAGTCAACTTTTTTATCTATCAGACGGACAAGTTGTGGGGAAATATACATAGATAAATCTGGAAGTTCTTTTTGAATACCGGCAGTAGGTTGTTCCGCTGAAAGCCATTGTTTTAAATCATCCTTAAGACCCGAAATGTCAACGGACTCTGTATGCTTGCGAACAATTTGTGTAATTTGGTCTAAAGCAAGTTCCATATTCTTGAGACCGAAATCATTCAACACTCTATACCGTAATCTCATAGCATCCGCAGAAGAGGAGACTGGCTGTATGACGTACTGTCTGGCCCTAGTTTTGAGCGGAACAGTCGTAAAGACTAAATCATAATCGGCAGAGAACGTTTCAAAATCTCGTACGGAAGTTGCTGATAAGAAAGTAATTTCAGGGAATAAATGAACCAAATTTTGAAACATAAGTTTGGATACAATGACACCGTTCGTGCAGACAACTGCAGCTTTTGGTTTAACCACCGATAGACTTTTCGCATTTTCTAAATCACCACCAAAATAAAAGACGATTAGCTTAACTTC
The DNA here is from genome assembly GCF_047725585.1 of Oenococcus sp. NCBI lineage: Bacteria > Bacillati > Bacillota > Bacilli > Lactobacillales > Lactobacillaceae > Oenococcus > Oenococcus sp. The sequence goes on along the minus strand of NZ_JBDNNF010000001.1, from coordinate 170,930 downwards.
TTCTTCTGGAAATTTTTTTCCTGCGATTTTTTCGAGAGGAGAAATGATTTTTCTAATACTGGAAGTTAAAAATTCATATTGAGGTCCCTCGATGGAAATTCGAGAGGTATCAATGTCGCTAAGGTGTAAACCATATTTGACCCGATAAACGGCTGGTCTCAAATGAGCAAGCAGGCGTTTCTCAAATTCTTCATGATTCTGAATTTTAACGAGTGTTTTTTGCTCAAAAGCAGCTACCATCTGGGTAATAGCTTGTAGAACAGTATAATCAGAGAAAGAAAACTCACCCTTAATCGTATTAGCGGAAAGAAATAAGATGGAAATCCACTCTATATCTGATTGTGATTGAACCCAACTCGGATCAATTAATTGAGAAATTGTTCTGAATTCTTTCGTGTCGGAAATCTGATTGAAAAAATATTTAGTATTTTGCACGCGTCCTGACCGATTTCTGGCTATGTTCATAAGTAATGAATAGATTAGATACCTAAATGCATTGTCAGAATAAGAGCTGCCAATTGTATGTTCCATTTGTCGAACGAAGTGAATCATTTCATCGATAGAAATGGTAGATAAGCGATTGACTATCTGAGAACTGTCAGTATATTTTTCCAGACTAGAAATTGTTTCATTGATTAATGACCGCTGTACTAATTCTTCTCCGTCTATCCAGTAACCATCCTGCCAGCTATTTTTTAATTCGAGATGACGGTTGCTTAAAAGATTTTTAACGTTTCTCATATCTTTGGCAGCGGTAGCTTGGCTGACGCTTAACAGATGGTAGATGTTAATCAAGGACAAGGGACCCGGGGCAGTTAAAATATATAGAATGATAATCATGGAACGTTGCTGTTCCGTGTGATAGACATATTTTTGCTGCGGTAGCTTTTTGTCTTCGACAAGATAATTAGCTATTTCACTTGGTGCAGAAATTGTCCCAAGGGGTGTGCGTTGTATGCGAGGCAAGTTAGCGTACGCCAGTTCTTTGTTGATTTGAGTAATAGAGTAAGATAACTGGCGCCTTGTTAGGTGGAATTTATCTTCCAATTCTTTGCTTCTTAAACCTGGATTTTTAATAATCTCTGTAAGAATTGCAGTATCTCTATCATTCAAAAGAATTCCTCCTTGGGACAACTTCATTGTATTTTTAAATTAGTACAAAATGTATGCGCTTTCTTACAATTTTTGTGCAGCACGAGTCAAATAAATGTCCTTGAATATAAATCTGGCAGATCGTGCCTGGCTTGAATATTGCAGCTGGAGCCGGAATGTTAATAGGCAGCCTGAGATGAGCATTTTTCTTCAAGTTTAATTTTAGAAAGTTTATGTGAAACGAGATAAGAAAGTTCAGCGGGTTTATATGGTTGGTCCCAAGGGGATTTCTGCATACTGTGGGACATTTTCTTTGTTTTGGATAATGCCCTAATCATGTTCTGGTATTACTTCTCAGTGGGGTGCAATTGAGGGATCTTGATTTGCCTAATAGTTGGTGATCGATGTAAAACCTCATCAATGAATGGCGTTTTTTAATGTATACTTCTTTTTAAGTTAATAAATTATGGAGAGCACGATGGACGAAGAAGAGGACCAGTTCCTACCTGAGATTGTTTCAAAAGCGATTAAATTACCAGGAGTCAAGGTAGATCGGAGAGCCTTTTTGGCGAAGACTTTCAATCATCTGAAGGGCGCGGAATTGGCACAACTTGTGGATCAGGGCCCGCAGAGCCTGTATAAAGCCAAGGATCTGATTAAGATCGCTAATCGCGTGGTGCTGAATGATACGGAGAAAAGTACGGTTTTCTCTTTTGCCGCGGGATTGCCATCTAATCCTGTGATTATGGCTGGCAGCGCAACGGCGGATATTCTGCAGTATTTTGCCTTTGCTGTCCGCATGGCCCAAGAGGTGGCTTATGTGTTTGGCCGGCCGAGCATTTTTAATGAAGATGGTGCTTTGACTGAAGCTGGCGAACGAGAAGTGATGCTGTATTTAGGTGCCATGCTCGGGGTGGCTGCAGCTAATTCAGGCTTGATGCTTGTTTCCCGTGGGCTGGGCGCGACTGCCGGCAAAAAAATGCTGCAGGCGGCTTTGACAAAAACATTCTGGTATCCGTTGATGAAAAAAATTGGCACTGCCATCGGTGTACAGGTTACTAAAAAGACCGCTTCCAGCTTAGTCACCAAGACGGTTCCCATTATTGGCGGCATCGCGTCCGGCGGTCTGACTTTCTTGACCTTCCGTCCAACGGGCAAGAGGCTGATCAAGGTCTTCTCCGAGACATTGCAGGCCGATGACCAGCAGATTATTGAAGCACAGAACGTGGTGGTGTCTGTGGAGTGAGCGGGGGGGTTGGCTGGCTGGGGTTGGCGGTTTTTTGATGTAAATGCCTTATGAAAACGGCACAGATGAATTTTTCAAAAAAATGTGGGAACTAAAATACCCTTATTATGTGAGCGTGTTCGGCTTAAATAATAAGGGTATTTTGATTTCCGAGGAGTTATATTTTAACTGTTGGAAACACAATTATAGGAAAGATTTGTAAGGCAGATTGATCGGATAAGTATATTTGTCTTTAAACCCTCTTTCGTGATAATAGACTAATTTATCTTTATCATCTGGGAAGGTGAATTTTCCTCCGGGCAGCCATGAGAAAGGATGGAATTGATAATTAAATTTGTCCTTTCTGAGCTGCCAAAGTTTCTGGACTTCAAAAGGATCGCCAAGCATATTGGTCCAAACGTCCCAGTGCAGCGGAATAATAACCTTTGTATTAAGATTTTCCGCTGTCCTTAGTACATCAATAGAGGTCATCTTGTCTTGAATGCCAATAGGGTTTTCGCCATAAGCAACGATAGCCACATCAATATCAAAATCTTGCCCATGTTTTGCAAAGTAAGATGAAAAATGCGAATCACCAGCATCGTATATCGTACCGGCGCTTGTCTTAATCACATAATTGACCGATCTCAGGTCCATATCCGGTACTTCTGTATCGGCTGGTATTTCCTCATTATCCGGGTCAGTAATCAAAACAGATCGGTCAAAGGAATCAGTCACATCTATTTCAACATCCTTAATGTGCAGCACATCTCCCGGTTTGACCACTTTGCATCTTGCTTTGGGAACGCCCCAGTTGATCCATTGATCGACAACATATTTGGGGCCAATAAAAGGGATAGGATTCTTGACATTTTTCAGAATCGCAGCGGCAACATTGATGTCGATATGGTCATGATGAAAATGTGTGACCAAGTAGGCGTCCAAATTATGGATAGCAAAAGGGTTGATAACCATTGGCTGTGCTCGTAGATTGGGTTGGATCTCTCTGCCACCAGTTAATCGAGACCACTGATGTCTAGGCGACATTTTTGCTTTGTCGTGTGTTGTTTTACCGGTACCGCACCAGAGATCAATGGCTAAATTAGTTTGATGATCAGATTTAATCCAAAGACCCATATTTACTAACCACCACATAGCAAATTTGTTTTTCGCAACGGTGGTTCTGTCAATTTCTTCGTTTAGCCACGTACCCCATTCCGGAAACACTTCATTAATCCAAGTTTGTTCAGTAATTTGGTTAATGTTTCTTTCTGTCATTTACCTTCTAATTCCTCCATTTTTGGATCCAAGTGTGCTTTAATATCGGCTTTGTCAACAAAATTTGTTAGGACGATGGTTTTTTCCTTGAGGTCTTCAGGAAACTCATCTGCTAATTCTCTAGTAGTGACATAAATATCAGCTGGTGCACTGGTAATACTGCCGAGATCGACAGTATCTACCGTGACATCACTTTTATCTTCGTCAGAAAGGATGCTTTCAATATTCATTTTTGCGATAATACTAGAACCAACTCCTAAACCACATACGGCAACGATTTTCATAATGATATTCTCCTTAATTTTTTAGAATCCTACAATCACACCACGAACTAATTTCAAAAGATACATAATCGGCATCCACACGACGGCATAGTCGATATTGGACCAGGTTAAACCACTACCGTAGACTGCACCGGTCAGTGGGTAGAACAAGATGACAGCGGCTGATGAGATAATACCGGTTACTAAGCCGGCTGCGATAGCACCACGCCAGCCGCCAGCTTTGTTTCCAAAGACTCCCATGACATTGCCATCAAAATACATAATGATCGGACTTGGAAAGACTATGACAGGCGAACGAAAAATAATAGTAGCGATAGTCACTAAGATACAACCGACAGTTGAGCCCAAGAACCCGAACATGCCGCCCATAGGGGAGTATGGGAAAATGGTTGGTGCGTCAAGTGCTGGGATAGCGCCGGGCAGAAATTTATCAGAAATACCTTTGAAGGCTGGCACGATTGAGTTGATAAACATCCTGACGCCTTGAAGCAAAACGACGATGCCAGCCGTGAATGTGAATCCTTCGAGAATTAACCAAATGATCCAATTGGTCGAACCGGCACCAGTACCAGCTAGTGCTTGGATGCCTTTTTGTCCAACAGCTAATCCGATACCAATGAAAATGATCGGCATCAAGAAGAACAAAACGATTGTATTGTCACGGAACATTGAAGCCCATTTTGGCAGTTTCATGTTGTCGGCATCTTGTTCAGGTTTTGTACTGCCAAACCATTTGCCGATGAAATGAGCAATGATCGAACCCACTTGATCCATGAAGCCTAATGTTGAGACATCATGCATCCAAGGACGAGCTAAGACTCTTGTAATGGCTGGTGAGTAGGTATAATACGCTGCGTTTAAAATGGTACCGACTACAATTGTCCAAAAACTATTTGTTTTTAAGACGATTGGCAGGGTCACATTCATAAAAGCTGCATGGTAGAGCATAAGATGGGCTGTCAGGTAGGCGTTTTTGAATACTTGATGGCGTGCCAATCTCACTAGCAGCAAGTGCAGAAAGAATGCCAAAAGAAAAGTAATGACAGTATTCTTAGCGATTGTGCCAAATCTTAGAACCACGCCGAATACAGCGTCGTTAGTTGGCAAAACGCCTCTGACGTGCAGCGTCTGGTTTAGCTTCGTGACGACTGGCGAGAGTGAACTGATCAGTATACCAGCCCCTGAAGACAGAACAGTCAAACCTATGATTGTTTTAACGGTTCCATCGATTACTTGAGGAAACTTCTTTTTTTGTAAAAGTAATCCTATTAAAGCAATCAGACCAAGAAAAATGGTTTCATTGCTGAGGACTTGATAGACAAGAAAATTGATTATTTTCATGTTAAAAATCTCCGTTTATTTGTTGCGCAACTTTCGTTGCTTCATCTGATGTGGTCATTTGACGCAAAGAGGTTAAATTCTTTGGATCATTAAGAAATGACACCAGTTTTTGCAAGAGAGCTAAATGATCAACATTGTTAATCGAAGCGAGAATTACAATTAAATCCACTGGGTCATTATCTTTGTTGCCGAATTTAACCGCTTCATCCAAAGTTGTAATCGAAAATCCTGTCTTTTTTACCGCACTGGATGGCCGGGCATGGCCAAGTGCTAAGCCAGGTGAAATGACAATATAAGGCCCTAATTTATTGACAGAATCAATCATGTTCTGCACGTACTCTGTTGTAATGTATCCCCCTGCTAATAGTGGTTTAGCTGCTAATTGAAGAGCCGATTGCCAATCTTCGGCATGTTTCTTTAGTTGTATTTGATCAGGTAATAATCTTGGAATAACTTCCATTTCTCCTCCAATGCGTCTATGATATGAAAAAATAAGTCATAAAATGTATAATTTAATTGATTCATTTTTTCATTTATTATTATAAACGAAAACGCTTTCATTGCAATGATAAAATGTTCTCCTGGAGGATTGAAATGGAACTGAGTATTGTTAAAAGAATCAAAAGCATTTATCCAAAATTAAGCTCAGGCCAAAAAAAGATCGCAGATTATTTGGCTCTTGCCAACAATGAGATTCCTGTAAATGTGAGTTCTTTTTCTGCAGCGAGCGGCGTTTCAATATCGACGATTTCCCGTTTTATTCGTCGCCTGGGTTATACGGACTTTGCGCAATTCAAATGGGATTTTACCAATCAAATTAACTCAAAGAATTTATCTGATGTTTCGATTAGCGAGGGTGACAGCCCAATGATGGTGGCCAAGAAGACTTTCGACGAAAACATTGCCACACTTAACGGAACTTTTAATTTGATGAAAGAAAAGGATCTTAGCAAAGCAACGGACATGATCGTAAAATCCAATAAACTCGCTTTTTTTGGATTGGGTGGGTCCAACATTGTGGCTTTGGATGCCTATCACAAATTTTTACGAGTGCCTCTAACTTTGATTTATGATACGGAGTATCATATGGCTTTGATGCAGACGACCCGGTTAACAGATCAAGATTGTGCTGTGATTATTTCTCATACCGGTAATGATTCCGACACATTGGAATTAGGGGAATCATTAGCGGAACGCCATGTTCCAATGATCGTTATTACAAGCTTTCCGAGTTCACCACTAGCGGCATTCGGGCAGGTCTGTTTTTTCTCGGTGTCTGAAGATTTCCAATTCCGATCCGAGGCCTTAATTTCTCTGACTTCCCAACTGGCTATAAATGATTGTCTCTATATGCTGGTCGCCCAGCGCTTCGGTCATTCTGCCGATCGGATTCTCCAAGGCATTCGATCAACGATATTAAAAAAGCATACTTCTTGATTTGTGGTATTGCCGCGTTTGGTGGGCTAAACTGTAAATTTCGGATAAGTTCAGTACGGCTAAAAAATAAGCTCCGGCGGGCCTATCCTTTAATCTATGAATAGTATTTTTATTAGTTAAAGGATGATATTCCAATTCTGCGAAAAGACTCTTTTTAAGATAAGTGTCGCAGAGAAGTTGAAAAGCAGAGCCACCCAATTGATTTATTTTATTTTCTATGTCTAGCAATCTGCTCATATCAACATCACCTTCAAATTATTAATTATTTTCAGTTTTGAACTACTTGGCATGCAACGATTTCTACTGTTTTGTTTCATCAATACTCATAATTTGAATCATTTTAATTAAAAACCATCGCATCATTGCGATGGTTTTTATGTACGTAAGAACATCTAGTCAGATCGCCACTCGCACTAACAAACAATTTTAGTTTAGTTTGCTGACAAAAGCGATTGGCTAAATGAAAACGGTTACAATTTAAGTACCTATACTGGAAAAGTGAAAGGGGGTTAAAAATTTGCTTGAGCAGAGACCTCTATCCTTATTGGTTACGATTCTGACGAATCCTGATACGACTTCAACGCAGCTTGAGGACAAGTTTAATTTATCTCATCGTCAGCTGAATTACGCAATTTCTAAGATTAATCTGATTTTGAGACATCAGCAGCTTGAGCCGCTGAAAAAATTGCGTACTGGTCGTTTTGAATTAAAGCCGCAAAGCCGAGAATACTTGATTGGGCATGTGGGGCCTTTGCCTGCAACTGCAATAAATAATTTACATCGCAAAAGCGATAAATTAGATTATTTTGATGAACTCACTCGAGTCAAGATCATTTTCATTTTATTAGCCAGCCATCCCTCCGGACTCAGACTTCATGATATTACGGATTTTTTGAAGGTCAGCAGTAATACTTTTCTAAAAGATATTCGTCAAGCAAGCAAGACCCTTCAAGAAGAAAAAATTGAAATCACGCATTCTAGAAAATTCGGATATCAGATAGCGGGACAAGAATTTCAGATTCTTGGACATCTTTCTCAAACTGTTCGAGACGTGCTGGCTGACTCAGAGGGTGAAATTATCCTGGATCAAATACCAGGAATTGAAAAGTCGCGTACTTTAAATTTAGTTTCGACGATGGAACGATCATTGGTTATCTCGTACTCTGATACAGCTTTTAAGTTACTGACTAATTTATTACGTTTTGTACTTGCTCACATGGAACATGGTGAATCTGATGATAGTTTGCCAAAGAATGTTGAAGTAACAGAATCTCGAGAATACACATTTTTAAAAAATACATTTTCTCGACAATCTTGGCATATCAACTCGCAAGCTTTTATTGAATGGCTGGCTTTGGCTTTTCTTTCAGCGAACACCATACAAAATGAATCTTTGACCAGCAGGCCGGCACTCATCGAAGCTGTTCAGCAAATGCTGAATGCTTTTCAAAATAAGACGTATATCGTGATCCAAAATCATAGTGATTTTGTTAGAAGATTAACGGAGCATATGCTGCCGGCTATTTATCGAACCAAATATGGCTTGAAATTAAATGATATTAATTTTGAAAAACTGATTGAAGATCCTACTCAAAACGATTATCTCATGAATGTAGTCCGAGACAGTGTTGGGCCGGTAGAAAAATTGATCGGCAAAAAACTACCGAAAGATGAACTTCAATTGATCGCTTTTTATTTGGGATCGGAATTGGGTAATTACACAGATCGTGTCACATTAATCAAGAAAAAAGCTGCTGTTGTGTGCGCAAACGGCCTGGTCTTCGCACGTTTGATGATCAATATGCTGAGAGATGTTTTTCCAGAAATTAATTTCGTATCTGCTACTTCGGTGCGCAGATTTAATGAGTACCAATCTGATTACGACTTAGTTTTTACAACGACTTTGTTGAACACTGAGATTCCACAATACATTGTCAACCCGGTTTTGACACCGGAAGAAAGATCCAGGTTACGGTTCAGAGTCTTGACGGATATTTATCCGCAGAGTACGGACAGGGATGTTAAACAGATTTTGAAAATGGTTCATGAAAATGCTGATAATGTCGACGAATCTGCGCTTAAAAAAACTTTAACTGATTATTTTTTGAACTATTCAAACTATTCAGCACCTCACCAGCAAAGATTCAAGACATTGCCTGCTATCTCCTCTTATGTACAGCCGAATTTTATTCAGATAGCACGATCACCGCTTTCCTGGATAGATGCCATCAAAATGGCGTGCCGCCCATTAGTTAATGGACAAATCATTCAAGCAGCATATGTAGATCAATTAATTAAACAAACAAGAAATGATAATAACTCAACTTATTTAAAAAATGTGATTGCTATTCCCCATACAGTACCTGAATATGGCGCACTTGGAGATGGCTTTGGATTCCTTGTTGCTCAAGACCATTTTGATTTTCCGGGTTGTTCAACGATAAAAATCGTCGTGCCGATCGCGATCGTCCACACGGATATGCATTTGCGGGCAGTCAATCAATTGGTTGCATTATCAGGGAATAAAGGCCTGTTGAATGAAATTACAAATGCAGGTTCTGAACTCAAGATTTTTCAAATATTGAATAAGCTTTTATAAAAAAGGAGGACAAAGTGGATATAAATGATTATCCGAAAATTACGACTATTATGCGTGGCTACACATATGACCAAGCACTTACAGTCATTAAAGTATTAGCAAGCTTCCACCGCCGAGTTGGCGTTGAAGTGACAACAAACAATCCAGACTATTTACGCATCATACGTGACGGCAACAATCAATTCGGAACACTAGTCAGCATCGGCGTAGGCACAATTTTGAATGTGAAACAGGCCTCTGATGCTATTGAAGCCGGAGCACAATTTATGCTAGGGCCTATCTCGTTTGATGCTGTTACTTTTCAACTTGCGCGACAAAAACATGTATTAACTATACCCGCTGCCATGACGCCAACCGAGGTCGTCAATCAATTTCGATTAGGAGCAGATATCGTTAAGATTTTCCCGGCCATAACAGTTGGATCAAAATTTTTTAGACAGATACAAGGCCCCTTGGGAACGCTGCGTTTGATGGCAGTTGGTGGTTTAAATATTAATAACGCTGCAGAATTCTTTGAGAATGGTGCTAGTTATTTGGGGATCGGCTCAGGCATGTTTGAACGTAAAGATATTCAAGGTAAGAATGAGCAAGGTATTGGCCTATCTGTTCGTAATTTTCTCGGGAAGGTACCGAAATAAGTGGTGGATGAATATGGTTTTAAATTTGATTGATACATCGGATATCTTCATTAACAAAAAATATTCAGACCCGCAAGAATATTTTGAAGATATGTATAATCACTTGTTCCCAGAAGGCAAAGTGAAGGAGCAATTTTTGGGTAATATCCTTCAGCGCGAGCAGAAATATCCCACAGGTCTCGATACTGGAGCGATTAAAGTGGCGATTCCACATACTGATTTTACGAATTCTAATGTGACACAACTTGTTGTAACTACTTTCCAAGAACCAGTTATTTTTCACCAAATGGATGATTTTGATAAGACGATTCCTGTGAATTTAGCGATTATGATCTTATTCAACAATGCTGAAAAACAACCTGAAATGCTGCAATATATTATGAAAATTGTTCAAAGCCAGCAAAATTTGCAGGCTATTCTGAACGAAACAGATACGGAAAAAATGAAAACATTGTTTAAAGAGTTTGGGGGTTTATATCATGAATAATAAAAAAACTGTCATTGTTTGCTGTGCTTCTTCTATGATCACATCAACTGTTGCCGCTGGCAAGGTACGTGAAGTCGCTGCCGACAACGGATTACCAGAACCTAATATTATTCAATGCAAGTTTTCTGAAGTCGAAGGAGAACTATCAACGAATAAAGTTGATTTCATTGTGCCAACAGGAAAATTGGATGAGACAGTCACACATGGTGTGAAAACGATTAGTGGCACACCTTTCGTTACTGGTGTTAATGAAGATCAAGCCGAAGCAAAAATTCTTGAGGCACTCAAGGCGTAATTTTATTGAGAACAATAATAAGAGGTGAAAGAAATGCAAATTGTTGTTGATGCACTAAATTGGATTAGCCAACTTGGGCCAATGGTCATGATGCCGCTCATTATCTTCGTTCTGGGCTTGATATTCAGAGTGAAGATGAATGTGCTGATTAAATCTGCTTTAACTACCGGTGTTGGGTTCGCCGGTGTCACAATTGTGATTAATTGGTTCGTTGCACAAGTTGGACCATCAGTACATTCAATGGTGGCGCATTGGGGAATTCAGACATCCATTATGGATGTTGGCTGGCCAGCTCGCGCCGCGGCAACCTGGGCTTTTCCACTGGCGGCAGTCGTTGTCTTTGTTGTATTGGGAGTAAACGCATTAATGCTGGTTACTAAACTCACTAATACGGTTATGGTAGATTTTTGGAGTTATAACCACTATATCTTCACTGGTGCTTTAGTTTGGTATCTAACAAAAAATGCCTGGATTTCCTTAATAGTTGCTGGTTTGGATGCCGCTGTGAGTTTCAAGTTAGCTGATTGGACTGCACCATTAGCTCAAAAATATTTTGGTCTAGAAGGTATATCGTTTCCAACGGCTAATTCCGTGGGCTGGGCACCAATTGCTTGGTTACTGAACAAATTATGGGATATTATTCCTGGTATTAATAAGATTGACGCACGACCAGAAAAAATTCAGAAACGATTTGGATTTGTTGGTGAACCATTATTCATGGGTTTTATTATTGGACTAGCAATTGGGCTGCTGGCTCAAGAACCGTTTGGTACGGTACTTGTTATTGGCATGAGCACGGCTGCAACGATGGTATTAACACCAAAAATGATGCAAATTTTGATGCAAGGATTAATTCCGTTTGCAAATTCTGTTAAGCAGCTATTGAATAAACGTTTTCCAGGAAATAAATTTACGATCGGTGTCGATGCGGCGCTTACGATTGCTAATTCGTCAGCCATCGCCTGCGGTATTATTATGGTCCCAATCACATTAATTATTGCTGCTGTTTTGCCGGGGAATAAGCTGCTGCCAATTTCTGATATTGCTTATCAGGCAATGTGGCTATCTGCATGGCCGGTCGCGTTTGGAAAGGGGAACGTATTTCGTGGAATTCTGTCCACCATCATCATTACGTGTGGTGTTCTTTGGATTGCAACAGCCCTTGCACCGGTTCATACACAATTAGCACTCGCAGGTGGATTTAAATTGACTAAGGGAATGAGTATGGTTTCAACTGAGGATGCAGGCACACATATTATGTCCTTTATCTGGTATGAGATTGTAAATTTCTTTAAAGCCATTATTCCGGGAATTTGATTTTTTAAATTTTAGTGTAGGAAAGAAGATTTAATTTTATGAAGATTTCAGATGTGATTGTTTACAAAGTTAAGCCTCGTTGGATTTTTGTCAAAGTGATGACTGACGAAGGCATTTCTGGTTGGGGCGAGATGATCTCCGGCACCAAAACAGAAACAGTTGTCAGTGGTGCTTATGAGATTGGCCGTACACTGATTGGCCGAGATCCCAATCAGATTGAAAAGCTTTGGCAGGAAATGCACCGTTCCTTTTTCCGAGGCGGCCCAATTAATGGCACGATTATTTCTGGACTAGAGATGGCGCTTTGGGATATTAAGGGCAAAGCGCTCGGTGTGCCAGTCTATGAACTGCTCGGCGGTCCGGCTCGCGATAAGATTCGCGTGTATTCCTGGATTGGCGGCGATCGTCCTAGCGATGTGGCTGAACAAGCTAAGAAACGCGTGGATCTCGGTTTTACAGCGATTAAAATGAACGCAACATCTGAATTGCATTATATTGATTCTTATAACAAGATGACGGCTGTGGTAGATCGTGTTAAATCTATCCGAGATGCCGTTGGGGATGCTTTAGAGATTGGGATTGATTTTCATGGCCGTGTTCATCGCCCAATGGCCAAAGTCTTGGCTAAGGCTCTGGAGCCCTACCATCCCATGTTTCTTGAAGAGGTGGTGCTGCCAGAAAATTGGGATTCTTTTGACGATATTGCACGCGAGGTCTCAATTCCTCTTGCCACTGGGGAGCGCTTGTATACACGCTGGCAATTTAAAGAACTATTTAATCAAGGGGCAATCGATATTGTTCAACCGGATGTAGCTATGTGCGGCGGCATCCTTGAGGCAAGAAAAATTGCCGCCATGGCCGAAGCTTATGATATGGCCGTGGCACCACACGCACCCTATGGCCCTGTGGCCTTGGCTGCCACTCTGCAGCTGGATGCCTGCACACCGAATGTCTTTATTCAGGAACAAAGTCTGGGGATTCATTATAATCAAGGATTTGATCTGCTTGATTTTGTTAAAAATAAAGAAATCTTTCAATATAAAGATAGTTATGTGGAACTCCCTACAGGCCCGGGGCTTGGTATTGATATGGATGAAGACAAAATTAAAGAAGTTGCTCAAGAAGGACTTGTTTGGACCAACCCTAAATGGAAGAACTATGACGGCACAATAGCTGAGTGGTAAGGGCGCAGGAGCGAGATTATGATTAACACAGTACAGGGGAAAATTAAAGATGACGCGCTAGGTGTTACTTATATTCATGAACATCTTTACGTCTATCCTGATGCTTTGCCTGAGCATGAAGATTACACATTAGATAATCTTGACAAGAATGTGTCTGAGGCAATTTCGTTTAAAAATGCTGGTGGCAGTACATTAGTTGATTTAACGCCAATTAATTACGGCCGTAGCCCTATGCTTCTTCGTAAAATTGCACAAGCCGCTAATGTCAATATAATTTGCGTGACAGGTTTCCATAAGGAACAGTTCCAGCCAAAGTGGTTAGCGGCTATGTCTGGCCAAGCACTCTACCAGTTTCTTGTCAACGAAATTGAAAATGGTATTGGTGGTGACCATATATTGCCAGGGGCTATGAAACTTGGTACAAGTTTGAATGAAATTACGAAGGCTGAAAGCAGACTTATTGACGTTGAAGGACAAGTACAACGAGATACTCATATTCCAATTATCACGCATTGCGACGGTGGAACTATGGGATTAGAGCAGTTGCAAGGCCTGAAAAAAGCCGGGGCTGATTTAACTCATGTGTGTTTGAGCCATGTAGATTTGGCGGAAGATGTCGATTATATTGAACATATTTGTGACACCGGCGCCAGTGTCAGTTTTGATCATATTGGGCGTCACCTAGAAGATCATGATGCATTGCGAGTATCAATGATTGCTCAGCTAGTCGCTGATGGATTTGCTGATCACATATGCTTGGCTGGTGATATGGGAAGAAAAAAATATTTGATTGCTTATGGTGGCCAGCCAGGCTTACGTTATATCCTGACCGATCTCAAAACAGCGTTATTGGATAAAATTTCAGAATCAGATTATCAGAAGATGATTACAAGCAATCCAGCTCGGATTCTTGTGAGCTAATTTTTATTTCAATTCATATGATTCATTTCTAATTCATAAACCAGAGATGATTAACTCTCTGGTTTTTGTTTTGTTTGATAAACGTATCACTGTGGGTACCAATCTAATAATTTCACGCCTTTTTCCAAATCTCGCCGAATTTGGTTTCGTAGGGAAATCATGTGATAGCTTATATGCTATCATCAAGTTTGACGAGAGTTCAATTTATTTTCGACAAAAACTCAGAGGGACGTTCGGACTTTGCCGATTTCTTGGATTCTCTACCCAAGAATGAAAGAATCAAACTAGTTTCTGTAATCAAAAAGATTCAAGAAGTTGGATTGCAAGAGGCTTTTAAAATGCAATGGGCAGCCAAATTAGAAGACAATTTATATGAAATTCGTACAAGAATTGGGAAAGAGTATTTGAGAGGCATCTATTTTCATTTCGAGGCAAACCAATATGTGATCACGCATGGCTTTAAAAAGGAAAGCGATAAAACACCCTCTAAAGAATTAGAGAAAGGTAGACAGAGACGGGATAGATTTATGGAAAATAATAATTAACTGATTTCACAAAGGAGAATAGGCATGCCAAAAAGAGTTATTGATAACATTGATGAATACATTGCAGAAAGAGAAAGTCAAGAACCCGGATTCAAACAAGCTATTCAAAAAGAGAGCCAAAGGTTAGATCTTGCGATTAAAATAAGAAATTTAAGAGAACAAGCGGGCCTCAGCCAAAGAGAACTAGCTGAAAGATTAGGAAAACCGCAGTCAACGATTGCCAGAATTGAGAGCGGAAACGTCAATCCTTCCTTTGGAACTATTGAAGAAATAGCTAATAATTTAGGGAAGCGTCTCCAAATCAGATTTGTATGAATGCTTACGGTTGTTGGTTCCTGTACTTCACCAGTGTTGAACAGGACAATATGCCAGGCACTTTTATTGTTGCCACTTCAATCCCTGTGTAGAAGGCCAGTTTCTTGAACAAAAATGATCAACAATGATGAGAAAAGAGTGGATATGAACGAACATTTAGGAACGTTAAAAATTCCATATGTACTCATGGCAGATGTTTCTTTTTTGAAAAATCAATTGAACATTTCTTATCACGGGCTTGCAATCTTAAGTGGCGTTAGTATGAGTACGTTGAAACGCCTGAATAGTTTTGCGTATACTGGTGAGCCTAATGACAAGACGCAGAAAATAATAAATGATTTGCAAGATTTTAAAGGTGTAAAAAAATATTATAAATGCAGTCGCAAAACACGATACTCTTTTCGAGATCGAGAGCATCTAGAGAGCTATATGAAAGATCACGAATTTGTATTGAGAGAACCTCAGATAGAAAAGATCTCCAATACCAGCTATATTCAATTAAATGATGTAACAAATGAATATTTGGATCTCCATCCTTCGGCTACAGCGGAGCAGATATTTGGGGCTAAAGTTAATATTAATTACGCAATTGATGATATAAACCACATCATTACTCTGGCCAATCGAAATGAGTTCAAACTAGATTCCTGGTATCAGCTTGTCATAAAAGCAGATTTCATAATTGATGCGGTGGACAAATTTTTATTCAAATATGTACGGGAACTATTAGGAGATTGTAATCTCTCTTTTAAATCCGCCATCACTTTAGATGAGGCAGATACCATTGAGTATTTTCGTTTGATTAGAAGTCTGACTCTGGCTCATCCTATGGGAACCACAAGTTTTCCTAAATTTGGATTTACAAAAGAAACAGGACGATGGTTAGAAGATACTCAACTTTCTAGCAGTTTCAGATTGGATACTTCTCATCATCACAGTGATGTAGTTTTAGCTTTAAATCGGCAAGGTGAACTGACGCATTGGCACGATGTTTTTTTGGAACGAGATATCTTATGGCCGGTCAAAATTGCTTTGAAGTCTCTAGATAAATTGTCACTAGCCCTTTCTGAAGAATTAAATAAAACTATCAAATTATTGCAAACAACAAAAATTCATTTACCAACCGCATTAAATAAAAAGTATTTTGAGATCCTTTTAGAAGAAACTGAAAAAAGATTTCCAAGGAGAGTGGAAAGAAATGAAGACAGTAGTGGTCAAAAATATATTTCTTAGGATCTAGAACAGACGTACGGATTGCTCACATTTCTCAAGACTCATTCTAATCCAAAGACTGATCTTTTCCGAACGGCGGTTGAAAAATTGGTTTTCGATTATGCAAGTGCTTTACAAAATATGCAACTAAACGCTGGTGTATGGATATCTGCTGATGATCCACTTGACTTATTTCATCCCGATACTCAAGCAATTCGCGATACCGCTGGTCAGGATTTTCATTATCAAATAAGTAAAATCAATGAATACTTGTCTTCAAGTGATGCTTATTCAGCTGGGAGTGCTGTAACAAAGCTCACTGCTAAAGGTAAGGCTTGGATGAGCGAATCTAACTGGGAAACCGGTGCTAACGCCACTAACGCTGAATGGGCTATCGCTATGCTGCTAGAAATGATACCCATTTTGAATCAATACTATGTTATTGACCCTCTTGGCAGCAGCGATAGAGAAATTTATTTTCAATACTTGGTTGCTATGTATCTGGTTTCTCAAGAAAAAAACTAGGTGTTTTTTGAAAAGACTTCTGAAAGGTTGGTAATATCACTGATTTTTTTGGAAAATATATATGGTTTAGAAGAATAGATCATCGCTATTAAGGCAGACTTGTTTTTGGAGAAACTCTTGGAATATATCTGGCCGTGTAAGATAACAAATGTTGAAAAAATACTAGTTATGAATCCAAAATCATGTATGATAAATATCAACAGAACTGCCTAGGCCTCTGAACTTAGTTCACGCACAATAGGGCGGTCTTTTTATTCTGGTTTTATATTTAGGGGTTGAACTTCTAGATGGCGTAATTTTGCCATAATTTTTTTGAAATCGTTGGAAATGAGATGGACTGATACAAAAGTCCCAAGTCTGCTCAAATATGTAGATACAAAGCCGATACTTATGCTCTTTTTTTATGATTACTTAGAAAGAAATTGTATTTTCGTTTTTTAAATCCTACAAATCATAATTTTATGATTTACAATTAGTTACTAAGGTTGTTGAGAATATTGTTTTTTTGATACCACTTCCGCCGGGGGCCGGTTTTCTCAAATTATAATTCAGAAAGTTTGTATGGGATATATTAAAAAAGTTCAGCAAGTTTATATTATTGGATCGAAGGGGATTCCTGCAAATTACGGCGGTTTTGAGACCTTTGTCGAAAAATTGACAGAGGAGCGCAAGAATACGCAGATTTGTTATCATGTTGCAAGCCGCTACGATAATAGTCCGGAGTCCGAAAAAAATAATCATTTTATACATAATGGCGCCGATGTTTTCTCGATCAAAGTGCCCCATATCGGTCCGGCTCAAGCAGTGCTCTATGATTATCTAGCCTTAAAAGAAGCCATCGCTATTAGTACCCAAAATCATGATTTCGAACCGATCTTCTACGTACTAGCTAATCGCATCGGTCCCTTTGCTGCCAAATTCGCTAGACAAATACACCACATTGGTGGAAAATTTTATCTCAATCCCGATGGTCATGAATGGGCCAGGGCCAAATGGCCGCTTCTCGTCAAAAAATATTGGCGTTATTCTGAAAAGAAGATGGTTGCGGCGGTGGATTTAGTCATTGCGGACAACCCAGCTATCGAAACTTACATACAAAAGACTTACGCAAATCTAAAGCCTAAGACAATTTGCATTGCGTACGGCACATACGTAATCGGCTCACTACTGAATGCAGAAGATGAGAAAGTTTATGAGTGGTTCAATCGTTTCCACGTACAACAAAATGGCTATTTTCTGGCTGTTGGGCGCTTTGTACCCGAGAATAATTTCGAGACAATGATCAAGGAGTTTATTGCTAGCCGAACAAAAAAAGATTTCGTTCTGGTGACAAATGTTCGCAAGAATAAATTTTTTAAGCAGCTGCAAAAAAAGACGCATTTTGAGAATGATTCCCGAATTAAATTTGTCGGTACGGTCTATGACCAGGAACTTCTAAAATATATTCGTCAAAATGCCTTTGCCTATCTGCACGGACACGAGGTCGGCGGCACCAACCCAAGTCTTTTGGAAGCTTTGTCAATGACTAGACTGAATCTGCTTATTGATGTGCCCTTCAATCGAAATGTTGCAGAGGATGCCGCACTGTATTGGAATAAGCAGGCTGGCCAATTGGCTCATTTGATTAATTTAGCTGGGCGACTCAGCGATGATCAAATCGAGGCTTATGATGAAGCCGCTGAGAAGCGCGTTACAGATGAATTTACCTGGAGCCACATTGTGGATAAATACGAAAGCCTGTTTGTCCAATGAAAAATATTTTCTATCTCCATGCGAGTGCCGAACTTTATGGCTCTGATAAAGTCTTACTAAATCTAGTTACAGGACTGGACAAAAAACAATTTCGGCCGATCGTGATTTTACCAGAGGCAGGCCCTTTACTTGATGCACTGAAGGCGTCCGGCATCATTGCAGAAGTCGTCGCTTATCCGATATTACGAAGAAAATATTTCAATCCTAAGGGTATCTTCGATTATGTACGTCATTACACTGCTTCGGTCACAGCTTTGGCCAAGCTCGCAAAAAAGTATGAGGCGGATCTTATTCACGTAAACACTTTGGCGGTGCTGGAGGGCATTCTATTAAAAAGACGCATTCATAAGCCCTTGGTCTGGCATGTACATGAGATTATTGAACAGCCTAAATTCTTGTGGCGGTTAACGGCTTTTCTATCTGCTAGATATGCCGATAAAATCATTGCCGTCTCTCAGGCGGTGAAAGATAACCTGACAAAAGCTGGCTATAGCAAGACAGGGCAAATTGCTGTCGTCTATAATGGTATCCTGATTCCGGATTTACGCCAAAAGTCGGATTTCAGGTCCTCACTACAGATCCCTGAAGATGCTTTTGTCTTTGGCCATATAGGAAGAATCAATGCTTGGAAGGGCCAGATGGATTTCTTGCAGGCCGCCGCGGCACTGATGCCAAAATTTCCAAAGATGCAGATTATTTTCTCGGGCAACGCTTTTCGAGGCGAGGCTTGGCGCGAGGCAGAGCTTAAAAAAGCCATTAGCCAGTTTCCTTTTAGAGACAAGATACATTATTTAGGTTTTCAGCAAAATGTAGCCAAAGTCTATCGGACGATAGATGTCTTTGTTTCGACGAGCAACCGTCGTGAAGCGTTCTCTCTGGTTGTTGCAGAGGCGATGTCCTGGTCAAAGCCCGTGATTGCTTATGATGTGTCCGGGCCAAAAGAAATTATCGAAGACAAAAAATCAGGGATTCTCGTACCGCTTGGGAATTTAACGGCAGTCTCGGTTGCGATGATGGGTTTGATTGAGGATAGATTATTGGCAGAAAAAATAGGCAAAGCGGCTAGAAAAAGAATTGCGGATAATTTTGACATAGAAACCTTTTGTCAAAAAATTTCTGATATTTATACGGGTGTTTTGGCTAATGAATAATAGACTAACAGTCTTGCAAAAATTAAATATTTGTCGAGAGACGGCTATTAAAATATTGAGAGGTTTTTGGTGCCGAATTTTTTTAGCAGACAGTAAAGGTTTGCTGTTTATTGGCAAACATGTTTCTCTTCATAATCGGCGGCATATTCATGTGGGCAGAAATGTCAAATTCGAGGCTTTAAGCGAAGTTCAAGGGTTGTCAACACACGACATCGTTCTTGGCAATAATGTGACGATTGGTTATGGCACACAGATTCGGCCCAGCTCTTATTATGGCGTTGGACACATCGGCTTTGGTTTGGAGATGGGGGACAATAGTTCGATCGGACCGATGGGCTTTGTTGGTTGTTCCGGATCAATCAAAATTGGCAGCAATGTGATGATCGGTCCCAATGTCTCGATGATTGCCGAGAACCATAATTTTGCTGATAGCAGTCAATCAATCAAAGAACAGGGCGTGAACCAGAAGGGAATTGTGATTGAAGACGATGTCTGGATTGGCACTAATGTGGTCATTCTTGATGGTGTCAGAATTGGAAAAGGTGCGATCGTCGGTGCTGGCAGCCTGGTTAGCCGAGATTTAAGCGCCAAATCTATATTAATTGATAAGCGAGAAAGGTATATTAAAAGACGAACGTAATTTCATGAATATTATTATTCAACCGACTACTAAAGGAGAAAACTGAATAGATTCAGTACTAACCCGCTAGATTAAAATTATGGATAACCAAAAAGAATATATTTCAAAAAATATAGGCAGGATTCTCAAGACTCATTGGAAACTCATCAGTTTCTCGGGATTTTTGGTTGCTTTGCTCACAATGATCGTTACGACTTTTTTTGTGACACCTGTTTATCAATCGAGCACAGACATGCTCGTCAATCGGAAAACTAACAGTAATTCGATTGAACAATACAATCAAATTCAAACAGATATTCAACTGATCAATACATATAAGGATTTTATTCGCAAACCAATCATTCTCAATGGTGTCAGAAGGACTTTAATTGATCGCTATCAGCTTGATATTCCTTTGGCCCAGCTGCAAAAAAATGTGATTGTCTCCAGTGGATCGGATTCGCAAGTGTTTACGATTATTGCTTCCAATAACAATCCAAGGATGGCAGCTGCAATTGCCAACGCTGTAGCCTATCGCTTCAAAAATCGTATCAACAATTTGATGTCTATCAAAAATGTTCATATTATTTCCAAGGCGGGTATTCCGCAAGGGCCGATCTTCCCTCCGAAAAAATTGTTCATTGCGGTTGGCTTGGTTGCCGGCGTTCTCTTGGGCGGCTTGATCGCACTGCTCTATGAATACTTCGATAACTCAGTTAAAGATGAAAAGTTTTTGATTGAAAAAGCTCAGTTGCCGAATCTTGGTACTGTTTTTAACATTTCTGATCAAGTTATTGATAATAATACAATGATGGCTAATATAAAGCTGGATCGAATCACACAAGAAAGCGAAACGGATGAACCTACGCATGAAAAAAAGCACCCCCAAAAAAAGCGCTAGAAAAAATATTGTTGGCTTGCCAGCGGCTTTTGACGAAAGTTCCATTACTGCCGAACAATTCCGCGAAATCAGGACGAATATTCAATTTTCGTCAGAAAAAGCGGTCAGCACACTCATGGTTACTTCTGCCGAACAATCGGAAGGAACTTCTTCTGTTGCGTCTAATTTAGCTGTTTCTTGGGCGAAATTAGGCAAAAAAACTATCTTTATCGATGCAAATTTAAGAAATCCGTCTGTTCATGATACTTTTTGCGTCAGTAACCAGCTTGGCCTGGCCTCGATGCTTGACGATTCAGATGTCTCTTTAAAAAAGACAATCAAGAAAACTCAAATTAAGAAATTATCGATTATGACCAGTGGTTTTTCCTCCGAAAATCCTGCCGATCTTCTGAATTCCAACCACATGACGCACTTGATTAAAGAGCTTAAAAAAGACTTTGATATGGTTATTTTCGATACGCCCGCTATTCTTCCTGTTGCTGACGGCCGGATTCTAGCTACCAAGGTTGATGGTGTTATCCTAGTGACACCACAGGGTATTGCGAGAAAACACAGTGTTATCAAAGCGGCAAAATTTCTGCGAAGCGTCCATGCTAATTTGTTAGGGGCCGTATTCAATAAAGTAGTCACGAAAAATAAATATTAATTGATATTTTGGGAGTGGAGAAGCAAATGATAGATGTGGTTGTTCCAATATTTGCTGGATTTCAGCAAACTAAGCGTTGTCTGCGTAGCATCATGACTGTTGTCAATCAAAGTGCTTTTCGTTTGATTTTAGTTGATGATCGAACACCTGATGCTAAGATTAGACTGCTGTTGTTGGAATTCGAGGGAGCTTCGAATGTGCAAATTATCCATAATGCGAGCAATCTCGGTTTCTCTAAATCGATTAATATTGGTTTTCATCAGAGCAAAAACGATGTGATCATCTTGAATTCTGATACAGTTGTAAATGATCATTGGATTGATTATTTACGTGAAGCAGCCTATTCGAAATCGAAGATTGGCACAGCGACAGCATTAACGAATAAAGGCACCATTGTTTCGGTGCCGAAGTTCAATCAGGACTCTGAATTGCCTTGCCATATTACGCCACAAAGGTTTTCGGATTTACTGCTTCGTATTACTGCCCATAAAGCCCCGGCTGCGTGGCTGCCGACCTGTATTGGCCACTGTGTCTATATTAAGCGTCAAGCAATCTCGGCGGTTGGCGGGTTTGACGAGAGGATTTTCGCTAGCGGTTACGGAGAAGAGGTTGATTTTTCCCAGAGGATCAAAAAATTCGGCTGGCAGAATGCTGCGTCGCTGAAAACATTTGTCTACCATTCCGGTTCTGCCTCTTTTAAAGGCCACAAACAGATTCGCACAGCGGAACACAAAAAGATTATTGACAGAAAATACCCCCTTAATCGTTTAAGCACGCGCCTTTTTATTTTGCTGCCTAATCCAATTAAGCGGATTTGTCATGAACTACAGAAGGAATTAATTAAGACCCCTCATGCAGAATAAAGATTTCACATTGACCGACAAAATTATATTGTTTGCTCTCACTGCCCATGTTTTCGTTGGCAGATATTTTTTCCCTTCCGATTATCAGATTTGGATGGCCGCCTTGATCGCTGTTTTTCTGTTCATTTGTTATCAGCGTTTTTTCGATGTGAATGATTTCCTGCACAAAAAGAAGATGCCAATGCTGACTATTCTCTATTTGGCGTCAATCTTTTTTTTGATAGCCAATATCATAGGAAATTTGCTGTCCTTAGGAGTTGGTCTGCTCGCGGTGAACAATTTGCTTATGGTGTTTTCGCCAATATTGCTGTTGGTCTTTTTCTGTTACTTATTTGATAAATATGATTCAAAATTGCTTTGGAAATTTTTTAACTGGGTATTGACTTTTTCCAATATTTATTTTTGGCTCAACGTGCCGATTATTATCCTTGAAAAAATGACCTCCTCCTTTATGATTGCGAAGTTCATTTCTTGGAATCCTTATATCCCCGATAGCATTACCGGCCTCATTGGCTACAGCGGGACCAACATCATTAATCTTTTTTGGGTGTCTTTACTTGTATCGAATGTGATTTATTTTTATTTTAATCGGAAAAGATTGCTAATTTGGCTGACTCTGGCTGAAGGCTTATTCATGTTGTATTTTTCGATCTTCTACAATGAAAATAAATCCTTTATTCCAACAGCGGTCGTGTTTGGCCTTGTCCTTGCGCTAGCCCTACTAGATGATCAAAATCTGTTGACTTTTTTAATTCGTTTCTTTGGTGGGATTATTATTTTAATTGTGAGTGGCGCGGCTATATATTTTATTTTCCCAGATTTTCGGCCTTACATTAACCAGCTTCTTGGTCTTGGAAGCCAATTGATCGAACATAATGGACAAGATACGACCAATGAACGTGCGTACCTAATACAGATGGCCTTCCAAAAATATCAGGCTGCTCGCTATGGAGTTGGACTCAATGTTCTTGATTTAAATACTCAGAATATTCATATTCATCTCGCGATCAATAGTTTATCTTTACTTTTGTATATGGGTGGCATTCGTTTTTACGTCGTGGCATTGGCTTTTTATGGCCTATATTTGAAAAATTTTCTTTCCTTTGCCGAACGCCCGGCATATAAGCTAATTACCTGGGTTGGGCTGCTGGCAGCTTTATTTTTAGTTACTGTCATTTCGCAACCATTTAGAGACTATTACATTCTCTATTTCTTTTCCTGGTTTGTTTTCAGCGTTGCTTTGACGGTACGCCTTAAAGAGGAGGCCATTAAAGTTGCTTAGTGTTCTCTATGTAGTGGATGTCGATCAGTATTTTGGATCGCCGAATGAGCTTTTGGTACTTTTAAAAGCTTTTCAAAAACAAAATCAGATTAGGCCTGTTGTTCTGACTGCCATTTCCGGGCCGCTGAATGACCAGCTAAATAATTTGGGTATCGAGAACCATGTTATTGGCCGCGTTGGCTGGTACGTGGGCACTGATAGGAAATGGAAAAAATTCGTGAAGCGTTTGGCCACGCCCCTCTTTTATTGCATTTTTAAATATCAATTATCTGTTGCGATTAAACATAGTGCGACAGTGGTCGATTTTTCGAAAATAGATCTCATACATACAAATGTCAGTATCAATCCTCTTGGAGCTTATTTGGCGGCAAAATATCATTTACCGCATATTTGGCATTTAAGAGAAACCTTCACTACTGGCAATCTTTTTTTTACAGTTCCTGGGCATGCCATTAGTTTTATGAAGGCACACGCAGATCGCTTCGTCGCGATTTCCGAATATGTTTCAAATAGTTGGCAGTCATTAGGGCTGCCAGTGGATAAGATTTATCAAATAGCTGATGGTATTGATTCGGCAAGGATCATCGATGTTAATAGGAGGTATTCCTCGACTGCCTACCTGAAAATTGTACAAATTGGCAGTATTTCTGATTTTAAAGGCCAGATCCGATTGATTAAAGCATTGGCTTTATTGCCAGAAAAAATTCGCAAGAAGTTTCAGGTTGATTTCATTGGCGATGGTGATTCATCATATATTAATCAATTGAAGCACTTAATTAGCAGAGAAAAAATGTCTGGCATCTTTCATTTGCGTGGTTATGTTACAAATGCGATGACGCGTCTGCAAGGCTACCAGATAGGAGTCGTTAGTTCGCCTGAAGGCTTTGGTTTGACAACTGTTGAGTATATGATGGCCGGACTAATTGTGATTGCTGAAAATAGTGGTGCAAATAGTGAACTCATTTCAGACGGTCACAATGGGATCTTATATGAAGCGGGAAGCGTATCGGATTTAGCTGCAAAACTTAATTTTCTAGCTGAAAATCGCGAAACAATACCGAACCTTGCTCATCAAGCAGCTAAAGAATCTATCAGCCGCTATGATGTTAGTAAGACAGCTTCAGAAGTTTTGGCGCTTTATACGGATCTTCTGTCTGGCCAAGAAAAGAAATAGATCGCGTAAAGGCTTTCTAAGGGAGACTGCTGATTGGAAGAACCTAACCGATTAAAATATTCGTTACTTAATTCTGGCGTCGCTAGCTTGACACAGATGGCGACGATTGTAATTAAATTTATCGTACAAACTACCTTTATCCACGAATTAGGTCTGCGTTATTTAGGAGCGAACGGTCTTTTTAATAATATTTTGATGCTACTGTCCTTTAGTGAGCTAGGGCTAGGTTCAGCGATTGTGTTTTCTATGTATCGTCCTTTGGCTTTGGGCAAGCAGAGCGAAATACGGGCTTTACTGGCACTGTATCGCAAAGCTTATTTTTATATTGCGTTGATCGTTGGGCTGTTGGGCCTAGCTGTTCTGCCGTTTCTTCATTTGTTAATCAGACATAATTCGTTACCAAATATTCGCATCTATTTTTGTCTTTTTTTGGCCAACACTGTCATTAGTTATTTGTTTGCATATAAACGGGCCATCTTGACTGCTGATCAGAAGGACTATGTTAATCTGACCAATCAATTTATTTTTACTTCCGTGCAATCAGTCTTGCAAATCATCATTTTATTAATTTGGCAGAATTATTTTCTCTTTTTGATTATTCAAATTATCTGTACGCTGATTTCTAATGTGACTATTTCGCGACTTGTGGATCGTCGTTATGACTATTTGAAACAGTTATCGGATAGCACATTGCCAAAAAAAGATTTGGATACGATTGTACATAATACGATCGGTTTAATCGGATCGCAAATAGGCGGCATTGTCGTTTTTGGAACCGATAATTTGCTGATATCGAGTTTTTTGGGTCTGTTATCGGTCGGACTGTTTGCTAATTACACATTAGTCGTGAATGCTCTAACGGGCATCTTGAATAAGGCTGTGGGTGCTGTGACAGCCAGCTTGGGGAATCTTACTATCAGCGAATCAAAGTCACATGTTTTTCAGATTTTTCAGCGCTATATTTTTATCAACTTTACGTTGACTTTTTTTTCATCCTCGCTATTGGCAAGTTGCTTAAACCCTTTTATTCATGTGTGGATTGGGCAGCGGTACTTATTAACCGAGTTAACAGTTTTGGCTATTATTGCTAATTTTGCTATCAATCAGATGCGACAGCCGCTTATTAATTTTGTGGCTGCCTATGGCCTCTATAGCAGAATTGGCTGGAAATCAATGATTGAAGCTTTGTTCAACCTGCTTCTCTCGCTTTTTTTTATTGCCGTCATGAGATGGGGCATTGCTGGAACGCTGCTGGGAACTATTTTAAGCAATTTGCTGATAAATTCCTGGTGGGAACCCAGCCTTGTTTTGAAATATGGCATTCAAGAAAAATCCCTCAAGTATTGGTGGGACTATATTGGTTATATGGTCGTCCTGACTATCAGCATGGTTTTAAATTTTTATATGTCCAAAATGTTTCTATGGCGAGGCTTTGGCGGCCTATTGTTAACTGTCTTGATTTCTTTCGCTATGGATCTGGTTATTTTTCTGCTACTTTTTGGCAGAAAAAAGGAGTTTGCATTTTTGTGGGGTATGATTCGACAGCTGCTTGCTAGATTCAAGAAAGCTGCATGATGTGGGAACCATTTTTCAAAAAATCGTAGTGAATCTTATTTATAGGAACATGTGTTCGTATGATGATCGTATGTTGACGAATAAGCAATTAGTCGCAATTAAGATGCGTTATGACGACCTCTTGAAATTCTGCGGCTTGGATGAAAAAGAGCTGCTGCGTATTCTCAGGCAGTGGACCAACGAGGGCAAACTGGATTTTCACGGTTATGTGGACGACTTCGGTCATGTCATTCATGACGAGTATATTAACGATATTTTTAAGGTCTCGGTGCCCAATACAACAAAGCTATGGGAGAAATACGATTGGTAGTGGTTTGTTGAGGAGGACCAACATGATACAATCTCTTCAAGGAGGCCTCAAATGAACGATATTTCGCCTAAATTGACTACTACCACTGCAAAAAAAATTATTGAAGACCGTCTTTCCAAACCAGAATTACAGAAGAAAATGCTGGAAAGTATTACCACCAATAAAAATATTAAAAAGGTCATGTCAAAGCTCGCCAAAGTTTAATGAGTTGGTAATTGCAATAACAAAGGAAACACTGCATCGGGCTGGGACCTGTGAGGTGTTTTTTTATATCCGAAAATAGGCATGTGAGCGCCGCCATTTTGCCCATAACAGTGCTAAGCTATTTTCAAAATAAGGATTTAGGAGTTTGAGATGATTGCTTGGATTGTGGGCGGCATAGTTGTGATTACGCTGACAGTTTTTATTTTTCTATATAGCCGGCACTCGCGTAAAAGAAATGATGGGGCTGCTGATATGATGCCAGCGGTATCTGAAGAGCCCAGTCAACCAGCAGTCGTGGTAAGCAAATTACCTGCTACTGTTGAGATTAAGCCGAATCTGCTGCGTGAAATCACGGATAAGAATTTGTTGTCACGAGTAGCTTCTTTGACTCCGGCAATCGTGAACGCTCTTGCGAATTCACAAAAGACTGGCAAGGGAAACGGGATTTTATATAGAGCGGTTTTAAAAAATGGCGAGAGCCTAGTAAAGTCAAGAACCATGGATGGCGCCTTTCGTGGTATTACCAGAGGGGAAAACGGCATTAACGGAATGCCAAATCTAATCCCGATTAAGGGCAATCAGTTGCCTATTGCTGCAGTCGCTAATGTGATGAATGTTGCTTCCTTAGTTGTTGGCCAGTACTATATGACCGAAATTAACGGCAAGTTAGAAAAAATGGATAAGTCGGTCAGCGAAATCAGTGATTATCAGAAACGAGAATTCAAAAGCCGTTTACAATCACTTGTCGTTACAGTGCAGTCCTTATCCAAATTCAGTCAAGAACTTTTTGAAGACAAAACGATTCGCAATAACAAACTTTTGCAGTTGCAGGACTTGTCAGAGAAGGCCACGGAACTTTTATCTCAGGTAAATCTGGAATTGCAGGATAAAATGGCACCAAAAAACGATCTGAGTTATAAGGAATATACGGCCTTGGTCAGTGATTTTGAGAGTTTGATTCGTTATCAACAAATTTTATTGGCCTTGCTGCAAAAAATTGGCGAATTAACTCTGGTGTTTGGAAACGGAAAACTATCCAGCGACTATAGCTACTCGCTGCTTGAGACCTACGAAAAACCATCTTTGAAACTTGATCAAGATCTCGTTGCCTGGCACCGTGAGCAAATTCAGCACTTTGAAATTGATCTCGATCAGCATAGACGCCAAAAAGATGGTATACAGGGTGCAATTGCAGTAGTTACTGGTGTGATCAATAAAGATTGGCATTATACAGAGCTGGATCCAGTCTTGGCGAACAAGATCGAAGCCGAACTGGCCGTGCCTAAGCCAGGTGAACAGATGGATTTCAGCCTATATGGTCAGGATGTGCAGTTGATGCTTAAGGGTGGAAAGACTTTTTTGTGGCTGCCGGAAGCGGCTGAGAAGTAATTAATTCGCAACATTTTCATGCGATATGGTGAAGTAAAATAAAATCATATTGGATAAGGATGGGAAGGCTGAAATGGCGAATAAGATTGACTATATGAATTTCGTTGCTGATGCACTAGCGAAATTGAAACAGGGTCAGCGCAATTTAAAGAAGATTAATATTCTGATTGCGGGGAAGACTGGTGTTGGAAAGTCCACCTTGATTAATACTGCATTCCGTGAGAATTTGGCCACTACCGGAACTGGCGAACCCGTTACGAAGACGATCCGTTTAATAGAAAAAGAGGGTTTACCTATTCGGATTTACGATACAGTTGGGTTTGAATTGGATCCACGGGATTTGAAGCAGTCCGAAAAGAACATTAAAAAACTTGTTAAAAAGACCAGCAAAACTGATGATCCTGACGACGATGTTCATTGCATGTGGTATTGTGTCAACGCTCTAGGAGGTAGTTTTGAAGAAGCTGAAAAAGGTTTCATTGATGATATTATTAAACAAGGCATTCCGGTTATTGTTGTCCTGACCAAAGCCTATTCTAAACAGTCTGCAGAAGAGTTAAGAGCTGATATTACTTCTAGAGCTCAGGCAGTGTCGGATTGTATTCCGGTGCTAGCTCAAAGTGATGAAGGTGTAGCTGCATTCGGTGTCTCGCAGTTAGTTGAGGCTACTTGTAAAATTATTCCTGAGGCCGTTCAGACCTCTTTTGTAAATGCACAGCAGGGATCGATTGCTTTAAAGCGGCATGTGGCTCGGCAACGTGTGCTAATGTATTCGGCAGCTACTTTTGGCGAGGGCTTTGTTCCTCTGCCACTCGCTGATGCAGCAATGATGGCACCGACACAGACCAAAATGATTACCGATATTACGACCATGTATGGGATTGATATAGAAAAGAAAACACTAGAAACTGTTATACCTGCAGTGCTTGGCGTTCTGGGAGCGATTGCCGGTGGCAAGTCACTGGCCTCTTCCATCTTGAAGCTGATTCCTGGAGTTGGTACTGCTGTTGGCGGCGTGATTTCTGGTGCCGTTGGCGGCACAATTACTATTGCTTTGGGTAATGCATATATTGAATTAATGGAACTCGTGATCGCTGGTAAAGTCAACCTTGATGCTATAGCGCCTGATGATTTGAAAAAGTTATTTCAGGGGTTGCTAGCCGATTATTTGCAGCACAGCCCCTCGGCACAAGTTAAAAAGGCTGAATGAATTATTTGAAAAACATATCCTCAGAGGGTATGTTTTTTTGAAAATTAACGATCGGCTGGATGACTATTTATTGTCATCGGTGTTTTTGTTGAAAAGATTTCTACAATCTTGCATTACGATTTCTCAGGTATTTGTCTAGTTAATTCAAATTTGTCGGCTTAGGCTAGAAGGACGGAACTATTAGGATTGGAGGAGATATGCCGATTTTTGAAGAGCAACAGCTTGCATGCATGCTGTTTGACAATACGTATAGATACGTATAAAATATGTCTTACATGGTGGAACACCGGGCAAAAGAAGTTGTGGAATTGTTGAAAGCGGCCGGATATATTGAAAGTTATATTAACGGTGATCACCATATTTTCAAGAAACCAGGCAGACGTTCGATACCGGTGCCGTATAGTCATTTAAAAGATGCTATTCGAATTGAGACTTATCAGTCGATTATTCGCAGCATCAAGGAGGTAAATTGATGAAAGAACGTTATCTCGTATATCCAGCCATTTTTGAGAAAGATGGGCAAGGCTATGTTGTCAATTTTCCCGATATACCTAATGCTTTTACTGAAGGGGATAATCTCAAGCAGGCTTTGATTCGCGCATCAGAAGTACTAGGTTCCATCTTAATTGTTGATTATCGAGATGCCTATCCAACCGCATCCGATATTAGTCAGATTAAAGTTCAGGGCCAACAAGCCGTTTATCCAGTTGAAGTTGATTTGGTTCAAGCACGCGAACAAACTAAATCTTTATCGGTAAAAAAGAACACAACTATCCCAGCGGATTTAGCTAGGAGAGCCGAAGCACAAGGAATTAATTTCTCCCAAACTCTGACTGAGGCATTAGAGGAAAAACTTAAAGTCTGCTAATTATCTCTTCTGTGCTCTTAATAGTTGTCTGACAAAAAAGCGACCATGATTGGTCGTTTTTTTATGTGCCTTATTTTGTTAATTACAGCTGTCCGATTCGTTTCAGTCAGGCATTGACCTGCTGGTGATTCACCATTTAAAAATATAATGTATGCGTTTTCAAACTAAATGGCTTAGTACAAGAATAGAGGTTTATGCTAAAATTAACAACTGATTTACTAATGAAATGATGTTTGTTGAGTATTTTCTGAGATAGGCAAAGATAAAGATGTTCTTCCGCTTCGCTCTGTTAATGTTTTGAGAATATTTGGTAAAGTTTGGGGCACAGCGTGCAAATTTTAAGAAAGAAACTTTATAAATCTGGTAAAAATTGGGTGGTTGGTGCTGTTATCGCGGCTGTTGCCGTCGTCGCTCCTCAACTTTCGGCTTCGGCTGATGCAGCACAGACACCGCAAGGACAGACGACAGCTGAGCAGGTTTCTCAACAGCCAGCCAATCCAGATCCTGCAGCAAAGACAGCCGATCAGTCTTCGACTACGGACACACAGCCTACTAATAATAATCCAGTGACAACAAGTCCTGAGACCGATAGCAGCACAGCCGATGCAGGTTCACAAAATGCTGTTGGCCAATCATCGACAACCAATGAAGGAACGACATCTCAGCCAGCGGCCAATGCACAACAGCCTGAAACTCCTACTGCGCCTATTTCGACAAATACAAATAATAGCCGCGATGGGTTGACTCATACCGATGTCCAAGAGGCTCGTTCACAATATTTTCATGCCCACTATACAAAATTAAATGATAATGGTGTATTTTATTCAGGGTTTTTGGATGCATCAATTAATGTTTTGACTGATAGCCAGATCAACGCGTTAAACAACGATCATTGGGATACTCATCAAGGAACGCCAAATCTGACCATCTCTGATTTGAACAGTATGAACCAGTCCGCAAACTGGCAGAATCCTAATTATTCCTACCCAGCAGTCGATCCCACAAAAATCCAAAATCTACCAGCCGCAGTTACGGTCGATACTAGTCCGGATCCTGCAAGCGGTCGTGTCAATCATCAACCAACGCAATTGGATGTCTGGGATTCATGGCCAGTGCAGAATCCAACCGATGGCTCGATTCAAACAATTACGATCGGTCAGCATACATATCAAGTGGTGATTGCCATGGCTGGTGTTGGCGCTAATTGGTCTGACGGGCATTTGTATCTTTTTTATAAAAACGATGATCAAAAAAGCACCGATTTGTCATCAGCTGCGATTGATCAATGGCAAACAACCGGCGCAATTTTTCAAAATGATGTGGTGCAAGAGAATTACCAGTGGGGGTATAACCCCGATACCCCTCAGGCACATGTTTATGCTGCTTCTAATCCAGCTATCAAAGATGATCGTTTGGATTTTCATCAACAATATCCGATTGAATCTCAGCAATGGTCGGGTTCGGCTATCTTGAATGCGGATAATACGATTCAGCTTTATTACACCTCTGTCGAAATTGCTGATAATTATTCGCATTTAGCGACGGCGCAGCTTGGGTTATATGCGAATCCCGATGATAGCCTCTACACGAAAGTTTTGGATGATCATATTATTTTTGATGCTGACGGCCAGCAATATATGACCAATGAACAAGCTTACAACGGTAAGGTCCAGGCAACGAAAAATGGCCAGCCGTTAATGGATACGGCTCTGCGTGACCCGCATATCATTTTCGTTGCCAATGCAAATGGCGGCGTCGACCGTTACTTGGCTTTTGAAGGTTCGGCACCTATTAACACATCAGACCATCTTCAAGATTTGAATAATTTATCTTCCTATTCATCGGATTCTCAAGATGCTGTCAATCAGCAATATTCTTTGCTAGCTTCTAATAGTGGCAGTATCAATATTGCTAAAGTTGCCAATTCCGTGATTGGTTTGATTAAGCTGAACGATGACAATAGCGTCACGGTTATGGCACCGATAATTACAGCAACTTTGGCTTCAGAAGAGTTAGAGCGCCCATCGATGGTTTACCTAAATGGCAAGTATTACTTGTTTACCTCGACAAGGATCGGGCGTTCCTCGATTAATAACTCTGACAACGGAGATAATGTGATGATGCTAGGCTTTGTTTCGGATACGATTAACGGTCAATACCGTCCTTTGAATGGCAACGGCTTAGTCGTATCAAGTTCGCAACCTGGCAATAGTAAGACTTTCAATTATTCTTATTTTGCGATCAAAGTGCCCAACAGTAATCGTGTGATTATTACCACTTATATGACGAATCGTAATTTCGCGGCCGGGGCCAATAATTATGCCACCTTCGGCCCTTCTTTTGAAATCGCTATTAACGGGGATCAGACCAGTGTGATTCCGGGTTCTGTCATGGCTCAAGGAGCGATTGCTGAAAGTGCCTCGGCTAAAGCCATTGGTGCTCTTTTGGCCACAGTCGATCATTATGAAGCTGCAATTGTGTCTTCTAATGCGACAAATTATACCGGCACAATCAGGAATTTGTCCGGCCGCGATGAAGGTATCTTTTTAAATGGGCCTGCGCTTACTTCCGCTGATACGAATGTACCTTCTGCTGAATATCATTCTTCGCATTTTCAAGGAGACCGTGTTCAAGTACTAGAGCAAGTATTAACAGTCCGTTCTAATGGCGGCTATTACACATTTTTGAGGGTTCGGGACGTCGATAAGAACAATTTGATATTCTGGATCGACCAGCGAGGTGTGGCTGCTAATGAATATGATTCGGTTATTTTGAGTCAACCGAGAAATCAGTGGGCAACCGTTGCCAGCCGTCCTTATGATGGTATTTATCTTCTTGGCCCAGCAAACACAAGCGTGGAGACCTCTGCTGCTGGTGGTAACGGGCGGGCCTCTGACTTCAATGGGCATAATGTGTATGTTCTGCAAATCGAAACAACTCACAGAAAGACTAATAATCGAGATTATCAGTACGCCTATGTTAGCGATGGCAATCAGTCTTATTGGGTCGATGTACGTGCATTGAACTTTGCACCGTTTTCCCTTGTTGTTCACAGTTCATATGGATTGAATTACCAGGCCTATATTGCGGCGGGCATTCGTCACGATGGCCTTTACGAGGATGCTGCAGCCTTATCGACACCTGGCGCGCAACATTATTTTGCGGTATCTAATTCCGTCAATCATCATCTTGTCACTGTGCTTGAGTCTGTGGATACAGTTCGGGCTAACGGTCAGCATTATATTTATTTGCGCGTTCATGATCAGAATATTCAAAATGGTGCTGGTATCAACGAATATTGGATTGACACACGATCTGTTTCGGTTTTTGACAGCCAATCTGCGCCAACTGCATCAACTGGCCATTATGCGGTTATCGATCCTGGCCGCCGCACTGACTCAATCTATAACGCAGGGCCGGCATTGACCAGCACTGCTACTCTGGACGGCAATGGTTCAATCGATAATTATCGTAATCAGTCGGTTCGGATTCTTCAGAGTGTCACGACGACGCGCGCAAGCAATAATCTTCGCTACACCTATGTACAGGTTACGAATGGTTCTCAGACTTTTTGGGTCGACGCTCGTTCTTTGAATGTACAGCCTTATGCCACAAGGCGGACAATCACTAACTTTGCCAGTTCAGCTCGGATCATTGAACCTTGGGGACGGCAGGATATGGTTTATACCGATGGTCCGGCTTTGACGAGTGATGATACGGTTCTGCCAACAGCATCGTTAAGCAGTTTGAATTTGCAAAATCGCACTGTGACTGTGCTAGCGGTTGTCGAGACCAATCGCGGCAGCAGAACGAAGCCGCGATTATATGAATATGCACAAGTGCGAGTTACTGGTACTAATCAAATCTTTTGGGTTGACCGCCGTGCCTTGGCTTAAGAACTGTCGGCATTAGGTTATGAAGATGCTGTGATTCCAAGAGACTCAGTTTGTTCAAAAAATAGAAAATTATGTATTTGGAAAAAGGTATGCGATCATCATCAGTAATTGCGTTTGCTTGCTGGAATTAGCTATGATAAACTTTAGATTGTTATTTGATCGCAAATAACCAAAACATCAAAATCTGGGGTGCCTGAAGGCTGAGATTACACCCACATAACCTGATCTAGTTTGCACTAGCGTAGGGAGATTACTTGAGAGATTTACCGCTTTATTATCGTGTGCTCGTTGTTCTGATCACATAAATATTCGGTCGTAATAGATACTTTTCAAGCCAGTCTTCTTACAGAGACTGGCTTTTTTGATGGTAAGTCCTGCATGGCGATGTTTAAAAAATTTTTTTTGGAGGGTATCTTATGCATACAAAATGGTCCTTGCGTGATTTCATTTTTCTGGCTTTGATCAGTATTTTTTTTGGTTTTATTTTTTGGGTATGGGCATTTGCTTATAACGGCCTCGCAGCCGTGCTAACACCGATGGGACTCAGTCCATTTGCCAATGATGCCACCATTGGCCCTTGGCTGATGGCTGGACCAATGGCGGGTTATATCTTACGTCGTCCTGGTGCTTCTATTCTTGGGGAAACACTGGCTGGAATCGTTGAAATGGTTTTTGGTTCACAGTGGGGCATTATGGATATCGTCGCTGGCGCTATTCAGGGTTTTGGGACGGAAATTGGCTTTGCCGCCTTTGGTTACCGCCGCTGGGATAAGATGAGCCTATCTTTGTCGGTTGTGACTGTTACGCTTGTCACATTTATTTGGGATTTATTGAGAAACGGTTACTCACAATACGCATTAGGACTTTTGATTGGTCTGTTTATCACGCGTCTGATTTCAGCTGCCATTTTTTCGGGTGTGATTGTGTATTTCACGGAGAAACTAATTGCAAAATCGGGCATTCTTTCAAACGATAAATCGGAGATTGTTAAATGATTTCTAGTATTGCAGTGCAAGTATTGCCCATCACGGCAGATCGGGACGACGTCATTCGGATTGTCGATTACGTGATTGCTTATATTGATAAAAGTGGTGTTAATTATCAGGTCGGGCCGTTTGAATCTACCTTGGAAGGCGACTACGACCAGTTGATGGCTATTTTAAAAGAGTTGCCCAAAGTTGCTGCTCAAATTACAGATGTACCGGTCATGGTTTATAGCAAAATTAACATGGCAACAAAATCAGATGTACTCACGATTGCCAAGAAAACGGATAAATATCGGGATAAATGACGACCAGCTTAAGCCATGTGACTCTTTCTTATGGCAATAAAAAAATTATTAATGATCTCAGTATTTCGTTTCAGGATGCTAGTTTTAACTTGTTGATTGGCGCTTCTGGTATTGGAAAGTCGACGTTCTTGCGTGTTTTGGCAGGCTTTTATCCGCAGTTGAAAGGTGAGGTGATTGCCGATAATACGATCGTCGATAATCTGCCGGCCAATCAGCGCGCTCGTCATGTTGGTATGCTCTTTCAAGATCCGAATACACAATTTGCTATGCCAACACCCTTTGATGAACTGGTCTTTACGCTGGAAAATTTGCAGGTTCCTCAAGAACGAATTCAAGCAGAAGCACAGAGAGCGATTGACTTTGTCGGGATTAACCAACTGTCTAATTTAAAAATAAATACACTGTCTGGCGGCGAAAAACAAAAAGTTGCCTTAGCTGTCATTGTGGCTATGCAGAGTAAAGTCTTGCTTTTAGACGAACCCTTCGCTAATATCGATCAGCCGTCCAGACGTTATTTACTAAAAAAAGTCAAGCAGCTGCAAGCAGACGGCACGACCATTATTGTTGTCGATCATGATTTATCCGGTTATGAGGACCTAGCCAATCAAGTTTGGCTGATGGCTGACCAAACGATTCAGGCGATCAGCGAAAGTGATTTTAAGAAACGTTTGCCGACTAAACAGGTTTTTGATTTCGCAGTTCCAACAAGGGGCGCATTTGTTTGTGATGATTTAAAGGTCTCGGTCGGGGACAGAAAACTTTTCTCAATTCAGCATCTGCTTTTAGCGGCGGCCGGTATTACACTTTTGACTGGGGATAATGGAACTGGCAAGTCAACTTTGTTTAACGCCCTAACGCGGTTGAAAGATTACGAGGGGGAAATCACCTACTTAGATCGGGATATTTCTAAATTAAAGGTTCCTTCTTATTTGGAGGAAGTCGCACTTGTTTTTCAAAATTCTGAGAAACAGTATTTGCGAATGACTGTTGATGAGGAATTAGCATTAAGTTTGCAGCAAACGCGTCATCCAGAGAATTGGCAGCCAGAAGCGGTCGCGGCCTACTTGCAGCGTTTGAATATGTCAGGCCTCGGTGATCACATTGTCTATCAACTGTCTGGCGGCCAAAAGAAAAAATTGCAATTGCTTGTGATGCTGATTATGGAAACACCGGTCTTATTGCTCGATGAACCTTTGGCTGGATTGGATTTTCAATCTGTTAGGCAGGTGGCCGCCATTTTACGTGAAATTGCCGATCGCAAGCGTCAGCGTTTTGTGATCATTAGTCACCAATTGGATCAATTGCTGCCGGTAGTCGATTTTTATCTGCGACTAGAGAATCAGACTTTGCATTATCAGGAGCGTTTATCATGAATGCCATGAACCCGAGTATCAAATTTATTTTAATTCTGATTGTCAGTCTGGAAATCACGGTGATTTTGGATTATCGCGTTAATTTAGTCGTTGCTGGATGTACCATAATTTACTTGTTGGCCTCCAGACTAAGCTGGCACCGTTATTTGCTGCTGATCTTTTTGCCGATCATTCCCATGCTCGGCGCCTGGACATCCTTTAATACTTTTGGCAGCAGGGAGATGGCTTGGGTCATGATGACACGTATCCTAGCTTATGTTTATCTGGGTGCCGCTTTCTCATTTACGACACATATGGACTGGCTGTTGGATTCTTTGGAACAAAATTTTCATCTTCCGACTGTGTTTATTTACGGTTTGCGCGGCGCACTGTCCTTTGTTTCTCGCGTCAAACAGGAAATTAAAGTAATTCGCGTTGCTGCTATGATGCGCGGCGTCAAAATGGCGCCCTATTCACCGCAATTATTTTTTAAATCTATTCTGATTTCCATGCGCTGGTCGTCCCGTCTGTCGACGGCCATGATTTCTCATGGCTTCACTGAGAATGCGCCGCGGACTCACTTTAAAAAAGTTGTGATCAAAAAAAGAGATATCGTGATTGCGAGTGTACTACTGGTCGTCATGCAACTTGCTGTGGTATTTTTGTAATTTTTGATTAGTTTGACAATTAGGAATTTTGTGTTATCTTGGGAGTCATAGATTTCAAACGACTTGATCCGGAGAGTAGTTTTGAACCAAAGCAGAGAAAGTTGGCGTTTGATGCAAGCCAACGTGCGGGGAGAGATGAACATGGCCGGTGATTGGCTGGTGCGAACCGTTTACGGAAAACACCAGACGGAATGGCCCTCGTTACCGGGCACGCCATTAGAGGCAGCTCATACGCTTTGCTTTAGATGGTTGGCAAGACTTGTTTTTGGCAACAAAACAAGTAAAGCAGGATGGTAACGCGTTAATCGCTTCTGTATTTCAGGAGCGATTTTTTTATACCTTTGTTTCCGGATTGAAATCTGTTGTGTTTGTGTGATTACGCATTAGGAAGTGCCAGAAGTTTTGCTTTGTCAATGAGTAGATATTTGAAAAGAGGTTTTTATGACAACTACTATCATCGGTTTTCCCAGGATAGGTGCACATCGAGAGTTAAAATTTGCAACAGAACAATATTGGAAGCAGGCGATTAGCCAAGATGAGCTGCTAAAGACAGCGGCATCTTTGAAAAAAAGCATTGGCAGGCAACTGCTTCCATGTTTGAAGATTCTAGGACAACAATTTCCAAGAAGCGATGATGTATCTAACAGTTATAAAAAAACACCGAATCGGCATATATGGACAATTCAAGGGTTTTATAAGTGGCTAAAGTGCGATTCCTTTTGCTTCATAATAGGAAAATTGATGACAAAATACGTGATAAAATTAACGCTTATATTAAGTTCCACTTTTCGGTAAATGGTGGAAACATATTTTTACCATATAATGATCTTAATTTCTAACTGAAAATTGATTTTACTAGGAGCAGCATGGCATCAAAGGGAGTTTATCAGTCGCCGAATCAAGGCGGTGTTCACACTTGGTATTTGTCCGAGGCAGAACAGAGGAATTTGAAATGGGCACGCGATTATAAGCGGGTCAAACAAGAGATTAAACAGTCTTATTTAGATGGTGTGCTATTTACACTCTTTTTTGCGGCTGCAGTCGAACTGTTCGTGATCCTGGCAATTATTGTGTACCGCATGCTGTTAGGCGAGACGCCTTTAACGCCTGGCTGTTATCTGGACCGGGTTTTGCAACATGTTGTGAGTTTGTTTGTCAGGAAATGATGATTAAAAAAACGGGCAAAACCCGTTTTTATTTTGCGTATTTTTTGATAATTTTACAAAGCAGGGCCGTGGCGCCGACACCGACTGTATCATCGTAGTAGCTTTGGAAGCGATTATCCTGCAGGTACATCTCTGCTAGGCCGCGGTGAGTTGCTGGGGAATAGCTAGTCCACGTCATTTTCAGCCAAGATTTATGGTCTTCAAAAACCTGTTTGGCTTCTGGACCATTGAGATCCTGAGTTGCTAACAGTGTGATCAGCTGTTTGAATAGATCTTTTTCCAAATTTTGAAAACGCTCGTAATCTGCTGCAGTCATGTGCAGCATCTTTGCATTGGCTTCTTCGACGATTTGTCTGCCGTACTTTTCTCGGATTTCGTCACCATATTTTTGCTCATTTGTTTTCAGCATCTGCCTTTTGAAAGCTGTGAATTTTTCTTCGTCTGTCATATGTTTTTGTCCTTTCTCGTCAAGAATTGTCTGATCAGCCAGCCTGATCAACGCGTCCAGCTTTTGTCTTTTAGCTTGCAAGGCCTGTTTTTGTACTGTTAAGATCTGCAAACGATCAATATGTTGATACGATAGAATTCTTTTAATCTGCTGGATGGGCAAGTCGAGTTCCCTGTAAAAGAGAATCTGCTGGAGTCGATCAACTTGCTGCTCATCAAACAGCCGGTAGTTGTTTTCGGGTTCGCGTCTGGCTTTTAGCAAGCCTTCTTTTTCATAATATCGAACGGCTCTGGGCGTGATACCGGCTAGCTCGGCTAATTCATTGGTCTGATACATGCTGCCTCCTTGACAAAGATTAGCTTAAAGTATGACCTAAGGTCAATGTCAAGATCAAGATCGTTCTATTTTTCTTTCTGGAATAATCGAAAATGTGAAAAATGTGGAATCGCTATCACAAATCTTTATTAGAATCAAGTGGTAAACATATTGTAAGCGCTTACAATTTATGGTATATTTAACGCGGACAGGTATTCTCAGTCTAGGTTTTTGGGAAATCACTTTGTCCTTCTTCGTATACATCTTAAGAGGAAAACAATCATAAACCACGATCATTTTGGGCCATGGTGGAAATTGCGTATAAGTTCTCTTGGTCGTGTGTTATGAAGAAAGGAACAATGATGACTTGAAAAGAACAAGAAATTTAACCATTTTTTCACTGCTGGTTTTGCTTTTTTCTATTTTCCTGCCAATGACTGGTCTACTGCATGCAAATAGGTCTGCACAGGCTGCCGGGACTGTTTATTCTAATATCGCACCGAATTATCAGACCGATAGCAGCGGCACGCGGCCGGCTCCGGCAAATAGCTGGAGCATCCCTGGACAGACGGATGTTGTTAATCATCAAGGCGGTACAGCTGGTGCTTGGGACGGGGTGACATCTTGGAATGGCGATCCTGCCAATAAGACTAATTCCTATATCAAGTACGGCAGCAATACAAATAATCCGGATTTTGCGATCCGGAAGTATGCGAAACAAACTGCTGTACCTGGTCTGTATGATGTTTATCTGAATGTCAAAGGTAATGAGCAGCAGCAGGTTGATCCACTGGATATTGTTTTGGTTGTTGATATGTCAGGCAGTATGGAATCAGCCAAAGCGGCGGCTGCTAGGCAAGGTGTCAAAGATTTCTTAGCAACATTATTGAATTCCGGTTATGCTGATAAAATCAATGTTGGTTTAGTCGGATATTCTAGTCCTGGTAATAATTATGCCAGTGCACATGTGAATCCTGCGCCAGTCACAAGTGCTCAAGCGGCGGCAATCAATACCGCTTTGTCACCAACGTTTGTTGGCGGTACCTTCACTCAGTCGGGTATTCGTGATGGTAGTACTATGCTGGCATCTTTACCGGCCAATCATAAGAAAATGATGATCCTGATGACAGATGGCGTTCCGACTTTCTCATACAAAGTCACGAATGCAAGCATTATCGGTGGCCTGGCATACGGTACAAGCTTTTCGACGACACTGGATCAACCAGGAAATACTTCCCGACTCAACAGTAGTTATTCAGCGAGTGGTATTACGATTGCTGATACTTGGGCGGCCACGCTTGGTGAGGCTAGAATTCAAAAGGCGGCTGGTGCTGAAATTCATGCTTTAGGTATCCAATTAGCTAACGATGGTACTTACTTAACACAGGCTGAAGTTGAACAACGAATGAAGCTCTTAGCAAGTACTGATTCAACAGGTTTGCCATACTATCAAGCTGCCAATACGCCGGCCGCTATTCAGCAATATTTATACGAACAGTCGCAACTAGCACTGAGCTATTTCAGCACAATCAGTAATGGTCCTATTAACGACCCGCTTGGCAGCCAGTTCTTGTATGCCAATCCGACTGGTTTATCAGTGAACAGTGTCGGCAGCAATGTGATTACGAGTTTGCCGACGGCTGTGATTTCAGGCAGCAATCTGCAGGCGACAAATCTAAATATCGGCTTGAATCAGGAAGTTCAGATTCATTATCAGATTCGCATTAATACTGAAGATGCGGCTTTCCAGCCTGATCATTGGTATCAGACCAACGGGCGGACTCTGTTAACCCCTAACAGTGCCAACCCGACCAACCAAGTTGACTTTGCGATACCTTCGGCAAAAGCACCGGGCGTCTCGATACAGGTCAACAAGCTTTGGAATCTGCTGACATCTGCCAGCCCATTACCATCAGCGGTTGCCTTCACTGTCAATCGTGCTTCGACCACGTCACCGACAGCTTGGCAGCAAGCTAAAGGGTCCTTGGCTCAGTCCGACAATTGGACAAAAAGCTTCACACAGCTGCAAAGCGGCGCGAATACGGTTTATCTGCCTAAGTTCAATAATTTAGGTGCGAATTTCGTTTATACGGTCGTGTCCGAAGATGCAGTGACAGGATTTGTTTCCAATATTGCTAATAATAACGGTGTCTTTACAATCACGAACAGCGAACTCGGCGTCAATGCGGAGAAATACAGCCGCAACAACCAAGCTCCTTTGGCAGGATCGCAATTTGTGATTACGAAATACAACAGTAATTGGACGACTGTCGATTTATCCTTCAGCCCGATTACGATTAACGGCAATCAATCAGCAAATACGAAAATTACACCGGGCTATTATCAAATCCGGGAAAGCAAAGCCCCGGACGGCTACGCTTTAGAGACAACGGCCTTTAATTTCCGTGTTGATGATCAAGGAAAATTCTTTAATGCAAGTAATCAAGAAATCACGTCTGCGGCGCTGCCGGGTGTCGACAATTTCTACCTTAAGAAGACTACTCTCGGTGCACCTGTGATTGTGCTGGCCAAGTATGATGCGCTCAAAGCCTTTAATCTGGTGGTCAATAAGATCGACCAGACGACTGGCAAGTCGCTTACTGGTGCACAATTCACGTTAAAAGACGCGAATGGTACGGTTATTAACGCTCAAGAGAGCGGTGCAACAGCAACGTTTACCTTCAATGGCCTTCCGGTTGGCGCCTATACGCTGACAGAGACACAAGCCCCTAACGGTTATATGCCCTTCAATAAGACCATTACAGTCACAATTGCTGCTGACGGCACTGTCACAGTGACGAATAGTGATGGCTGGACTTCTTCATTGGAAGCTAACGGCAATAATAAAATCGCTTTGACAGTTAAAAATACTGTGAAAAACGTCTTCCCGGCAACGGGCGGACCTGGAACGGAAAAATATGCCGTTATCTCGCTTTCCTTTATTCTGACTGCTTTGGCAGCCAGCGGCCTGTATCTATTTCGGATTAAGAGGAGGCATAAGTCATGATTAAAAAGATATTATCACTGCTTATTGCGTCTCTTCTGATGGGTGTCTTGTTTGCTGTCAATGGTGTCAAGACCTCGATTGCGCGGGCCGATGAAAGCGGGCAGGTGACTGTCATGCTCCATCATCGTTTGAGCTGGGATAATCTGCCGGCCCAAACGGCAAACGACGGGTTAGAACGGGCCGGCTCGGATGGGCTGATTGCTGGTGCAAATACGGCTTTTGCCGTTTACGACATCAGTAACCAATTGAAAAGCTACTCAGGCGATTCGGCTGTTTTCCTAAGCCAATTTAAGACGATGGATCAAGCGGCCATCAACAGTTATATTGCTGATCATAGCTTGACCAAAGTGGCTGAAAAAACCACTGATGCCCAAGGCATTGCCTCATTTAACCTGACAAACGGCCTTCAGCAGGCTTACCTGATTGTGCAATTGCAAAACAACGAACAGTCGGTTAACCAGCTGATGTTTGAACAGCGGTCGGATCCGATTGCCTTCAGTCTGCCAATTTACGCAATGAACAGCAATGTCCCGCTGTCTGTGATTCATCTTTACACGAAGTCCGCCATCGTCAACCGGATTCCTTATTTCTTCAAATACGGGCGGACACGGACGAATACGCAGATGCCTCTTGCAGGCGCTAAATTCGCTTTCTATCAGCTGATCGCTGGCAAGAAAAGCTATCTGACGAATGCAAACGGCTGGCAGGCAAGCGATCATCCTTTGACCGATCCTGCT
The DNA here is from genome assembly GCF_047725585.1 of Oenococcus sp. Classification (NCBI taxonomy): domain Bacteria; kingdom Bacillati; phylum Bacillota; class Bacilli; order Lactobacillales; family Lactobacillaceae; genus Oenococcus; species Oenococcus sp. The sequence goes on along the minus strand of NZ_JBDNNF010000001.1, from coordinate 127,411 downwards.
GTTAGAAAAATCGTTTCCGGGTCTAATGGCCTGGTAGCTTTGGATAACAGCACATTGGCGGCCGGCAGCTATTATTTTGAAGAATTGCAGACACTGACAGGATATGAAATTTCGGCTGCGGCCACGCAGATCAAAGTCGAAATCCCCGCTGCTTCAGCATTGGCCAATATACCGGCAATCACGGTCAACGGCCAGGCACTTGCAAAAACAGTAGCCGGGCAGATTCCCGCCGATGTCTTTAAAAACGCATCACCAAGAGTCTATAACTACGAAAAAGCAGTTAAAAGCAGCAACGGCCAGGTCTTTCCATTCCTGCCCCAGACGGGCGAATCAATCGGTCTTATTTCTCTAGCCGGACTGCTGGCAATATTAGCAACCAGTTTCATATGGCTTCAAAAAAAGAAAAGGAACCTTGAAAAATGAAAAATAAGCTATGGACATTTATAGCCGGCTTAATTCTGCTGCTTCCGCTGACACTTTCATCTTTCGTTGCTTCAACCCAGGCTTTTGCAGCCGACACAAGTACAGTTAATGTGACACTGCACAAGCGGGTTTTCGATGAAGGACAATTACCGGCTGATAAACAAAATACCGGTGAAGTTACAACGGATTTTGGCGGCATGCCGCTCGCAGGCGTTACTTTTACAGCCTACGATGTTACCGATCAATATCTGACATTCCGTGGGTCCGGCGATACAGCCCAGCAGGCCATCGCTAAAATTCAGGCAGCTTCGACGGATGGTGCGCCGGCATATGCAACAATGCTTTCCAGCGGCGTTACCACAGCACCTGACGGCACCTACACGTTTATGAATCTCGCTTTAAAAGATGGCAATAAGGATAAAGTTTATCTTTTCCTTGAAACTGATTCACCAACGAACGTGACTGCCAAAGCCGCACCAATCGTATTGGCTATGCCAATCTACGCTAACGGTTCTGATACACAGATTAATACCAATATTCATGTTTATCCAAAAAATGAAAAGGCAGATCCGATCGTTAAGGATTTGACTGATCAAAGCAAACTGGATTTGACTGTGACTCTGCCTGATGGCAGCAAGATTTTCAACGCTGCTTACGGCCAGACCTTCGGTTATACAATCCAGGTCGCTGTTCCCTGGAACATCAAGGACAAAGATACCTTTACTGTTGTTGATACACCTGATCTTGGTATCGATATTAATACAGCCTCAGTTGCTGTTGCAGGCTTGGTCAAGGGCACTGATTATACAGTTGCTGCTAATCAGCCAGCCGGCAAAGGCTTGGGCTACAAGATTACCTTTGATACAAGCAGTGCAGCTGTTCGTGCACAAGCTGGTAAGAAATTAATGATTACTTATCAGGCAGTTCTGACTAATGCCGCAACACCCGATACCGGATTGAACAACACTGCTTCTCTGGCTATCGGAAATGGGACAGACTTGACAACAACTGATACACCGGGACCGGTTATCTATACTGGCGGTGCTAAGTTCATAAAGGAAGACAAGCAAAGTGCCGCTAAATTAGCTGGTGCTGAATTCAAGCTCGTGAGAGTTAATGCCAGTGGCGACATCGTTGCCTACGCAACACAAGCTGCTGACGGCAGCTACACTTGGAATGCCGCAGCAGCAGGCGCAACTGTTTATACCTCTGATGCCGCAGGCATGCTGAGCCTGAAGGGCCTTGCCTACTCTGCTAAGCTGGCAGCCGGCGAAAGCTATGCGCTGTTGGAAACAAAAGCACCTACAGGTTATGCGCTTTTGACCGCTCCTGTTAAGTTCACTGTGACTCAGGGCAGCTATGGTGACAGAAACACAATCACGATTGTCAATATTCAAAAGGGTATACTGCCTGCTACCGGCGGTTCGGGAATTGTGATCTTCCTGGTCATCGGTTCGATTTTGATGGCAAGTGCCTATCTCTGGAACAAGAAGCGTCAAGACCAAACAGAAATCTAATTTCAAAAGTTGTTTAAAACTTCGGATGCCGTTTCTCTAGGTCCGGAGTTTTTCTTAGCTGGAAAGCGGAGCAGGAATGATGAAAAAACATCGTCCGGAAACTTTCAACGTCTTGTTAAAACTGTTCATTGCTTTGATGTTTTTGATCGGATTTCTCGTCTTCTTCTATCCTTTTGCCGCCGACAGTGTGATTAATTTCGCCTACCAAGGGCAGATCAAAAAGGTTGCTCAGGAAAATTCACGTAACGCCGATCGCCAGGCCGCTAAAATCACACGCCTGCAAAAAGAAAACCGCCAGAAGAGTCTTGAAAATCAACAGATCGGGATTTCGCCGATTAAAGATATTCTTGGTCGGGCTGTCAAGCGCGTGCCCAATAAAAGCCGCCAATATTATTATCAGCATTCACTGGGTAGTATCTTTATTCCAAAAATATCGCTCAGCCTGCCGATTTTTGATAAGACAAACGACACCCTGCTGGAAAAAGGGATTACGTTACTTGATGGCAGTTCCTATCCGACGGGTGGATCAAGTACCCATGCTGTCTTGCTCGGACACAATGGCCTGCCTGACCAGCAGTTGTTTACGCATATCGACCGCCTGAAAAAAGGGGATAAATTTTTCCTGAAGATTCTTGGGAAAAGATTGGCTTATCAGGTGTTTGACATCAAAGTCGTGCGGCCCGACGATTTAAAAGATGTTCAGATCAAACAGGATCAGGACCTTGTCACGCTTGTCACCTGCACACCCTATATGATTAATACCCATCGTCTGTTAGTGACGGGCCGGCATGTTGGATTGGATAAGCGTCAATTTGACCGGGCACAGAAAAAAACAGTCAGCACTCAGACGACCTATCTGACCTTTTATCTCTCACTGATTGCGGCAGCCTTATTATTATTTATCTACTTTGTCTACTGGCAGATTCGCCGCTTTTATCGCGATAAAGCAAAGGAGCAGCCATGAAAAAAGACCGTTCTTCGCGTAAAAAACACAAAAACAAGTTGTGGCTGATCCTGCTCTTTATGGCTGGTTCCTTGATTGCCCTTTATCCCTTTTACGTTGGTGCTGTGAATAATTTTATTGACCAGCAGCGCATCAGGTTGCTGGAAAAAGAGACGGCTGCTGATATTAGTAAAAAAGAAGCGGCCATGGCTAAAAAGAATGCGCAGATTACGCAATTCGGCCTGCATCCAGGCGTCGACCCCTTTTCCGGGGCTGATACCGCGCACCGTGTTGATTTGAAAAAACATTTGATCGGCAGTGTTGAAATTGCCAAGATACGCCTGCGGATTCCTCTATTTGATGAGACTAATTCAGAAATCTTAAACTACGGCGCGGGTGTTTTGCAGGGAACTTCCTTTCCACTGGGCGGACCGAACACACACTCTGTGATCACGGGCCATCGCGGCTTGGCGCAACGGACTTTGTTTACGAATTTAAATCAGCTGAAAAAAGGCGATTTATTTATCCTGACCGTGCTGAAAAAGAAGTTAGCTTATCGGGTGGATCGGATTCGTGTCGTTAAACCGAATAATTATCGTGCTTTGCGGATCGAGCCCGGCCGTGATCTGGTGACTTTGCTGACTTGTACGCCTTATATGATCAATTCCCACCGGCTTTTGGTCACAGGCCATCGCGTGGCTTATCATCCTGCCATGGGGCAGCAGGCCAGGCAGGCGGCGACTGCCAACAACTGGATTCAAATCTCGATTTTAGCGGCAGTTCTATTATTGGCCGCTGGTCAATTACGGTGGTTATACCGCAGTATTCATGCTTCATTGATAGCGAAAAATCATGTTGATTTGGCACTGCGGATTTACGACCGCCGCCGCCAAGAAATGGCCGGTGTCACTGGTTATTTAATGGCCGTCAACCGTAAGAAACCTTTAAAACGCCGCGGGCGACCAATCATGGCGCGTTCAGACCTGCGTGGGCGGATGCTGTTTGCTGATCTGCCTGGCGGTCTCTATTACCTGAAGCTGACTGAAGGGACTGATGGGGATGGCTGCCAGGTGGGGATGCGCCATTTGGGCGACCACCAGATGCGTTTTTACCCGGATGGCAGGCAAAAGTGGCTGTTTATCAATCATGATGGCCAGTTGGCTGTTTACTTGGATCATTAAATTTTGTTGCATGAGTTTGATTGCTGGCTTAAATCAGCAATCAAACTTGTTATTTTCCGAATGGCAATAAAATCGGGCTCGGGGTCTGACATGAGCTCGATTTTTTTCTGCTCTAAAAGCAGCAGCTGGTTGCTTTTTGACGATTTCGGCTGCACAGTTGGATTAATCAGCTCTTTTTGATGAATTTCTAATTGGCCTGCTTTAATTTGGTCAGCAAAATTTTGGTCATGGGAAACAAGAATTACACCGCCAGGATGACTATTAATGAAATCCCGCAGGGCATCCATGGCCCTGATATCTAAAAAATTGGTCGCTTCATCCAGCAGCAATAGATTGAATCGGCCCAGCAGCACGGCCGCTAAATTTGCTTTTACGCGTTCGCCGCCGCTAAGCAGTTTCATCGGCCGGTTAAATAGAGTTTGATTAAAACCGAGGCTGCCTAATAAGTGAAGAATCACTTGATTCGTCTGCTTGGATTGCCGGCGTAAAAGAGCAAAAAGTGTCTCATCAGGAGATGCTAGAGGCAGTGTCTGCTTGAAATAGCCAATTCTAGCCGAAGAATTCCGCCAGATTTTTGGGTCTTTGCTGCCAGCAATTGCTGTTAATAAGCTTGTTTTACCACTGCCGTTTGGTCCTCTTAGAACGAGGTGCTCGCCGAAAATCAGTTTTAAATCGATGCCGGCAATCAGCTGCTGGTGATTTCGCATTAGTGTGAAATTCGAAAGACGGAGTAAAGTTTGCCCATGTTTTTCCTTACTTGATAAATCAACAAATTGCAGTCGGGATTCATGTGCTGGTTTTTTCAATTTTGGCATGCGCGCAATCCGTTTTTCTATAGCTTTAGCGCCGCTCTGGAGCTTCTTTTCCAAATGATCGTGACTGCTTCTGCTGACCGCTTTCTTGTCAGATTGCGACAACTTGCCGCGATTGCCTTTTTTCACGCGGTAAGCAGCTTGAGTGCGCTTAATAACCTGAGCCTCTAGGCGGGATTTCTTCTTCTCATTAAGCGCATAAGCGACTGATTGGCGTGCTTGGGCGGCCTTTAATTGTGCTTGGTATTCCGTGTAATTGCCGCTATATTCTGTGACCTGCCCGCCGGAAAAAGCCCAAATCTTGTTTGCCAGGCTATCCAATAAAGCTCGGTCATGAGACACAATCATCAGACTGCCTGAGAATTTTTTCAAACTGCTTATCAGCCATTGCTGATTGTCTGCATCAAGGTTGCTGCTGGGTTCATCCAATAACAGGATTTCAACCGGCATTTTCAATAGCTGCAGCAGTACTTGTTTCTGTTTTTCGCCGCCGCTCTGCTGATTGAGGTCTTGGATTTGTGGCAGCATCGCCGCAGACACGTGGTAATGAATCGCTGTGTCTTTATTGAAAATTGCCTTCAATAGTGTTGTTTTACCGCTGCCATTATTGCCCACGATACCGATACGATCGCCTTTGGACATGGCCAAATGGTCAATCGAAAAAAGCACTTGGCCGGCGATTTCTTTTCGCAGCTTTGTGATCGTTAATAGTTGCATAAATTCTCCTTTTTAACATTTCGTGAATTAAAAAGTTAAATTTGTCATAATAAAAAGCCCTCTTTTCTTTCGAAATTAGGGCTGATGCGCGTCTCTTTAAAAACTATTTTTATGCGCATGCAGCCATTGCTTTGAATTAACAAAACATCACGTTTTGAAAATTTGAAACAAGCGCTTAGTTCCGCATCTATAGCCTCCAAATAATTATTGCTATTGTATCACAGTAATATCACCGGCAACTTCCGGCATCAAACAGAAAAACCGCCTTCAGAAAACTCACGAATTTTTTTGATTTGTCGGCTTTTTTAAGGTACGATAACAGCAAAATCATCATGAAAGGGCCTTTCTGATCATGAATTTCATCCGAGTAGCCGATAATACTTTTTTAATTAATCAAGAGGGACAGTTCGCTGCCGGCAGTTTGACGGATCTCACGCTGCACCGGCATCAGGGCCAGGCGGAATTGGCACTGGCAAAGACAGACGATAACTACGAGACGCAAGGCGTTTTTCAGTCCGATACCTTTAAAACACCGGCTTTTTCACAGCTGTTAATGTCTTGGAATGGTCAAACACCCCAGAGCACTTATTTGGAATTGCAGGCACGCGTGAAAGTCGGCGATCAGTGGTCGGCTTGGCTTTCTTGGGGCAAATGGGGAACCACGATCGCTTCTGCCAGCGTGACCAACGATGCCGATTCTCTGGCTTTTGTCGATACAGATACGCTGATTGTCAGGCACGATGCCCGGGCCGATCAAGTCCAAATCAGGGCCTTCTTGCATAGCGATCACACGACTTTGACGCCGACGCTGCAGCTGATTGGTTTCTCTGTTCTGACAGATGAACAAAAACACGATCATGATAGTGGGATGCCGTTGAATAAAGACATCCCGACGCCGGCCTATGCCCAACTGGTACGGGATCCGAAGCTGGCGCCCAATATCTGCAGCCCGACGACGATCACGATGGCGATGAACCGGATGGGCCGCAATCTTTTAGTCGAAGAGACGGCTTATCAGGATTACGATTACGTCTATCAAGGTTTTGGCAATTGGGCTTTTAACATGGCTTTGGCCGGCAGTTACGGTTTTCAGGCTTATGCCGAATTCACGACAATTGACGGCTTGAAAAAAGAAATTGCGGCTGGATATCCGGTCGGGGTCAGCGTGCAGTATACAAATGACCCCAATGATAAGACACTGCCTCATCTGGAAAACACCTATGGGCCGACTCACGGCCATTTGCTGCTGGTACGCGGTTTTCAGACGATCGACGACACAGAGTATGTCTTAGTCAACGATCCTTTTGCCGCTTCCAATCAGCAGGCAGCCAAACGCTATCGTCTGTCGCAATTTCAAAACGCCTGGTCGACACATATGGCCTATATCATTCATGAAAATAAGCCAGCTGTGATTGCTGACCGTACAAAACGACAGCAGGCTTTTTTGCGCCCGACCGATGAAAAAAATACTTTCGCTTTGTATTTGGGTCAGCACCGACTTGCTTTTCCTGCTGATTTTGCCGATGCCAGCGATCCTTTGAAAATTAAGTCCGGCAGCTTGGCTTATAGTTTGACAGCTGATCCAGAAGACCAGGATTTGGCGGGGCAGCATTTTTACTATACGCACGCGACTAAATCTGGGAATGTTTACCTAGATTTATCAGAAATCAAAAAACAGACTGCTGGCAAAAAAAGCCGATTAACCCTTTATGTGATGGCTGCGCTGGATAAAACCTATATTGCCGAAATGCCGATCATTTAAGGCTTTTCCGCCCTTTTATTGTGCTTTTTCCGACTGAAATTCATCCGTCTTGCTGAAAAATTAGTAAAAAAAGGGTAATCTTTTCTTAAGAGAGTTTTCATTGTGCAACATGTTTGCGGGAATCAGGGTTGGTATTTTCTTGCCAGTCTTGAAGTTATTTAAGATCTTTTTCCTTTTTTATTTGGCGTCATGAACAAATTCCGTTAGGAGGCGGTTATTTTCTTTAATAAAATGTCGAAAAATTCAATTAGCAACGGCTTTTTGCGATACAGCAGCTATGTGATTGCACTGGGCGGTTTTCTGTTCGGTTATGATACTGGCGTCATTAATGGTGCTTTGGTCTTCATGAGCAAACCTGATCAGCTGAATCTAACACCGGCGCTGCAGGGAATTGTGTCGAGTTCTTTGGTTCTCGGCGCCTGCTTTGGTGCTTTGGCCAGCGGACGCGTTGCCGATAAAGTTGGCCGCCGCCGAAGCCTTCGATGGGTCGCTTTTTTATTTACTGTCTCGACGATCTTCTGTGCTTTGTCGATGAACTTTGTTTTTATGGCAGTCTTTCGATTCATCCTCGGCTTAGCCGTTGGTGCAGCATCGAGTCTGTCACCCATGTATCTAGCTGAAATCTCGCCGGAGGCTGTGCGGGCGTTCAATGTGAACAAAAATGCCATTTTTATTGTCTTGGGGCAATTAGCAGCCTTTTGTATGAATGCCCTTTTGGGAAACGTCTGGGGCAGTTGGGGCCCAATCTGGCGCATCATGATTTTACTAGCCAGCGTGCCTGCGATTGTCCTATGGATTAATTCATTTCATATCGTTAACAGCCCGCATTGGCTATTGTTGCAAAAGCAGTTTGCAAAAGCGCGGCGTGCCTTTAAAAAACTCGGATTCGATGCAGCTGACCTGGTTCGTATCAAAGAGAGTCAGCCGGCCAAAGGGCAGGCATCTCAGGGACTGAGCTGGCGCAGTATTTTTAAAAGCCGCAGCTTGATTTATCTGCTGATTTCGGGCTCAATTGTTGCTTTGATTCAGCAGATTTCGGGGGTCAACACGGTCATGTATTACGGCACGATTCTGTTGGAACGCAGCGGCATGGGACAAAGCGCTTCGCTGTATGCCAATATTCTGATCGGGATTGTCTCAGTGATTGCCAGCATTATTGGTACGAGCATGATCGATCGTTATGACCATCATCGAATGCTTTTGATCGGCCTGGCCGGAAACATCTTCTTTTTAGGGCTTCTGGGCTTGGTTCTGCAGCTCCATCTATTGACAGGCTGGCTTAGCAACATTGTGATTCTGCTCCTGTTAGCACTATTTTTGGCCAGTCACCAAGGTGTTGTCAGCCCTGTTACCTGGCTGATTATGTCGGAAATGTTCCCAGCCAGTGTTAAAGCGCGTTTTATGGCTTTATCAACCACGACACTTTGGATGACGAACTTTTTGATTGCTTTGATCTATCCTATCTTGATCACAGCGCTCGGCACTGCGGCAGTCTTCTTTATCTTCACGGCTGCAAACGGTGTCAGTGTGCTGCTGTCAATCTTTGTTTTGGACGGCCGCCGCGTCCACACAGCCTATATGCAAAACGAATATGTCACACAAAAAGGAGAAAAACATGCCTGATTTTTTTATTGAAACGACCAAAGCAGCTTCTGTGCTGCCAACTAACAGCCGGCCGAAATTTTTTATGTTTGGGGTTCCTAGTTATACGAACATGGGTGATCAGGCTGTCTCTTTAGCTGCACGTAAATATATTGAAGCTGAATTTCCTGAATTTGAATACATTGAAATTATGGAAGATGATAACGAAAGCGGTATGGCGGCAGTTGAGAAAATCATCACTTCCCAAGATATCGTCGCTTTTGTTGGCGGCGGCAACATGGGCAGCCTTTATACGGACCACGAGACTGCGCGCCGTGCCGTTTTCTCGACTTTTGTTAATAATTTGACGATTTCTTTTCCGCAATCTATCCATTTCGAAGAGACGCCTTTTGGCCAAAAAGAACAGCGGTTAAGCCAAGCGGCCTACAAGAAAAATCCGCATTTGTTTTTGCTTGCACGTGATGCACAAAGCTATCACCGTATGCAGACCACTTTTGAGAATCGTGTCCTGTTTACGCCTGATATGGTGCTGTATTTTAAGCCAAGAAAATTCAATTTTAAACGGTCGGGTGCACTTTTTGTGCTGCGCCATGATGGCGAAAAAGTTGTTGACGAACCCTTGATGGATTCGATGAAGACGATCCTGAATAACGGCCGGCCGATTAACCGGACAGATACGGTTTTGGATTCGGTTGACAAAATTAGTCCATTGACACGCGAAACCTTATTTAACCAGCAGTTGGAATTGTTTGCCCATCAAGAAATGATCATTACCGACCGCTGGCATGCCATGGTCTTTTCTGTGCTGACCGGGACACCGTGCCTGCTTTTTGGCAACAGTTACGGCAAGGGCAAACATGCTTATGTCGATTGGCTTGAACATATTGATTGGATTGATTATACGGATGAGACGGATCCCAATCGCTTGAAGCAGATTGTTGATCGTTTAATGGCCAGCAAAATACATGATTTTGATCTTCGCCCCGATTTTGATCAGCTGCACCGCTTGATTGCCAGGCATTTGCAGACGATGAAATAGTTTTGTGCCCTTAATTATACGGACTCAATCAAAAAAAGACCCTTGTGGTCCTTTTTTTAGTCCTGTTTTTTCTGCTGTTTTTCTACTTCATCGACTTTACGCATCATGTCGTCTTTTTTGCTGGCAAGCTCGCCGACCTTGTCTTTGACAACACCAGTTGCATCAGTTAAGACATCTTTGACTTTGCTGGCTGCATCGCCAAGTGTCTTTTTGCCTTCTTGGAAGATTTCGCCGGTAGTTTTATCAGAGATTTTTTTGACCTTATCTGTGAATTTATCTTTCAGCGAATCGGCTTTGTCCGTCCAATCGTCTGCCGACTCATCAATTTTCTTAGCCGCAAATACTGTGCTGGCAACCAAGATACCGCCGGTAATCAAAGCAAATGATGCGGTAATTTTGAGAAACTTTTTGAATTCTTCCATGGAAATGAACACTCCTTTGGTTATTAAAGTTGACTGTGATTTTCAATAGGTTGTTTTGAACTGTGCTGCAATAGTTCGGTGAAACAGGCAAATTAACGCCTGATTTAATTATAATACGAACATGTTTCTAATGTAAACGCTTTCATATATAATTGTTTATGTAGGTAGTCTGTTTTAAATGGGCAATGAGGATAATGAAGATGCAGAAAGATTATTTAGCCTTTGATATTGGCGGGACGGATATTAAATATGGTTTGCTGGATCATTCCGGCAATCTGATCGAACACGACAAAGTGGCGACGCCGGACCAGAATTTAGATGTGTTCATGGCTGCAATTAAAACGATTATCGAACGTTTCGACGGCCGTTTTCGCGGTATTTGTTTCAGCGTGCCGGGCACAATCGATCATGACCATGGCGAGATTATTTATGGTGGCGGCAGTCTGCCTTTTATGGATCACAAATCCTTACCGGAATTGCTGAATCTAGGCGAGACCATTCCTGTCACCGTGGAAAACGATGCCAAAGCAGCCGCACTGGCAGAATTATGGCTGGGAAATTTAAAGGGCATTAAAAATGGTGCTGTGATTACATTAGGCACGGGCGTCGGCGGCGGTATCGTTGCCAACAGCCAACTTTTATATGGCAGCCATTTTCAAGCCGGTGAATTGAGCTTTATGTCCGACTGGCAGGACATTCAAACCGATACGACCATTGGGAAGACTGGTTCGGCAATTGTCATGATTCAGAAGATTGCCGAGCTTTTAAACTTGCCAAATAAAAAAGACGGCTTAGCTGTCTTTAAAGCGATCAATGCTTCAGACCCAAGGGTCTTGGCGATTTTCCAAGATTTCTGCCGAACAATCGCAGCCTTGATTAATAATGTCCAGACCGTGATTGATGGTGAACGTTTCGTGATTGGCGGCGGCATTTCTGCCCAAAATATCGTGATCGAGACGATTCAAAAGGAATATCTGACACTGAGAAAAGCAATTCCGGTGCTGGACGCGACTTTAAAAATGCCTGAAATCATGGAGGCCAAATTCCACAACGATGCCAATCTGTATGGGGCTTTGTATCACATGCTACTGGTAGTCGATCAGGGAGGGATTTAACTGAGTTTTTTAAACATAAACAGCTGTGTGGTCCCGCAATTATATTTCAGCTTGGAAAAGGCAAAAAGCTGTCCTGAATTCAGATAGGAATCATCGCGCACGACCAAAGCTGGTGCGCCCTGAGACAAATGGAAGAAATCCGCTTCCTTTTCAGTCAGTGTGTCGGCTGAAATGATCTCGTCTAAGAATCCCGGTTTAATAGTGGCCTGCGAGCGCAAAAAGTCAAATAAAGACCCATATAAAGCGTCTTCTGGAATCGCACCGACAACATCGTCCAGATAATAAGAACATTCCAGTACGTAGGGCGCACCGTCCAGAGTTCGAAAACGTTTGACCTCAATTAATCTCGTGCCGATCGGAAGTTCGCAGCCGATTGGCAAAAATTCAGCTTCCTGAAGAGGAATGGTTCGCTGACGGGCTTTTTTTGTCTCCAGCCGATGAGTCTGGCGTGATAATTCTTCAGCCAGGTTAACTTTATTCTGCATTGTGATCGTATGGCTGTTTCGCCGCGGCCGAACAAAAGTCCCGATGCCATGGGCTTGGTAAGTGTAGCCCATGCTGGCCAACTGCGACAAGGCCTGGCGAAGCGTGTAGCGGGTCACATCGTAGCGAGCCATCAGTTCCGGTTCGCTCGCCAATTTACGGCTGTGGTCACCGATATGGCCTTTTTGAATTTCAGCTGTCATTTTCTTAACCAATGCGGCCGTATCCAAGCTGCTGATTTGTTGTGTCATGATAGATCCTTTCTAGCAGGCAAAATATGCGGCGTTTAAAAAAGCATCCGCTCATGGATGCGTTTTAAAAAATTTTAAGCGAGCTGACTGCCATTATGCCGAATCAAATTCTGATACCAATAGAAGGAGTCCTTTTTAAGGCGCTTGAGGCTGCCTTCTCCGGCATCGTTTTTATCGACGTAAATCAGTCCATAGCGTTTATCCATTTGGCCGGTGCCCGCTGAGACCAGATCGATGATCCCCCAAGGCGTATAGCCAAGCAGATTGACACCGTCCTCGTCGACGGCCAGTGCCATCTGTTCAATGTGCTTTTTCAGGTAATCAATCCGATAGTCGTCATGGATCTGGTCACCGTCTAGTTTGTCAAAAGCACCAAGGCCGTTTTCGACGATAAATAACGGCAGGTCAAAACGCTGGCTGAACCAATTCAAAGTGACCCTTAAGCCGACTGGGTCGATTTCCCATCCCCAATCGGATCGGGATAGGGCCGGATTTTTAACCTCGATATTTTGGCCCGGCGTCATAAAATCAGCTGGTTCGTCTGCGGCCGCTTTGACGACGTGCGAAGCATAATAGGAAAAACCAATGTAGTCGACAGTACCGGCCTTTAATATGTCTTCATCGGCCAGCGTGATGCCGATATCATAATTTTTAACGGAAAAATAATGTTTCAGCCAAGCTGGATACCTGCCTTTACATTGGATGTCAGCATACCAGCAGTTGGCCTGCATCAGTTTCTGAGCCTTCATCGTATCTTTAGGGTCAGGGCTGGCCGGGTAGACAGGCCCGGTGGAAAACATGCTGCCGATCATAAAATTCGGGTTGATTCGATGGCCGATTTGGACGGCTAATGCGCTGGCCACTAATTCATGATGGCTGGCACGGTACATAAGCAGTTCGGCGTTTTCGCCTGGCTGAATCTGCAGGCCGGAGTTCGTAAACAGCGACCAGTCGTTCATGCCGCTGGTCTGATTATTGATTTCGTTAAAAGTCATCCAATAGGTAACTTTGTCTTTGTAACGCTTGAAGACAACTTCGGCGTAATGTGTGAAAAAGCCGATCAGTTTACGATTGCGCCAGCCGCCATAGGCTTTGACCAGGTGGTAGGGCATTTCAAAATGAGACAACGTAATGACGGGCTGGATATGGTATTTCAGCAGCTCGTCAAAAAGCTTGTCATAGAAAGCCAAGCCGGCTTCGTTTGGCAATTCTTCATCGCCTTGAGGGAAAATCCGAGACCAGGCAATACTGGTCCGAAAGCACTTCAAGCCTAATTCAGCAAAAAGTTTCACATCATCTTGATATCGGTCGTAAAAATCGATCGCTTCATGATTGGGATAATTCTTGCCGGGGATGACACCATCTGTAATTTCTCGGGGAACGCCATTGGCACCAGCTGTCATCACATCAGCAATACTGATACCTTTGCCGCCAGCCTGCCAGCCGCCTTCGAGTTGATGGGCGGCGACAGCGCCGCCCCATAAAAAGTTTTTTGAGAACGCCAAAAAATACCTCCAATTTAGCCTAATTGCGGCTTTCGCCAATTTCTGTACAGATATGCTTATTTTTGCTGATCCAAACGTCGATACAAGTCAATCAACTCGCCGGCCAAGTCACGGAAGGTAATTGCGTTCATAATATGATCCTGGCCGTGTACCATCAGCAGCGACACATGGGCGTGCTTGCCATTCGCTTCATCTGTCAGCATGGCAGTCTGGGCGTTGTGAGCCTGTGATAAGAAGCCGTCAGCCTCTTTTAATTTGGCTTCCGCTTGGTCGAAATCACCTGTCTTAGCAGCTCTTAAGGCTTCAAAAGCCGAGCTTTTTGCGTTTCCGCCAAACATAATCAACTGCATCACAACCTGCAGTTCTTGATCGTTTTCTTCGAGTGTTTTTGCTTCTGTCATTTTTGTCCTACCAGGGCCAGAGCAGACTTTAAAACATTGTCGCCCTTCATTAGGCCGTAATCCTGCATATTAATTACTTCAACCGGAATATCGATTCTCTTTTTAAAGTCATCTTCCATGTACCTGACTTGTGGGCCGAGCATTAGAACATCCGGATGCATTTCTTCAATGATGTTACCGGCGTCAGACGCTGCCGTGGCTTGGATTTCCGCGTCAATGCCGTCGGCTTCAGCTGCTTTTTTCATTTTGGAAACCAGCATACTGGTCGACATACCAGCTGCACAAACTAATAAAATTTTAGTAGCCATTCTAAACTCCAATCCTTATTGTTAGCGCTTACATTTTTCTTTAAAAGAAGTTGTTCGCTAGCCGAAAAGGCGGGGCCGGCAAACAGACTCATTCGAATGAGCACTCATCCGAACGACTTCATGTTAGCATAACCCTTCATTAGTGTAAACGCTTTCTTTACGAGTAAACTGGGAAAAAGGGCCTAAATGATTTTATTTGAAAGCGCTTTCTTTATTACTTAAGTAGACTCCCTGACAATCAGTTCAACTGGTAAATTAATTTGTTTATCGGGATTGTTCAGCTGCTCGCGATCGTAATTATTGACAAGCAGATCTACTGCCAAATAACCTTCTTGCCATTTTGGCTGATTAATAGTTGTGAGAGAAGGGCTGATCACATTCGAAATAATGGTGTTGTCAAAACCGATAATTGCCACATCTTCAGGAATTTTTAATTTCAATTTGCGAGCAGCGCTAACAACCCCTGCCCCAAGAGTGTCTGAAACACAAAAGAAGGCATCAGGATGGTTTTTCTGATTTAGGAGACGAACAGCTGTTGAATAGGCAAGATCATAACTAATCACAGGCAAGGACACAATCCAATCTGGATTGATTTTTGCGCCCGCCTCCGTGATAGCGGAACAGAAACCACGTTCTCGTTCATGCGCATATTTAAAGTCTTGATTGCCATTGATCATGGCAAGTTGTTTTTTGCCACTCACTAAAAATTGTTTACTTGCCATTTTGGCAGCGCTGTAATCGTCTATAGATACGAATGGCAGTTGAGCACTAGGATTATATTCACAGCATTGGACGACACGCGTCATTTTAGCAATCTTGTTCAAAATATACGTTGGCAGCTGGTTGAGAATAATTACGCCGAAGACGTGCAGCTTCGTAATTAGAGTCGCAAAAAGCAGAATATTGGATGCGTTCAAGGCAGTCTGATCAACAAGTAAATGATAGCCATTGGATTCAGCTGATTCTTTGGCACCTTCAATCACTTCTGCGTAAAAAATGTTCGTAATATCAGGCACGTTTAGTAAAATAATTCGTTTTTGGCCATTTTGTTTTGTATCTTTATGTGCATAGCCGAACTTGTCTATCGCTGCTTGAATGCGCTCAGCTGTGCTATTTTTGATTTTTTCAGGGTGATGCATAAAACGAGAAACAGTTGCCGCTGAAACGTTGGCAGCCTTGGCAATATCGTAAGCGTTTATCTTTGTTTTCATTGCTTTGGACCCGATTTCTGCAAATGCTGTTTTATGTGTAAATTGAGCAAAATCTTCATATGCTCAATTATATGCGATAGTTCTTTCGCAGATTTCTTCCATTGAATAATGAAATTAAAAATGAAATATTTTATAAAATGAAATATTAATTGAAATGTAAGCGCTTCTAGAATATAATTATCTCTGTTGAGCAGACGAAAGGAGAAAAATGACTAAAAAAAAATTAAACGTTGCTGTTATTGGCTGCGGAAAGATTGCTCAGATGAGGCATCTGCCAGAATATGCAGCGAATCCAAATGTGACCTTGGTTGGCTATTTTGACTACACGGCACAACGCGCTGCCAGGGCAGCTCAAGAGTATGGTGGACAAGTCTATGCGAGTATCAAGGAACTATTAGCTGATAGCAAAATAGATGCTGTGAGTGTTTGCTTAGCCAATGCTGCGCACGCTCAAGTATCGATTCAGGCACTTGAAGCTGGGAAAGATGTCTTATGTGAGAAGCCTATGGCGACTACTATCGAAGATTGCAAGGCCATGATTCACGCTGCTCGAGACTATCATCGCGCTTTAATGATTGGCCACAACCAGCGCTTGGCTCAGGCACACTTGACTGCAAAAAAATTACTGTCTCAAGGATTGATCGGCAGAGTTTTAAGTTTTAAGACTACTTTTGGCCACGGTGGGCCTGAACAATGGAGTGTGAACGCTGGACCTGGTACCTGGTTTTTTGATCAAAATCGTTCTAAGTTTGGCGCTATTTTTGATTTAGGCGTCCACAAAACAGACCTGATTCAATATTTGTTAGATAGCAGGGTTGTTTCAGTATCGGCCAAGATGGCCACTTTGGACAAAAAAGATGCTGACGGTAATTTTATTGCGGTTGATGACAATGCGATCAGTATCTACACAATGGCTAACGGTGCCATCGGTACTATGTCTGCTAGCTGGACCTATTACGGCGAAGAAGATAATTCTACGATTCTCTATGGTAGCAAGGGCATCATGAAAATTTATGATGATCCACATTATGCAATTAAAATTATTTTGAAAAATGGTGAAAAGATTTTCTACGACACTGATCAGATTCAGACAAATGATCACCAAGCCAATTCAGGCGTCATTGATGAATTTGTCAGTGCCATTTTAGAAAAGCGCCCGTCGATGATTGATGCGATCACTGTTTTAGCTGCGATGCGAGCTGTCTTTGCTGCAGTTGAATCTAATAAATTAGGTAAAACGGTTCAGGTGACTAAGTAGCTAGCTACTACATGAATTTATCAATGGTTTGAAAATTTTCTATATATCTATATATTGAGAGGAGTAAAAATGATTCAATTAGGTTTTTTAAGTGCAATATTTCCAGATCTAACTTTTGAAGAGGTAGTTGATTTTGCTGAGAAAAATCATTTTCAGAAAATCGAATTAGCGAGCTGGCCAGAGGAAAAGGCGACAAGAAAATATGCTGGCGTCAGTCATTTAAATGTTGACAAAGTAATAGCCGATGATGGCTATGCAAGCTATATCAAAAAATATTTGTCCGATCATGGTGTTTCTCTATCCGCACTTGGTTATTATCCAAATGTGATGGATCAGGATTTGGATCGACGAAGTTTTGTAATTACGCATCTGAAGAAGGTCATTCAATCAGCACATATTCTCGGATTGGACCTGGTCAATACCTTCATTGGTAGAAAACAGAATACGAATTTAGAAGATAATTATAAATTAGTTGCCAAGATCTGGCCAGACATTCTGCAGTATGCTGAGGACTTGCATGTTCGCATTGGTATTGAAAATTGTCCAATGCTGTTTACAAATGATGAATGGCCAGGAGGGCAAAATATCTTTTATTCACCGCAGACATGGCGCGAAATATTCAAAATTCTCCCAACCAAAAACTTAGGAATTAATTTCGATCCATCGCATATGGTTTGGCAGAAAATGGACTACATTGCCCCGATTTATGAATTCTCAGACAAACTTTTTCAGATTCATTTCAAAGATATTAAAGTCTTAGAGAATAAGTTATCCGATGTTGGTATTTTAGCGACACCTCTGCAGTTTATGGTACCGAAGCTTCCTGGGCTGGGTGATGTTGATTTTGGCAAGTTTGTTTCAGCACTGACAGATGTTGGTTATGATGGTACCGGCGCAGTTGAGATGGAAGACGCGGCCTTTGATAAGAGCCTAGCTGTTCGAAAAGCCGGGATGCTTCAGTCGGCACACTATTTATCTCAATATCTGTTTTGAGTAAAACTGGGTTTAGGAAGGACAAAGAAATGGCGATTATCATTGCACTGATTCCAGCTTTGTGTTGGGGATCACTTGGATTGTTTGCAACAAAATTTGGCGGGAATTCATCTCAGCAGACACTAGGATTAACTTTTGGTGGCTTGATATTTGGTGTGCTAATTTATTTATTATGGGTATTGCCGCACAACTATACAATGAATTCGACGATTGTTGTGATTGGTTCAATATCAGGTATCTTATGGACTGTTGGACAAGGTTTTCAATTCGTTGCGATTAAATCTTTAGGAGTTTCCAGAGCAGTGCCATTATCGATGACTAGTCAAATTGTTGGTAATGCATTGTTAGGGGCAGCTGTACTAGGAGAGTGGCAAACTATGGCCAAGTGGTTTGTTGCGATTATCGGTATCATTTTGATTGTTATCGGGGCCATGCTTATTCAGACGCGTGATCGCACGCAGACTAGGTCTGACAATCGAGAAAAGTCATCATTAGCGGGTCTACTGCCCTTGACTTTCTCAACACTTGGCTTCATGGGCTACTTTATTACGCCGCGTCTGCTGCAAAGCTGGATGCATGTCTCTCAAAGTATTCTTAACGCGGATCACGGAGTCCAATATATGATTACGATCATTTTTCCGCAGTCCGTTGGTATGGTGATCGGTGCCTTCTTATTTATTTATTTGATCACGCATGAGACTAAGCAGATTTTTAACGCCAGTACTTTTAAAAACTTTATTCCTGGTTTTGTTTGGGGAATTGGCAACATCGCATTATTTATTTCAATTGCCAATCCAAATCTTGGCCAGGCCGTATCTTCAACGCTCAGTTCTATGGGCTTTATTGTTGGTACCTTTGGTGGTATTTTCATATTGAAAGAAAAGAAGACTAGCTATCAGATGAGGCTGATTATCATCGGTACGATTATTGCAGTATTTGGAGCTGCAATCATGAGCAACTTGGATTTTTTGACCAATCTTTTATGAGATCGCGGATTTTGGCATTAAAGGTTTAGGATAATTTTGTGAGAGCGCTTTCTTTTCAATCAGATCTATGTTATGATGTTTATAGGGTTTAAGAGATCATAAAAGCGGTTTAAGCCACTCGAAAGATTTCTCGTATGAGCAAATTGGATCTCATGAGACCCGGAGCAGTTCCTACCAGCATTTATGTTTCGGTGTTTGAGCAATAGCTTTCAAGACATCGGCATTGAAATGGTTACAGTGAGAGCATTTGGGCAGTGCCAAATGATTCAAGACTGTCGGGGGAGCTGTTTTTTTATACAAGGAGGCAAGAATGAAAGACCATAACAAACCAGCACATGACATGTTCGGCGGACCATTGACCATTAAAACAAAATTACCTGTCAAACCAGTCCTTGCCTTTGCGGCAGCTAATATTGCCCTGGGCGTGGCACTCGGTTTTGCCGTTGGGACGCTTTTCAATTTAAAAAAGAAGATGTAAAAACATAAATCCCTGACATTCGCCGGGGATTTTTTGTATATAAAAACCCGCAAGCAATAAGGGCGGAGAACCATGTACCTGCTTGCGGGTCGAGCATAAATGGAATTGATTAATGTAAGCGACCTACTGATAGCTTTAAGTGATTACTTTTATGAGTGGAATAACTTCGGAAGCGCTTACACCAATTATGTTAACACATATTTTTGAAAATGCACGTGCTTAAACTATTTTTTTAAATTGCTTGAAGATCACTTTTCAGTTGCACGCTTTTTGTTGGATAGGGCTTGTTTGCGGTATTTGCCAGGTGGCATGTTTTTCTCGTGTTTGAATAGCTTAATAAAGTAGCTGACACTGTTGAATCCGCAGGCAAAACAGATCTCGGTAATGTCATTGTGCGTTTCAGCCAACATTTGACTGGCCTTATAAAGGCGGAAATTATTGATGTAAGTAAGCGGCGTCTGGTCATAAGTCTTTTTGAATTTACGAATAAAATATTCGCTAGAGAGGCCGGTTATCTGCGACAACTCAGAGATCGTAATCTTTTTGGCGTAATTTTCGTGAATGTAACTGACCGCTTGGAAGAAATGTTCATTTAAATCAACGTGGTCTTTTTCTTGGCGGGTCTGATAAAGATGATCCGAAAAGAAAAGATTCAATAGTTCCAAAATCAAAATTTTGCTTTGAAAATACCAATCTTTTTGACCGGTCGCATGTGCTGTGATAATACCCTGCATCAAAGCCCGGTATTTCGCATTGCGGTCGGCCGGCAGCAAGGTGTTCAAAACGATTTTCCCAGTCAGAAAGGGTTTGATCAATTCCACCATCATCTGATCTTCGTAACTGCTCTTTAAAATTTCCGGAGAAAAAACAATTGCATGGTGCAGGGAAGGCGTATTTTTGATTGAACGGATTTCGTGCAGCACGCAGCTGTTAATCAGAACCATGTCATTTTCGTGAACAATCAGCTTCTTTTCGTCAATCGTAAAACTGAGATCGCCTTGTTGGACCCAAATCCATTCCCATTCGTCATGCCAATGGTAGGGCACATTCAAACCACCATGCGGATAATTCTGGTCGTAAATGGCGAGCGGTGTGAGCGGGTCGCCGTGTTTTGTGAAATCTTTTAATGTGTTCGTCAATTTATTCATGTCAGTATCGTTATACTTTTAGTTGTTATTCTAATAGAAAACGCTTACAAAAACAAATATTCTTTTCTTTGGGGGAAAGTTTAACGATGAATGAGCAACTCAATCAACAGGTAATTTATCAGATTTATCCGCGAAGTTTTAAAGACAGCAACCATGATGGTATTGGCGATCTGCCTGGCATCACGGAGAAACTGGATTATCTGCACGATTTAGGCATCACAATGATCTGGCTGACACCGATTTTCAAATCACCTAACCACGACAATGGCTATGATGTGTCCGACTATTACGCTATCAATCCTGAGTTCGGTACGATGGCTGATTTTGAAACCTTGACAGCTCAGGCGGCCGACCGTCATATTGGCATCATGCTGGATATGGTTTTCAATCACACGTCGGATCAGCATGACTGGTTCATCAAATCGCGTGCTTCGATCAAGCCCTATGATGATTTTTACATTTGGCGCGATGCGCAGGACATGGCAGGCTCTGGATCTGAAGACGAGGCCTCTTTTGGCGGTTCTGTCTGGCAGTTTGATGAGCTCAGACAAAGTTATTATTATCATTCTTTTGATAAAAGCCAGCCCGATTTGAATTGGCACAATCCACTCGTGCGTGAAAAACTGGCTGAAGTGGTTAATTTTTGGATGGCTAAAGGTGCTAAAGGTTTTCGTTTTGATGCTATTGACGGTATCGGAAAAATTCTGCAGACGAAAATTACCCATGATTCAGACTTGACGCATCGTTATCTGACTGAACTAAAGAATCGCAGTTATGGCAAAGATCCGCAAATTTTGACAGTTGGCGAGACTGGCGGTGCTGATATTAAAGAGGCCAAACGTTATACGAACCCGCAGACCGGTGAGATGACGATGGTTTTCCAGTTTCAATTAATGAATCTGGACCATTTGCGCAGCGGCGATTGGGTCAAACGGCCGATTACGATGGCGGATTTTAAACGTGTTATCGGTCTTTGGCAGACTGAACTGAATGGGCAAGGCTGGTCGGGACAGTTCCTAGGCAGCCACGATTTTCCGCGGATTGTCTCGCGTTTTGGCAATGATTCCCTGCAATATCGGGATTTAAGTGCCAAACTGTTGGCGACGCTGATTTTTTCTCTGCAGGGTACGCCTTATATTTTCCAAGGAGATGAGATCGGCATGACCAATTATCCTTGGCAGGCCTTGTCGGATTTTCGCGATGTCGAGTCGCTGAATTATGCCGACAAGATGGCAGCTGAAGGTTTCAGCCAAGAAGATATTGTGGCGCGTATCGGACAAAACAGCCGGGATAACGCCCGGACGCCAATCCAGTGGTCTGGGACAGAAGCTGGCGCCGGTTTTACAGATGCCCAAAGCTGGATTGGCATCAATCCGAACTTTTCTAAAATCAATGTCAGCCAAAGCCAGCAGGATCAAGATTCTATTCTGGCTTATTACAAAAAGATCATTCAGCTGCGAAAAGACAATCCAGTTTTGCAGGATGGCGATTACCGAGAAATCCCTGATACGCCAGAAGCGGTCTTCGCATTTTCGCGATCGGATGCCGCAGCTGATTTGTCAGTTATTTTAAATTTTTCCGATCAAAACTTGTCTTGGGATTCGCCATTTTTGGCCAATGACACTGCTATACTGGCTGCCAATTATCAGGATCGTCAAAAGGGCAGTTTTAAAGAGGCCGTCCTGAGGCCTTATGAAGCCATTTGGCTCTTGTCCAAAAAGGAGTCATCATGAAAAAAGTCGTCAAATTTATATATGGATAATTATTGCTGCGGCAGTTCTGATGGCCCTGTTCTCGATTTGGGCTGTCCGGACGCCGAAAAAGAAAGGTGTCAGCATCGAATTATTTGTTTTCAAGCCGGAGGCGACCGCAACTTTTCAAAGCCTGATTAATGGTTTTGAGAAACAAAATCCAAATATTCATGTTGAACTTTCTGCGCCGGGCGATGCCTACACGGTTTTGAAAACACGTATGGTCAAAGGCCGGGTGCCGGATTTAATCGGCCTGGGCGGTGAACAGTATTATGTTGATTACGCCAAGGCAGATGTTTTTCGGAATTTGACACATGACCCGATTTTAAAGCAGTTCAGCTCTTCCTATGTGGCAAACATGAAGTTTCTGGAAAAGAGCAGCCAAATCCACGGCGTACCATATGCGGCCAATGTCTCGGGTGTTTTGTACAATAAGACGCTGTTTGAAAAATCCGGATTGAAAATCCCACAGACCTGGCCGGAATTTATCGCTTTATGCCAAAAGCTGAAAGCCGAAGGGAAGACGCCGCTGCATTTGGGCTATAAGGATGACTGGACGATTCAGCAGGCCTTTAATCCCTTGGCTGGAAATTTGATGAAAGCACGTGCCTTCAATATCACGGCTGCGACCATCGGGAAATATGATGCCGAATATAATCGGCCCTTGCAAAAACTGCGCCAGCTTGGTCAGTATTCGCAGGGTGATGTTTTTTCCTATAATTACAACGACGCAACCTCAGCCTTTGCCAACGGCAAAAGTTACATGTACCTGCAGGGCAACTGGGCAATTCCTTTAATCAAACAGGTTAATCCTAAAATTAATCTCGGCATGTTTACCTTCCCTGCCAACAATAGCAAACCCAGCAAGAGTGTTTCCGGGATCGATATTGTCTTTTCAATTTCAAAAAAGACCAAGCACTATGCCGCGACGAGAAAATTGTTGACTTATTTACTGGCAAAACAGTCATACCAAAAATATCTTAAGCAGCAGTTTGCCTTGTCAACGCTGAAAAAAGTCAATACTTATCCTGCCTCCATTAGTGATGTGGTGCCGAATTTACGCAAGGGACGCATCACGATGTCGCCGCAATATATGTATCCGACTGAGTTGCAAATACCAAGCATGCTGCAGGCATATCTGGTTAATCACGAGAAGACCAAGACCTTTACTAATCAGATGAACAGCGGCTTGAAGAATATTTTGGGTCCGGAAGGGGATGGCGAATAATGAGCCGCAAAAAAATATTTCTATTAATGACAGTACCGCTGGTCGTGATTTTCTTCCTGTTTGATACGGTGCCGCTGCTGACAGGATTCGTCTATAGTTTGACCAATTCAAAGGGATTTGGCACCTTTAGATTCATCGGTCTGAGCAACTATTTCCGTCTGTTTACGGACGGATCAGTTCTATCTTCTTATTGGTTCACATTTAAATTTGCGGTTGTCACGACTGTTGTGGTCAATGTGATTGGTATCTTATTGGCCTTGGCTTTGAATTCAAATGTGAAGTTCAAGACTTTCTTTAGAGGCATTTATTTTCTGCCTTATGTCCTAGGCGGTTTGATCGTGGGTTATATTTTCAATTACATTTTCACTTTCATGCTGCCATCAGTGGGCAAAGCACTGGGCTGGGTCTTTCTTTCTTCCAGTATTTTGGGAAACGCCAATACAGCTTGGACCGGAATCGTGATTACGGTCGCTTGGCAGTCTGTGGCCTTTAACATTCTGATTTATATTTCCGGTCTGCAGACAATCCCCACGGATATCTATGAAGCGGCAAAAATGGATGGTAGCAGCAGTTGGAACACTTTCTGGACGATTACATTTCCGCTGTTGGCACCATTCTTTACGATCAATCTGGTTGTCAGCATGAGAAACTTTTTGATGGTCTTCGATCAGATCATGTCCTTGACTGGCGGCGGTCCAGCCTCTTCGACGACCTCAATTTCGATGCTGATTTATCAAAACGGCCTCAGTGGCAATCAGTTCGGTTACCAAAGCGCCAATTCAGTGATCTACTTCATCATCATTGTGGCAATCTCTGTGTTCCAGTTGAAAGTTTTGAATAAACGGGAGGTACAGTTATGACGGCTCACAAGACTAATTGGCTGACAACAATTCTTGTCACGGTTCTATCAGTCCTAATCCTAATACCACTTTATATGGCAATTATTATTTCTTTGAAAAAACCTTCGGAAATGGGCACCAATCTGGCAAACTTCTTCCGTTTTCCGAAAATTTTACAGTTTGCTAATTTTATAGATGCAATCACGACGACTAATTTCTTTCAAACGGCCTTCAATTCACTGGTCATCACGGTCTGCAGTGTCGTTGTCGTTGTCCTGCTGACATCGATCATTTCCTATGCGATTGCCCGTAACATGAATAAGCGTTTTTATCGCTGGACCTACTATTATCTTGTGAGCGCGATGTTTGTGCCATTTTCCATGCTGATGCTGCCCTTGGTCAAACAGCTGTCATTTTTGAGAATTGACAATAAATTCGGCCTGGTGCTGATGTATCTGGTCTTTCAAATGTCAATGAGTGTTCTCTTGTATGTTGGTTATCTGAAAAATATCACGGTCAGCTTAGACGAAGCTGCCTATCTGGATGGTGCCAACAGCTGGCAGATTTTCTGGAAAATTATTTTTCCATTGCTCAAACCCATGCACGCCACAGTGGCGATTCTGACAGCCTTAGCCTCATGGAATGACTTGCTGCTGCCATTGGTTGTTTTGAGCGGAAACGGCAATTCAGCTGTTACGCTGCCGATGGCGCAATTGGTTTTCCAGTCACAATTCGGAACAAATTATAACCTGGCTTTTGCTTCTTATATGCTGGCCTCGCTGCCAGTTCTGGTTTTCTACCTATTTGCACAAAAGCAGATTATCAGCGGTGTCGTCAATGGCGCTGTGAAGTAATTTTGTTCCTTAGCCACATAAAAAGACCGCTTTTAGCGGTCTTTTCTTATACATATAAATCAATCAATGATAAAGGGAATATTTTTATAGGTTGCATGATCGGGATACAGTTCAATTAATTTATAACCACGGGCCAGGTTGCCGTAAGTGTTATAGCCGCTAACGTTTCCGTAGACCAGGTCAATTCCCTTATAGCTGCCCGTAAAATTATTGTTGTGATCGTGGCCGGCGAACAAAGCTTTGAAATTCTCTTTTTTCAGCAAGCTGTAGAAGAGGCCCGAGTTGATTTCTGGTGAACCGACTTTCTCGGCAATTTGGCCATCACGAATCAGATTTTGTGCTTGTGCAAATTCAGGAATCGGAATGTGGATGAAACCTAAATCAGCGCGATCCGGGTCTTCTGGCTCAGGTAGCTGAGCAAACCAGCGGATCTGTTCGGGACTGATCGGCTCATACAAGCCCATACGATTATTGCGGCTGTAGGCGCCGCTGTCCCAGACATAGAGCAGGTGAGAGAGTTCTCGGTTATCACGCCCAAAGATTTTTAAGACATAGTTTTCCAAGTCATGAAAAACAAAAATATCGTATTTGCTGGCAGGGTGCTTAATCAATTTTTCCAGCTCGCGCAAACGGCTACGGCCAAAATCTCCCTCTGTATCATGATTGCCGTAGGTCACAGCGATTGGCGTGCCGATTTGGTCAAACAAGCGATAAAAATAACTCAGGACTTCTTCAGGCTGCTTGATTCTATTTCCCCAAATCAAGTCGCCTGTGATCATGATCAGATCAAAATGTTCGCTGGCCAGCACCCGGCTGATGCGTTTGAGCGTCTCCTGATCTTCGACGGAAAAAGGACGGCTGCCCAGATGCAGATCGGTTAGCTGGCAGATCCTGAAGGCTTGTTGGTCAGTGGACAATAATTCCATGAGAAAGCTCCTATTATTTTGCTGCTAACTTAATTTTACTGGAAAAAGGTTGCGACTTGGCCCGCTCTCAGAAAATTATTTGTAAAAATACCAGCGACGCCTTTCCTCAAGAGTTTTTTCTCTACTAAAGGATCGTCAACGGTCCAGATTCTCTGCGGCAACCCGTTAGTGAGCTTTTGATAGTGTTTTAAATGCAGTCCGGCAAGATGATTGGCCTTCATAAAATGCGCCGGATTGTGTACGTATTTCGAATGAAGGAAACAATATTGGCCGGTCGGATCAATTGCATAGCAATTCCTAAGCGAATTTAAATAGAAAGAAGAGTAAATGACCGGGAATTTCAAATCATATTGGCCGACCATGTCCATCACAATATTTTCAATATTTGCATAATGAAATAGATCGGTTTTAAATTCTAGGTTCAAGCGGATAGGCTGTTGATTAACGAGTTCCAAGAATTCTTTTAAAGACGGAACCTGCTGCCCATCTTTTAAATGGCTCTTTCTCAATTCGGCAAAAGTCTTATCTTTGATAAAACCACTGCCGTCACTTGTGCGGTCCAAACGTTCATCGTGCATGATCACGGGGATGCGGTCTTTGGTGAGATGGACATCGAATTCGATGCCGTCGGCATGATGCTCAAGTGTATATCGAAAAGAGGAAAGAGAATTTTCTGCTATTAAAGCGGGAATGCCGCGATGGGCAAAAATCAGTGTTTTTTTATCTGGCATATGAGGCACTTTCTAAAATTAATTTGACCAGCCATTGGCTCGGTTGTTGTTGCTGATATAGGTGTTCATGGCCTTTTCGGCCTGCTGCAGCGTTGTATGAATATTGCTGCGGCTATAAATCTGATCCAAAGCCGTGTTTAAAATGATTCGTTCCTGGACAATTCCTTCAACGAAAATGCCGGAATTGGCATTATTAGCCTCGGTTCTTGCTAACTGATCGCTGGGTACTTTTAAAGCCGGGTTTTGTTGATACAGTTTTTGCAGGGTCTTCGTCTTTTTCGCATCACGATTTAATGCGAGATAACCGGTTGCTTTTTGCCAATCGGCTTGATTTTGGGCACTTTCCAAATATTTGATAAAAGTCCAAGCACCTTGCTGAACAGCGGCAGGTTTATCGTTGCCAATCCAAAGAGCTGCACCGCCAATTGCCACACCATTAGCTTTTTTGCCTGTTTGATGCGGATAATAGCTGACACCTAATTTTTGATTTTTCATACCAAGAGTAAGTTGTCCGATTTCAGCTGATGACTCCATAAAGATGCCTAATTTACCAGATAAGAAAGCTGCGATTTCATTGGCTGAGGCATTGCCGCCGGAACCATAATTGATAAAGTTTCCTTTCTTAATGTTATCTTGAACCCATTTCATAGCTGCTATGGATCCTGGGTTGATAAAGGTTGCCTTGCTAGGGGTTGCAATCCGGCCGTTTTCATTATTGACGCTGTAGTGACCTGAATTAGCGACCAGCTGATCAAACAACCAGCCATAGACCTCCATTGTCATACCCTTCACTTTTTTTCCGGAGCGTTGATACAATTGCGTAGCCACTCGTGTCACATCCGCGTAGGTCGGGTCCAAAGGCGGTGGCGTAATTTTATATTTTTTTAGCAAACTGGCATTGTAATAAAGTACAGGTTGTGAACTATTAAAAGGCATTCCCAGCAGTTGACCCTTTTGGCTATAGAATGATCGTGCGACTGGTGAAATTTTATTAATGTTAAATTGCTTATCCTGATCAATGAATTTTTGTATTTTTGTAATATAGCCGCTGTGATATAGCTGGCTCACAGAGATATCAGCAGATTGAAATAGAGCCGGCGAAGCATTGCTGCCATGTGTGTTTAAAATTTTTTGAACAGCCTCTTCATAACTTCCTTGGAAATGCGATTCGACCTCATATTTGCTCTGAGAGTGGTTGAATTTTTGTACGAATTGCGTCAGTTGAGCTTGAGCTGGGCCGGTCATCTCGTTCCAAAAGACAATTTTAATCCTTTTAGGATTGGCAGCTTGTGCAAATCGGCAAGCAGTAAATGGTAAACCCGCGGTCACAAGAAAACTGACCGATATCAGAATTAGGAAACGTGATATGCTTCTGTGACTGGTCATTTGACAGCTCCTTCATTCAGGCCGCTTTTAAAATAATGTTGGCCAAAATATAAGACGATCAGCGTTGGGATCACGATGATTGCGGCGCTGGCCTGAATCATGCCCCAATTATTAAAGGTCTCTTGAGATTGCAACTCGCGCAGGCCTACTTGGACTGGACGAATGTTGTCACTAAAAGTCGTCAGCATCGGCCAAAGATATTGATTCCAAGCAGAAAGAAAACTATAAGCAGCGAGTGTATATAAGCTCAAACGGCTATAAGGCAATACACACTTCATATAAAACTGCCAGTGACTCAAGCCTTCAATGTCACAAGCCTCTTTTAATTCAAAAGGAATTTGTTTAAAAGCCTGCCGCAGCATGAAAATGCCGAAGGCCGAAGTCATAAAAGGAAGAACCATACCTGTATAGCTATTTAACAAGCCGAAAGCCTTGATCGTCTGAAAGTTAGGGATAACTTCGGCCTCAAAAGGCAGCATCATCGTCGACAAGACCAGGTAAAAATAAAAATCACGATGTTTGAAATTAATAAAGACAAAGGCATATGCAGCCATTGAACAGAAGAAAAGCTGCAGCAGCATTGTGTATAGGGAGATCAGAACACTGTTGACAAGATAGCGAATAATCGGTGTCTGTGTCAGAGCAGCCCAGTAATTGTCCAAAGAAATAGATCCCCCAAAGAGGTGGCCGCTAGAGATATCAGCAGTTGGCAGCAAACTGGTCCAAAGACCGATTGCAAAAGGGGCGAGAATCAAAAACGACAAAATAATTAAAAGGGCATAATGCCAAAACTTTCGGTTGGCCGTCCATTGTGTCAGATTTTCCATTAGTAACTAACCTTCCTTTCCAGATATCTGAACTGCAAAAAGGTAAGCAAGGCGATGATGATCGTTAAAATGACAGATTCCGCACTAGCTTGAGAATAGTTGCCGTTTAAAAATGCATTCTGGTAAATATGGTAAACCAAGAGATTAGTCGCGTTGTTCGGACCGCCAGCCGTCATTAAATCAATTAGGCCAAAACTTTTGAAGGCCTCGATAAAAGTAATGATTGAAACGAAAAATAGAGTGGGTGAAATCAGCGGAATCGTCACGTGAAAGAAGCGATAAACAGGACCGACGCCTTCAATAGCTGTCTCTTCATACAAGCTAAGCGGCAAGGATTGAAAGGCACTGAATAGCACCAGGAAAGCGAACCCTAAATTCATCCAGACCGTTGAAATAATGACCGAAATCATCGCCAAGTTAGGATCGGTGGCCCAATTTAATAGCGGTAAATGCAGGAAGGCTGCGATTTGATTCAGGATGCCGATAGACGGATTGAAAATAAAAAGCCAGAAAATAGCTGAAACGGAGATCGAAACACCCATCGTGGATGAGAAAATCGTTCTAAAAAATGAAGAAGCACGGACTTTTACACTGGCCGCGTTGGCTAAAATCAGGCCCAGAGCCAAAGTGAGTGCCCAGACGCCGACGACATAAATCAAAGTCGACATCAAGCTGGCCAAATATCCGGGAGAACTCAGCAGAGCCGCGTAATTACCCAGGCCAGCGAAAACTGTATTATGACCACTCCCATTTGTCAGAAACAGACTTAAATAAATCGTTTTAAGCATGGGATAAAAGATGAACACTGCTAGGAGCAGGATCGAAGGGCCTAAAAACAATAGGGCATATCGCTGGTTAGTCCTCTGTGCTCGCATTTTCGTCTTTTTAAACAAGCCTGTGTTTTCAGCCAATGTCGGGATTCTTGTCTCATGGATAATATTTTTGCTCTCATCCATGATCGACTCCGACACTCACAGCCGCAAGATTCTTTTTTTCCGGATCAAAAATAAAAGCCTGGCCTTTTAAATGCAAATCAATCCGTTGATTGATCGGCATTGAGATTTGTTCCGATTTTGTTAGCCTTAACTGCTGGCCATTATCTAAGCGGGCTGTTAATAAAGTCTGCGAACCCAAATTTGTCAGATCTGTAAGAGAAGCATTACCGCCATTATTCTTCGCGATCTGAAAATCCAGTTGATTCGGTCGGATGCCAACCAAGTAGTTTTCTTTTGTCAATTGATTCTGTATAGGCAAACGCAATTTTGTATCAATCACGATTTCTCGTTCGTGCTCTTTGTAACTGCCTGAAAGAAAGTTAATCTGGGGCGAACCGAAAAAGTTGGCAACGAATTCGTTGGCCGGGTGATTGTAGATTCCTAATGGTGTGTCGATCTGTTGTACATGGTGATCGTTCAATACCATAATGTGATCGGCCATCGTCATCGCCTCAATCTGGTCATGCGTGACATAAATCAAAGTCAATTGCAACTTGCGCTGCAAAGCACGAATTTCAGTGCGCATACGGTCACGCAGTTGTGCATCCAGGTTGGATAAGGGCTCGTCCATCAGGCATATTTTGGCATCACTGGCAATCGCACGTGCCAAGGCAATTCGTTGCCTTTGACCACCCGACAAGTCTTTAGGCTTTCTTGATCGAAAATCCGCGAGGCCAACCATATCAACGGCTCGAGTGACGCGCTGACTGATTTCAGTTTCTGGCATTTTGCGAGCTTTAAGCCCGAAAGCGATGTTTTCTTCGACGGTTAAAAAAGGGAATAGAGCATAGTCTTGAAACACCATCGTCAGTTTACGGTCTTTTGGTGGCACATTATTGACCGTCTGTCCATCTATTTTAATGACGCCGTCAGTCACATCAATCAGCCCGGCCAGCATTCTTAAAAGTGTGCTCTTGCCGCATCCGGAGGGGCCAACTATTGCAAAGAATTCGCCATTTGCGATTTCCGCATTAATACTTTCAAGAACCGGCGACTGATCATAAGTTTTGACAATGTTCTTAAATTCTATTGACAAAATAATTCTCCATTTTTCAAAAATTTTTTAAAATTGTGTCAAACGATCTTCTCAATTCTGCAGCTGATCATCTCCTCTTTTAATTGATGACTGTATGCTAACAATCCTCGTAGATAATTCGTGTAACGATATAATGAATTTGTGTAAATTTGTTTTTTAGGGCTACTTGTTATTGGGCGGATGAAGGAAGCAGACAAAAAACTTATTTTTTTAAGTTGCATGACGGATCAAGCTTTTTTTTGGCTGGATGCCAAGAAAGCAACAGCCTTGACCAGTGATAACAATGTACTGCTCGGTCTGGCCGACGATGATTTGCAGAAGATATCGCGCCTGGCTGCCGCCGATAATTTTGTTTTCGTATATGCTCGCAGCCGTATAATGATTGTTCTCCCTTGGGACAAGAACCATCAATTACTGGTCCTGCCTAATGATTTTTTTCAACGAGAACTTTCGTCTTTGTCTTCTTTACCTAGTGGATCGACTTTTGAAAAAATCCAACAGTTAGCTTCTTTGATCAGCATGTCGGCTGGGCAGAAGATACCTTTGTGCCAGCAGGTGGTTTTTTATGTACTGGCTGATAGTCAGCTAGGATTGGTAAACCAGCCTTCAGCCAAATCAACTGATGATAGGGAAAAACTTTTCTTTTTTTATCAGGAACAACTGGCTGATGCCTTACAGGCGCTTGATCAAAGAAGCGTGATTCGTGGTATGAATCAAATGAAGTCTCTGTTTACCAACCGTGTTCATCAAAACCAACTCACAGCACTGCCAAACCAGCGTCGCCTGAAAGAATTGCTGATTTCTTTAGCTTGCAGTTTGGCTGACCATGCTTTGGATGCCGGTTTGAGTTTGGAAGCGGCTGCTCAAATTCGTATCATGCTGATAGATCAAATTTATAAACATACAATCGTGGACTTTCACTCGGAAATCAAGGCATTAGTTTGGCCTTATTTCGATGCGCTCAAACTGCAAAATGGCGAAAAAAATTCTGATACAGCGACGATTTGTCGCGACTACATCGACAATCATTTAGACAAAAAATTAAGTTTGAAAGAAATTGCGGAGGTTGCCAGCATCTCAAAAGAAGCTTTGAATCCAATTTTTAAAAATAGTTTTGGTCTGACAGTCAAACAATATGTGAACCAGCAGAAGGTCGCCTTAGCCAAAAAATTTTTGGCCGCAAATAAAAAAAGTCTCCAGGAGATCACGAATGCGCTCTCCTTAGCAGACAAGAGTTACTTTGTTAAATTATTCCATGCCGAAACAGGTATGACACCTAAGCAGTATCGCCGTAGTCTATTTTTTAAGGAATAATTTTTCTAAAAAAAATTCAGACATCAGATTCGTCGTTGCCCAATCACAGAAAAATCCGAACAAAGACGAATGAAAAAGCAATTTAAGCTTTTTTTAATATTTTTTTAGGAACGTTGAGGTATTTTAGGGTCATATAGTTCGTTAAATAGTGATAAGATGAATTGGTTATCACGTTGTTACAGAGCGAAAGGTTAGGTAGTTAAGTGCCACAGAAATTCAAAATAGGACTCATATTTCCCGGAATTGCTTTATTGCTTGTCACTTTTGTGTACCCACTGCTCATGATGGTGATTCCGACCTTCTTCTCTAGCAGTTCTTCGGATGGTTATGTGTCTTTTTTGTCCAATCAGCAAAATCAATTAGTTATATTCCGTACGGTAACCATTGCATTGATTGCTACGCTGATTATTCTCGTCATGGGCATACCGACAAGTATTTGGTTATCAAAACAGCTGGGCTTTAAAAAAACATTATTGATGACTTTGGTGGTTTTCCCTATCTTAACGAACGGCGTGGTTCGAAATTATGCTTGGATTACGATTTTAGGGAACAACGGTATTGTCAATAATCTTTTAAAACTGCTGCACCTGACTCAGGAGTCCGTACCGCTTCTTTATACGGACGGTTCAATCGTGGTCGGTATTGTATACTTGTTTCTCCCAATTATGATCATCACATTGATTGGCGAATCTGAAAAATTGGATCCAGAGTTAGATAATGCAGCTTTAATGCTTGGGACTCGGCCTGCTAAGATTTTTTGGAAAGTGACGATACCCCAATTAACTACTGGCATTATCACCGGTGTCACGCTTGTGTTCGTTGGTGCGTTAACCGCATATACAACACCTCAGATTTTAGGCGGGAACCGGCGCTTAGTTATGTCAACCTTGCTCTACCAGCAAGCGATGACTTTAGGTAATTGGCAATCTGCCAGCGTGATTGCGACCGTGATGATTGTCATCGCATTAATCGTGACGCTCTTATTACGGCAATTTCAAAAGAGAGTGGATAAGAGGAGGTAAAGATGGCCACTAATCAGCATTTGTTTATGAGAATTATTGGTATTGTAACCTTGTTTTTTCTACTGGCACCTTTGCTTTTGATTGTCGTGACCTCATTTGGCAGCGAACCAACGATTTCTTTCCCGATTAAAGGTTTCACTTTTTCTTGGTATGCTAATATTTTTGCGCAAGACACTTTTATTCAGGGTTTTATCACTAGCCTTGAGGTTGCTTTGTTGGCATCTTTGACAGCTGCTGCGGCAGCTTTGCCAGCAGCTTACGCTTTAACTAGAAAACGTAATCGAATGAACCGCTTTTTAGAAAATGTCTTTTTGGCTCCTGTGATGGTACCAGAAGTTGTGTTAGGTTTTTCGCTTTATTCATCTCTCGTGATTTATGCGCATTTTCCTTTATTTATCAGTCTTTTATTTGGTCATTTTCTCATTTGCCTGCCATATAGCGCAAGGCTAATCATTGCAGGTATGCGCCAGTTTGACGGCAGCGCTGAAGAAGCTGCTTGGATACTAGGCAGTTCGCGTTTGAGCGGATTTTTCAAAATATTAGTTCCTAATATTACGACAAGTATTTTGTCCGGTTTTCTATTATCATTTATAAATTCTTTCAATAATATTCCCGTTTCCGTATTTTTGAGCGGTCCTAATGTCAATATGCTGCCGACGGCAATTTTGAATTATCTGCAAAATAATTATGATCCGACTGTCTCAGCAATCTCAAGCTGTTTAATGCTGTTAACACTGCTTTTCATGCTGCTGGCTGAAAAAAAACTTGGATTAAAGGGTTTCGTTAGTTAGGGGGGGCACATGGCTGCTTTAGATGTAAAAAACTTAGCGTTAAGTTATGATGGCAAAACACAAATACTTAATGATATTAATCTGCACGTCCAAGACGGTGAATTAGTTTCTCTGCTGGGACCAAGCGGGTGTGGCAAGACTACCACGCTACGTTCGATTGCTGGATTAATTAAAGCCAACCAGGGACAAATATTTGTGAACGGTAAAGACATTAGCAAAGTAGCTGTTTACAAACGCAACTTCGGGATGGTATTTCAAAGTTATGCCTTATTTCCTCATTTGAACGTGGCAGATAATGTGGCTTTTGGTCTCAAAAATAAACACGTGCGAGAGCCGGAGCTAAGCAAAAAAGTTGACGAAATGCTGGATATGGTTGGTTTGTTAGATTATAAAAAACGTTTTCCAAGCGAATTGTCTGGTGGCCAGCAGCAGCGTGTCTCGTTGGCGAGGTCTTTGGTCACTGAACCCGATCTGCTGTTCTTAGATGAACCTTTGAGCAATTTGGATGCCAAGTTACGAGTGGAAATGCGCGAAATGATTCGCGCCATTCAACAACGCTTAAAACTCACGATGCTTTTTGTGACACATGATCAATCGGAATGTTTCGCTATTTCTGATCATGTTGCGGTTATGAATCGTGGTACGATCGAACAGTTTGACAGCTCGGAAAAAATTTATCACGAACCTGCGACAGAATTCGTTGCTCGTTTTATCGGATATGAGAATTTCTTTTCAGTCACAAAGAGTTTGGACCGTCAGCATTTTCTATTAAAAGAAGGCCAAGTCTTCAAGGCGGCTGGTGCTTCTCCAAATAGCAGCAGTTTAACGATCCGACCTGAAAATATTGATATTTTAGAAACACAGCCGGACGCTGATGGCCAAAATATTTTACCGGGGGAAGTGCTGTTTTCGACTTATTTAGGCGATAGCTACCGCTACGAAATTCAGACAGCATTGGGAACAGTGATCGCTGTTTCTTCTTCTGACAAGAAATATCCGGCCGGGCAAGCTGTTTTCTTGGATTTTCCTAGTCGGAAATTACTCGGCTTAAACAAATAATGAATTTAAAGGGAATTGAAAATGAGATTTAAGAAGAATTTATTGACACGTGCGATGTTTGCCACTGGGGCTATTTTATCAGTCCTATCTCTGACAGCTGGCAGCGTAAATGCGAAGGGATCCAAAAGCTTAACCATTTCTACTTTTGGCCTTAGTACTAAACAAATGCAAACCGATGTATTGACACCATTTTCTAAGAAAGCGGGTGTTAAGACTAATGCCCAATTTGGTGATAGTGCGACCCGTTTAACACAAGTGGAAAAAAATAAAAATAGTGGTGTCGACGTGATTGAATTGTCGCAGAACAATGCACTAACAGCTAATAAAGCGAAAGTATTTCAGAAACTGGATTTTTCCAAATTAAAAAACTTTAAATATTTATCAAAGAGTCAGCAAAAGTTGGCTCGGCAGACGAACAGTATACCTTATACGATTAACAGTTTCGGCATCATCTATGATCAAAGCAAGACTGGAAAAATAACGAATTGGAACCAGCTCTGGTCGTCTAAATTCAAAAATAAGTTGGCCATTCCTGATATCACGACGACTTTTGGCCCAGCGACAATGTATGTTGCTGCTGACCACGTTGGCAAAAGCATCACCAATAAGGGCGGTGCCGCAGCTTTTTCAGCTCTAAAAACATTGAAACCCAATTTAGTTAAGACCTATGCACAATCTTCCGATTTAGCTAATATGTTTAATTCAGGTCAAATCAGCGCCGCGATTGTCGGGGACTATGCAGTCGGAATGCTGCAGGCTTCAAATTCTAAGTTGCAGTACGTCGTTCCTGACAGTGGCACATATGCTAACTATGATACCGTCTCAATTGTCAAGGGCAGCAAGAATTTGAAAGCGGCTTATCAGTATTTGGATTTTCGAATTTCTCAGTCGGTACAAAAGCGGGTCGCTAAGACAACTTCTTTGAATAATGCACCAGTAAACCAAAAAGTCAAACTCAATGCTGCTGCAGCTAAGAATAAAACTTATGGCAAGGTGGCTGACCGTGCTAGGACAGTTGATTTCAATTACGTTAATAAGCACTTAAAGACTTGGATCACACGCTGGAATTCGTTGATTAATAATTAAGGAGAACAAAAATTGATTAAAGCCGATCTTAAATTGATTAATGGCCAAATTTATAATACATTTACACAGTCGTTTTCAAAAAAGGAAGTTGCTATCGTTGATGGCAACTTCTTTCAAATTGCAGATGAATTACCAAATGATTTTTATTTTGAAAACATCGTTGATTTAAATGGAGCTTATGTGATTCCCGGTCTTATCGATTCACATATGCATATTGAAAGTTCTATGGCGACGCCGACTAATTTTAGTCAGGCCGCCATTGCTTTTGGTACCACAACAATCATTGCCGATGCTCATGAAATAGCCAATACAAATGGTTTGCAGGGTCTGAAAGACTTTATGAATCAGCCATCTTTAATTGACACTTTTTTTGCCATTCCATCATCGGTTCCTTCTACGACGCCGGAATTGGAGACAACTGGCGGCCATATTGGCTTAAAAGAGGTGCGCGAACTGTTAACTGATCCGAGGATTATTTGCCTTGGTGAAGCCATGAATTTTAACGGTATTACTTCCGAACCCGACTCTTTAATTCGTCAAATCATTGCGTTATGTCAGCAGCAACGTCCGAGAATGCCCTTAGAGGGTCATGTACCGGCTATTAGTGGAGAGGATCTGGCCAAATTTATGTATGCTGGTATTTCATCGGATCACACACAGCAGACACCAGCTTCGATTCAAGAAAAGATTGAAAATGGTATGTTCATCCAATTGCAAAAGAAATCTATCGATCAAGATAATATTGCTGCTATTGTCGCGAATCGTTTTTTTGATTATGCAGCACTCGTCACGGATGACACAATGGCTGATGATTTGCGGCACGGCCAGTTGAATATGATTATTAAACTGGCCGTGGCGTGTGGCTTGCCGATCCAGTGGGCAATCTATATGGCGACTTACACACCAGCGCGCCGTATGCATTTGGCCGATCGCGGTATGATTGCGCCAGGTAGGATTGCTGATTTTGTTATTTTAGATGATTTGGATCAGTTTTCCATCCAAAATGTTTATAAAAGGGGCGTTCCTGTTGACCAATTAGCCATCCCTCCTCATAAGGGCTTTGATAAGTCGTATTATCATTCAATTCATGTGCCCGAACGTTCGGCAGCTGATTTTCAAGTGCGTTTGTCAGCTAACGTTAATCAAGTCACAGCTAATGTGATTCAAATTTCAACCAAGGGTACCTTTACGAAAGCGGTTAAAAAGAGATTGCCGGTGCATCATGGATTAGTCGATTGGCAAAGTGCGGGTTTGGCTTTGCTGGCAGTCCAAGAACGATATGGCAAAAGCGGCCAAATGACTTTGGCACTCGTTGCCGGTGCGATTAAGCAGCCCGGTGCCATCGCAACGACCTGGGCGCACGATCATCATAACCTCATGGTGATGGGGACAGATCCCGAAGCAATGGCGATCGCTTATCGGCAAATCGCGGCCCAACAGGGGGGCTATTTGGTTGTCAAAGATGACAGAGTTTTGGCTAATGTTCCTTTGCCGATCGCTGGCATTATTAGCGATGAACCGATCGCATGTTTGGGTGAAAAACTGCAAGCAGTCCGAAAGGCAATGCAACAATTGGGTTACGAAAATAGTAATGAGATCATGTCTCTGTCGACCTTATCGCTATTGGTCTCGCCTGCCATTAAGGTTTCTGATAAGGGCATTTTCGATGTCAAAAGCCAGCGGCAGATTCCTTTGCTAGAAGAGACAGGGGAGCCTTAATGCAGTCAATCAAACACATTTTAATAGATACTGATCCTGGTGTAGATGATGCCTTGGCACTGGCACTGGCCTTTATGAACGAAGGATTAAGAATTGATTTGTTGACAACAGTTCATGGCAATATCAGCCTGGCACAATCAACGGAAAACGCTTTGAAACTACTTAGCTTTTGGGGAAAACACATACCGGTGGCTGCTGGC
Source organism: Oenococcus sp. (assembly GCF_047725585.1). Lineage (NCBI taxonomy): Bacteria > Bacillati > Bacillota > Bacilli > Lactobacillales > Lactobacillaceae > Oenococcus > Oenococcus sp. The sequence continues at coordinate 89,092 of NZ_JBDNNF010000001.1, read as the reverse complement.
GCCGCTGTTCCCTTAACCGGTAAGACTGTGACAGCTCTCTCAGTACATGGGCCAAATGGCCTCGGCGGTTTGGAATTACCCGATCCTACCTGTTCGGTTATTGAAATAGATGCCGTGACCGCCATGGATAGAGTATTAAAAAAAGCCGACCAGCCGATGACGATTGTGGCAATTGCACCTTTAACCAATATCGCGCGTCTTTTGCAGCAACATCCTGAAGATCGAGAAAAAATTTCTAATCTCGTCATCATGGGTGGTGCTTGGGGTCGCGGAAATGCCGGTGTTCTTTCTGAATTTAATATTTTTAATGATCCACAAGCAGCTGAGATTGTCTTTAATCAAGGATTGACACTAACAGTTTTACCTTTGGAGATTGGTCGACAAGCACAAATTAAAAAAACGATACTGCCAACCATAGCAGCTTCTGGCAGAGTTGGCCGATCAATCGCTGATATGCTTGCTGGTTATCGTAGCGGTTCTAAAGATGCTTTTAATATTTATGATGCTCTGACAATGGCTTATTTGGCCCATCCGGAATATTTTACTCTCGTGCCGGCGTTTGTTGCCATTGAAACTTCAGGTCGATATACACGTGGTGCCAGCCTCATTGACGATCGCGGTAAGCTCAAGCAGTCTGCCAATGCTAAAGTAGCTAAAAGCATCGATAGTGTCGCTTTTTCGCACTGGTTTGAACAACAATGGCAATAGATTAATTCAGGTCAAACACATGCTGCATCGGATTTTTCTTGACCAGTTGGATAAGCTGCCTGTTTGTGAGGTCTTTTAAGGCAAGGCCGACAGCGCGTTTTGATAAACCAAAATTTTTTGCTTGGCTGAGAATGTCTCGATCCAGCAGGCCTTGCTCGATATCAGCCGCAAATAGGCCGGACTGCAGCAGTGTGTTCAAGACATAATAATCCGTCGCGGCCGTCGCATGCTGCTGCCGGATTTTGTCATTTTTCAGCTGAAACGCTTGGCCGCTGGCACTTAATTCTTCCAGCAATTGCTGTTGTTTTTCCTCAATCATCGACAGCATATCCAAAACAAAGAAACTGCCCTCTGCGTAATTCCGGTAGTCGTCTATAGTTGACAGTGCTTTTTGAAATTTTTCCTGGTCATCACTGATAGCACTGGCAAGGCTGAGGGCCGTGATAATATCGAGTTTTCTGGCGAGATAGGATGTCAGCATGTAACGGGCTGTTCGCAGGTTGCCGTCATAGAAAGGCCGGATATTAATCAAATAGGCATGTGCCAGCAAGCCTTTAATCATAAAGGGAATGTTCTTATTAGAAATAAACTGCAGCCAATGCTGCAAACGATTTTCCAAGCCGTTTTCATCAGCCGGCAGCTCATAAGCGCTGTCACGATTTTTATCCAGTACAGTCGTCTGGCCGGCACGGAAAAAGGCGCCATCCGGCAGCTGCTGAGAATCGATCAAGCCAACTAGCAGCTGATCATAGATTTTTCGGATATCAACGAGGCTTTCAATCCGCTGATAGTCTTTTCTAACAAGCCTGCGATACATACGCGCCATCGGAGCAAAGCGTACCTGCTGAAAAGATTTTGTATCAGCTTGTGCCATCGCGATGGTGATTTCGGGCTGAGAGGTTTTCAAACCAGCCAGTTGATTGGTCTTGAGCAGTTCTAAAGCCAGCTTGTTGTCGATATAAAGCTGTTGGGCCTGGGCTGGCAGCTGCGCCATCAGTGATTTGATTTCCGCTGAGTTATATTCAATCCGTTCCGAGGAGATTGCGATTTCTCTTAAAGGAATTAGAAACATTTCTCGGCTATCTTCGGCTAAGGCGCGTCCTTTTTTCAAATATGGGAAGAGGCCAGTTTTGAAAACACCATAGTTCTGCTGACGGCGGTCGTACTCGGACTGAATTGTCTTGATATCATTATGCGCCTCGTAGGCGACTGTTTTTAATGTTTTGTAAACCATCTTGCTCCCTCATATTTTAACAAAATAAGCAAAATGAGGGAATTTAAAAACAATAATCACGGTATTTTCGCTTACTTGGGCCAATGTACGAAAATTGTTCGTTAAAAGTCATCATACAATGAAACTAGGAGGTGACCATGAATCTAACATCCACGGTAATTATCGCAAGCTACAACGGTGAGAAATATCTCCATGCACAGCTGCAATCGATTTATGAGCAAAAGACGCCCGTCACAAAAGTGCTGATTTCTGATGATGGTTCTTCAGACAACACTGAAAAAGTGGCGCGGGATTTCATCTATCAGCATCATTTATCTGACAGCTGGGATTTTCAAGTAAATGCCAAACGTTTAGGCTGGCGGGAAAACTTTATTCACATGCTGGCTCATGCGGACACAGATATCGTTTTTTATTGCGACCAAGACGATCTTTGGTATGCCAACAAGGTGTCTGAGTCAATGCAAATATTTGCCAGTCATCCGAATGCCGAACTGCTGGTATCAGACTTTGATTACTTACCGGCCAGGCAGAACCTGCTGACAATGTTTGCAATTGACGAATCAAATGATCAGAATCTGACACGCGTATCAGCTACTTTGGCGAATTTAATTACTTTAAGGCCGGGTTGTGCGATGGCTGTCAGGAAAACTATCATCCCAACCATTCTTAATATTTTTCACGAGATACCAATTGACGGAAACGGGCTGCCACAGACACACGACCAGCCGACATGGCTGGCGGCCTTGTTAAGACAGTCTTTGTATCATATTAAAAAAGCCTTGTTTGTTCGCCGTGCCCATGCGGATAGTGCCTGGCAACTGGAAAAACGGGCTAATAGCGGCCACTTTGCCGCTATTCCAAGCGAAAACGACCATTTTCCGCTCTTCATCAAATCGGTCCAGGAATATCTTAATCATCATTCTTTGTCCTATCCGAAGCTTGCTAATGAATTATTAACCGAAATCGAAACTCGTTTGTTACGTTCCGAAGCTTGATTTCGTTAAAAACATAAAAATTACGAAATAAAGAAAATTGTTTGATTTTAATTTAAACAAATTAATATTTTTGAAAAAATTAAAATTTCATTTTGTTCATAATGATCAAATTTTTCGTATTTCATGAAGAATCCTTTGTATACTGAAGTTGTTGTTGACAGCGGGTTTTCGGCTGTTTGCAGCAGCATTTGCCTTTGATAGATTTGAGCTGTTGTCCTCTGAATAATCCCTCTAAAAGCTGACCTGTCGTTTGCCCTTTTGTCAGAAAAATTTACAATGAGAATTGGGGGTGGTTATGAAATTAACAGCAGCATCAATCATGGCGACCTATAACGGGTCGCAATTTATCTCTGATCAATTGCAATCAATCTATGATCAAAAAATCCGGCCGGATCAGGTCATTATTCGTGATGATCGTTCCAGCGATGATACAGCTCGGATTGTTGAGCAATTTATCAGCAGCCGTCATCTCGAAAAGAGTTGGGACTTTAAAATCAATCCAATCAGAAAAGGCTGGCGTCAGAATTTTATTCAAATGATTAGCCAGGCCAAAACGGACGTGATTTTTTATACTGACCAGGATGACCTATGGCATGAGGATAAAGTTTCAGATTACCTAAATTGCTTTAGTCAAAATAACGGCATAGAGGCTTTGGTATCTGACTACAGTTTCATTCCAAAAAATCAGAATATTCTACCAATGGCGAAAATTCCTGAAAGTGGACAGGGTCCGCTTTATAAAGTGATCCCGAATTTGTTCAATCTATTAATTAGACGCGATGGGTGTACCTTGGCATTTAGAAAAACATTAATCCCGTTTTTAAAGGAAGTTTTCCAAAAAGTATCGATCGATTCCAATGGTTTGCCGCAATCGCATGACCAGGCCACTTGGCTGTCGGCACTTTTGCGGGGCTCTTTGTATCACCTGCACAAGCCCTTGTTATATCGGCGTGCGCACCAGGACAGCACTTGGCAAAGGGAGATGAAAAGTCACCCCAGCCACTTTATCGAAGATGTTGATGAGAACCCGAATTTCCTGGCTTACTTGAAAATGATTCGGCAGGTTTTGATGGGGGATCATCTCTGCACAACATTTGCAAATATTCAATTAGAAAGAGAGATTCAGCATAAAATTGCCGATTTCTCCAAACTGGCGGTCTCATAAAAAGACGACAGTTTTGAAAGGAGCCTCATGAAAGGCATTATTTTAGCTGGCGGTTCGGGCACGCGTCTGTATCCGATAACAAAAGCCACGAGTAAACAGCTGGTTCCAATTTATGACAAACCAATGATCTATTATCCGATGTCCGTACTCATGCTGGCCGGAATTAAAGATATTCTTCTGATTACTACTGAGGAATTTCTGCCTCAGTTCCAAGAATTGTTCGCTGATGGTTCTCAAATCGGCTTACATATTGAGTACAAGATTCAACCAGAACCCAAGGGGCTGGCTGAAGCTTTTATTCTTGGTGAAGATTTCATTGGTCAAGACAGTGTTGCTTTGATTTTGGGCGACAATATCTATTACGGCGCTGGTTTATCAGCCTTACTGCAGGCAGCCGAAGCCAAAGAGACAGGCGCGACGATCTTCGGCTATCAAGTCAAAGACCCGGAGCGTTTTGGCGTGGTTGAATTTGATAAACAGGGACATGCCTTGTCAATTGTTGAAAAACCTGAACAGCCAAAATCGAATTATGCGGTTACCGGCTTGTATTTTTACGATAATGACGTCGTCGATATTGCTAAACAAGTCCAGCCTTCAGCACGCGGCGAGATTGAAATTTCCGATATTAATGCCGAATATCTGCGGCGCGGCGACCTGGACGTGAAAGTCATGGGACGTGGTTTTGCTTGGTTGGATACAGGCACGCATGATTCGCTTTTGGATGCATCGAATTTTATCGCGACAATTGAAAAACAGCAGAATCTGCAAGTGGCAGCCTTAGAGGAAATCGCTTATCGCATGGGTTATATTTCTGTTGATCAGCTGATTGCTTTGGCTCAGCCTTTAAAAAAGAATGATTATGGTCAATATTTATTGAGAATTGCCGGACAGGAGAAGAATTAAATGGTGAAATTGATTGATACACAGCTTCAAGACGTCAAGCTGATTGAAACAGACGTTTTTGGTGACAGCCGCGGCTTTTTTACCGAGACTTGGACAAAAGAAAAATTTGAAAAACTCGGCCTGAAATTTGACTTTACGCAGGATAACCAATCCTTATCGGCTGAAGCCGGCGTTTTACGTGGTATGCACTATCAGATGGCGCCTTACACACAGACGAAAATCGTGCGTGTTGTGACTGGTGTCGTCTGGGACTGTTTAGTCGACATGCGTAAAGGCAGCCCGACTTATAGCAAATGGGAAGGCTACATTCTTTCTGAATATAATCACCGTCAGCTGCTCGTGCCAAAAGGTTTTGCTCATGGCTTTGTTACTTTGACGCCGAATGTCAATTTCGTCTATAAAGTTGATGGTTATTATGCGCCGCAAGCAGATCGCGGGATCGCTTTTAATGATCCGCAGATCGGTATTCAGTGGCCGACTGATGTTTCCCATGCGATTCTCTCAGAAAAGGATCAGCATCATCCGCTTTTCAAGGATGCGGAAAATAATTTTGTCTACGGAGAGATATAAACATGGCTATGAATATTCTTGTCACAGGCGGTGCCGGTTTTATCGGATCAAATTTCATTCATTACATGCTGCACAAGTATCCTGATTATAATTTGATTGATCTGGATCTGCTGACTTACGCTGGCAATCTGCATAATTTTGACGATATTAAAGATAATCCGCATCATATTTTTGTGCATGGCAACATTCGCAATGCAGAACTGGTTGACTATTTATTCAAGACTTATGATTTTGACGCAGTCGTGAATTTCGCCGCTGAGTCGCATGTCGACCGCTCGATTCTGCATCCGGAATTGTTTGTCCAGACCAATGTCGAGGGCACTGTCAATCTACTGCAGACAGCCAAAAAATACGGCATTAAAAAGTTTCTCCAGGTATCAACTGATGAAGTCTATGGCAGCTTGGGCAAAAGCGGCTACTTTAATGAAGAGACACCTCTGGCACCTAATTCGCCATACTCGGCTTCAAAAGCCGCTGCCGACTTGGAAGTACGTGCTTTCTATGAGACCTATGGCCTGAATGTCAATATCACGCGTACGTCAAACAATTACGGCCCTTATCAATTTCCTGAGAAGCTGATTCCTTTGATGGTGACTAATGGCATGACCGGCAAACAGCTGCCGATTTATGGTGATGGTGAAAACATCCGTGACTGGCTTTATGTCGAAGATCACGGCCGCGCGATCGATCTTGTGCTGCGCAATGGCAAGCCGGGTGAAGTCTACAATGTTGGCGGCCACAATGAGAAGACGAATAATCAGATCGTCCATCTGATTATTGATAATCTTGGTTTATCAGCCGACCGGATCAAGTATGTTGCTGACCGTTTGGGCCATGACCGCCGTTACGCAATCGACCCAAGCAAGATCAAGCGCGAACTGGGTTGGGAACCGACGATTATGTTTGACGAAGGCATTGTCAAAACCATTGATTGGTATAAGACGCACGAAGAATGGTGGCAGCCCTTGAAAAGCAAGGCAGTCTTGAAATAATTTGTTTAAAAAGCCCGATATTTGGGCTTTTTTATGACTTTATGGGCAAATGTTCGCGTGTGATGAATAGACTTTTTGGGAACTTTGTTAAATATGAAAAAATATCCCTTAGTCTTTGGAGCGTGGTCATTTTAAAATATCCCAAGCGAGTCTATGGCTTTTTTTATTTGGCAGCAGCGGTTTTTTATTTTACGATAAGAAACATGGATTTGATTAATCGTTCCGAAGAAAAACTAGCGCCCACAGTGAAATTGACGGATAAACAAGCAAAGTTGATTGAACAAATAATAAGTTTTATTCGCAGACATGAGAAACATGATTTTCCGGCTGTTTTTGTCTTATCTGGGGATGCTGGCAGCGGGAAAAGCGTTGTCTTAAGCCATTTGTTTTTCCGCTTGCAGCAGGCAGCTCGAGAAAAATTCGGATCATTAGCTGGAAGCAGGAATTACTTTCTTGTCAATCATCCGGAATTACTGAAAGTGTATCGTAATATTGCTGGCCATTACCCGCAGTTACTGAAAAAGGATTTTCAACGTCCCACAACTTTTATTAATCGCTTGTCCAAAGAGGGTCGGACTGCCGATGCTGTCATTATCGATGAGGCGCATCTGCTGTTATCGCGATCCGATCCTTACAACAATTTTACCGCCGACAATCAGCTTGCCGAAATTTTGAAATTGGCCAAAGTCATTGTATTGGTTTTTGATAGTCGGCAAGTGATTAAGACGAAAGATTATTGGACAGAGCGGCGTTTGCTAGACGTGATTTCTGCCTATCCTAAACAAGTCGTGCATTTAAAAGAACAGTTTCGCATGCAGGCTGGATCGGATCTGCTTGATTGGATTAACAGTTTCACAAAAGATCGCCGGCTGTTACCGATACAAGCAGACTTTCGGCAAGGATTTGATTTTCGCATTTTCGCCGATGCGGAACAAATGCGTGAGATGATTGTTGCCAAAAACCAGTTGGTCGGGCTTTCCCGTATTGTATCGACGACGGGCTATGCATCGCTTTTAGATGGGGAAAAGCACTATATTCAGGAAGGTGATTTTTGTATGCCTTGGGATCAATATAATTATCAATCAATTCCTTGGGCTGAGATTCCGGAAACGGTTAACGAAGTTGGCTCCGTTTATACTTGCCAAGGTTTTGATTTAAATTACGTTGGTTTGATTTTAGGGCCCCCGATTTATTTACAGGAGCAGAATCACATCGCAGTTGACCTAACAAAGGTCACAAGCAAAGAAGCTTTTCAGCAACGCAAAGATTTGGTTGATCAGCAGGCCTTTCAAAGGGTAAAAGAGAGCCTTGTGTTAAATACAGTCAATATTTTAATGAAACGCGGCATTAAAGGATTATATATTTTCGCACATGATCAGACTTTACGGCAGCGCTTGATTGCCGATTATGATCGAAGTGTGGCTGACGTATGAAAAACAACTTCTGCGAGCTGCTTTAGTTTGCTGTTTTTATGCTAGATTGCATCTTTGTCAGTTGCGATCCGCAGTTAGCTCTGACAAGCGGTCTAAAACGATCTTTTCAACTTTTGAGTTCTGTTTATCGATTGATCAATCGTGAGTTTTTGCTGGAAAAAACCGCAATGACGGCTTTTTTTACTATGATGGGATTATGAGATATTTAATTACTGGTGCAAACGGCCAATTGGGCCGCGAGCTGCACGAACTACTAGAAGCGCAGAACTTAGAATTTTCTGCTTACGATTCTAAAATGCTGGATATTACGAATCGGCAAGCTGTGTTTGAAGCTGTTCAGGCTCAGGCACCTGACGTGATTTTTGATGCTGCGGCTTATACAAAAGTCGATGCCGCTGAAGATGAAGGCAAAGCACGAAATTGGGCTGTTAACGTCGACGGTACGACGAATTTAGCTCAGGCTGCCGCGGCTTTTGGTGCAACACTGGTCTATGTATCCACGGATTATGTTTTCGATGGCACAAAAGAGACAGCCTACTTGGAGACGGACTCAGTTGATCCTCAAAACGAATATGGCAAAGCCAAACTCGCTGGTGAAAAAGCCGTCCTTGCTTCGCATGCCAAGGCCTATGTGGTCCGCACCAGCTGGGTTTATGGCGAATACGGCCATAATTTTGTCTATACGATGCAAAAATTAGCTGAGACACACCCGAAGCTGACGGTTGTTAATGACCAGATCGGCCGGCCTACTTGGACCAAATCGCTGGCTGAATTTATGCAGCATTTAGTCGATAGCGATCAAGAACCGGGTATTTATAACTTTTCAAACGACGGTACTGCCAGCTGGTACCGGTTTGCCCAAGAAATTTTGAAGAACAGTTCGGTCGCCATTGAACCTGTGACATCGGAACAATTCCCGCAAAAAGCCTATCGACCGCGTCATTCGATTCTGGATTTAGATAAAGCTAAAGCAACCGGATTTAAAATCCCGACTTGGCAGGAAGCTTTGAAAATGTCGGGTATGATAGATAAGTAATGATATTAGATTTAACAGATAAACAAGCAGTTGAGAAATATAATCGCTTTGTCCGCACGAACTGGCGCGGGCAGGCAACACAGGATACTCTCTGGGCAGGCTTGAAAGCCAATTGGGGGCATCTTTTTGTGTATCGTGAAAATGATCAGGGCGAGGTGATTGCGGCCATGGCTGTTTTGACAATTGAAGCCGTGCCAGGACGGCTTTTAGCCTATTCACCGCGCGGGCCGATCGCCGATTTTCAGGATGTTGAATTAATTGCCAGCCTGGTCGATGAAGCTGTTGCTGCTTTGCCCAAGAATACTTTTTTGCTGCGCATGGATCCGGAAGTCGCTTATGATGATGATTTGAATCGGCGTTATCTTGCGGCCGGTTTTCAGACACGCAATCGCCAGGTCATGACGATGCATGGCAATATTCAGCCACGCAAAAATATGGTGATGAGCTATAAAGGCATGGCAAACACGGACGATTTGATGAAACATTTCAAACGTGACTACCGCAACCAGATTCGTCGGGCTATCAAAGACGGCGTGACGGTCACTTCTGGATGTAATCGGGATTTTGTCGACGCTTTTTACGATACTTATAAAAAAATGGCCGGTTATCAGCAGATTACCTATCGCCCGGAAAGCTATTTTTACCGCATGGTAGATTTGTTTGCCCAGACCGGCCTGTTGAAGATCTTTGTTGCTCATTTTCAAGGCCAGGTAATCGCGTCAGGAATCGGTTTTGCTCACGGGGATGAGATCTGGTATATGTATGCTGGCTCGGATCGGGAATTTTCCAAACATTATGCGCCTTATCTTGTACAGTGGGAGATGACTAAATGGGGCTTATCACTAGGCAAAGCCGAATATGATTTTGGCGGTGTCGGTCAGTTCGACCCATCCGACGGTCTTTTCCGTTTCAAACATGGCTTTACCTACGAAGATGCACCACGGGAATATATCGGCGAAGTCGACAAAGTCTTAGACCAGCCGGCTTACGAACAGTATCTGCAGACCTTTAAGTGATGGCAACAAAGCAGACTGGGACAAGTAAACACCGTTTTCGCCGCTGGCTGCTGCCGGCGCTTTTGCTGATTATTTTTTTGTCTGCTTTAGGATATTTGGGCTACCAGCATTTTCAAGAATTATATGCGCGCATTCAGCCTTTAAAAGTCTATGAACCCAAGGGAAAAGTTGCCAAACGGCCTGACCGTTCCTATGCTGCCGAGATTCTTAAAATGATTCAATGGAATCCTCACGCTAATGAAAATGAGACAAAAATCGGCTATGTCGCCATTCCCAGCCAGCATATTCTGCTGCCGATTTACGTCAATCCATACAGCAGCCAGACACTGAATTTAGGCGCAGCTTCAGTCAAGGGCCAGCAGCTAGGCCAACCAAGCAATTACTCGCTGGCTGCGCATAATTTTAACAACCATGTGACGGGATTTTCGCCTTTGCAGCTGACTGAAAATCAGAATGCGCCTTATTTAACCAGCGGTGGTACACATGATGTGCATGCCTTGGACGGCACTAAAGTGTATGCAGCCGATAAAGAAAATTTATACGTTTATCGCGTCGTTGTCCAAAATACTGTTTACAAAGACCAAGTATCAGTCATGGATCCGGCTAATACCGTTGGCAAACAGCCGACACTGACGATTATTTCCTGCCTGTTTCCCAATATCAATTACCGGATTATCACACGAGCGGTCTTGAGCGAAAAATACCCCTTGATGACCGCACCTAAAGCGCTGCTTCGCATATTTGATATGCGTCTTAATCAGACTAATGCACACGTCAATTGGTTTAATCCTGGGCAAGAAGAGGGTGCAAACGGCGCAATGGGCGGATTCAAAAAATAACGCAATAAAAAAGGCCTGTTACCAGATCTTTTCCGTATCGTTCCAAGCGGCTATCGTCACACGGCCGTCTTTTTTTGGCTCAAAAATCAATTTAGAAATCGCACCATTATCGAGTTTGTGAGAGGCGAGTTCGGCTGATTGAAATTTGTTCGCTAAGGCACGCATAAGGCTGCCGTGCGTCACAACAAGCACATTATCGCCAGCTTTGAAAGTCTCTCGGATCATATTCAAGCCATGTGTTAAACGCTGATTGAATTCAGCTGAATCTTCGGCAAGATGCAGCGGATCATTCTTTTTAAAGAGATCCATCAAACCATCAAAACCGAATTTTTCAATCGTGTCGCCGTAACCGACGGCTTCTGCCTGCATAGTCTTGTCAAAACCGTGATCATATTCAGCGACAATTTGCTGAATGGTCAAGCCTTCAGCGCTGCCGAAAAAGATTTCTCTAAAGTCCTTTTCAGCTGTTGGCAAAGCCGGAGAATCAGCTTGATTGGCGTTTAGAACAAAGCGGGCTGTATTGTAGGCACGGGGCAGGTCGGAAGAAAATGCAGCCTTAAAATGTACGCCGGCCAGCCTAATTCCGGCTGCTTTGCCATCTGCAATACCTTTTTCAGTTAGATCAATATCCGACCAGCCTTGAAAGCGGCCCATCAAATTAAAATAGGTCTGTCCGTGGCGGACAAAAAATACGTTAATACCTTGTTCTGTCATAATTTCATTCTAGCACGCCGCGTAAATCCACCGCCGGCAATTCTGCCTGCTTAATCAGTGTTTTTGGCGTATAATATTATGACGACTTTATGACAGATACGATAAGAGACAATGAACAACAGCATCTGGATCTGGTGCTAAAGGAACTTGACAAGAAAATCGTCGAGACCGGTACACGGATCAGCAGAGCTAAAGACAATTTAAAAGAAGCTGAAAAGGGCTGGCAGGACATTCGCGTGAAGTTTTCCGACTTCAATGCGGTGGTTGAGACCGGCGCATCCGTCCATGCCCAGCAGCAGATTTTGGCACAGCGCGAACGCGATCAATCCCAGGCTGAAGTTCAGATGGCGACATTAAAAAAGCTGCAGGGCCGGCCTTATTTTGCGCGGATTGATTTTATTGATCAGGGTGATCAGGCAGCTCAAAAAGAGACAATTTACATTGGCCTTGCGTCGTTTGCTGATGAAAGCGGGCATTTTTACGTTTATGATTGGCGAGCCCCGATTTCTTCTATTTATTATGACGGCGCTTTAGGGAAGATTGATTACCAGGCACCTGATGGGACGCAGACGGCCGACGTCAAGTTAAAACGCCAGTTTGAAATCGCTGATGGCGTGATTTTGACTTTATTCGACACTGAAGAAGCGGTCGGCGATAAATTGCTTTTAGAGGCACTATCTTCGGATTCCTCGACGAAAATGAAGTCGATTGTGACGACGATTCAGCGCGAACAGAACCGGATCATTCGAGACACAGATTCCGATCTACTATTTGTTCAGGGTGCTGCTGGTTCGGGAAAAACGGCGGCTGTTTTGCAGCGAATCGCTTACCTGCTTTATCGCTACCGCGGCAAGATCACGTCCGGACAAGTCGTCTTGTTTTCACCAAACCAGATTTTTAATGACTATGTGAATGAGGTGCTGCCGGATCTGGGTGAAAACAACATGATTCAAATGACCTTTTATCAATATGCTAATTACCGCCTGCCGAAAATCGAAGTGCAGACTCTAGCTGAGCGTTTTGAAAGCGAAAACGATCCTGAGTCTGTGAAAATGACTGATTTTAAGGGCAGTTTGCCTTTCTTTAAGGCAGTTCGCCAGTATTCCCAACATATCGGCCGTTCAGGCATGAGCTTTCGAAATCTCATGTTTCAAGGAGAAATCTTTTTCTCATCTGAAGAAATTGCTGAAATTTATTATTCCTTCAATGGCAATTATTCGCTCAGTCAACGTTTGGAGGCGACCAAACAAGCACTGCTGCGCAAGACGATGGGCCGGATTTCCTCAGAGATGAAAAAACGCTGGGTGGATATCGCGATTGAAAATCTAGCAGCTAGTGATCTTGAGCTGATACTGGGTGATCCGGACAAACGAGAATTCGAATCCGAAAAAAAAGAGCGCAACGAACTGGCTAAAAAAATCGTCCGCGAAGCGTTAAAACCTGTTTTCCGACGCATCCGCCGTGGTATTTTCATGAATCCTAACAAGTTGTTCCTCGGTTTTCTCAAAGCCGTCCCAACTTTGCTGTCTTTGGATCAATTCGGCATTCAGCCTGACGAGTGGTCTCGTGCCTGTGATCGTTCGGCTGCTGATTTAGCAGACGGCAAGCTGAATTTAAACGATACGGCTATTTATCTGTATTTGTTTGATTTGGTCAACGGCCATCACGGTGACCGGTCGATTCGTTTCCTTTTCGTTGATGAAGTTCAGGATTACACGGCCTTCCAGCTGGCATTTTTGAAGTTTTCTTTCCCGCAGGCCAAGTTCACGCTTTTGGGTGATTTGAACCAAGCCATCTTCACACGGACAAATGCTAGCAGCCTGGAATCCGCCATGTATCAGCTGTTTGACCCGGACAAGTCGAGAACGATCAAATTAACAAAGACTTATCGTTCGACCGAACAGATCACTGATTTTACGAGTGCTTTGCTGACTGATTCAGAAAATATCGAGGCTTTTGCCCGTGAGGGACAAAAACCGCAGTTTATCAAGGGCAATGCCGCGGCTAATTTAGTCAAGATACTAAAGGATAATTTGGCTGATGAATTAACAACGGCGATTATCACAAAAACTGCTGTTCAGGCTAAAGAAGTCCATGAAGATCTCTTGCAAGCTGGCGCCGCCTCAACGCTGATCACATTGGAAAACCAGCGTCTGGTGCCGGGTACGATTGTCATACCGGGCTATCTGGCCAAGGGTCTGGAATTTGATGCCGTCATTTTATGGCAGGTTGATAATCGTAATTATAGTGGCGAAAATGACCGTGAATTGTTGTATACAGTTGCCAGCCGTGCGATGCACCGTCTCACGATTCTTTCAGACCAAGAATTTAGCCGCTTGTTTAATCAGGTTGATGAGCATCTTTATGAAAAAATCTGATATAATAAATGCGACCAGCTGAGGTAGTATCTATCTACCTACCCGCCATGATCTTCGGATCATGGCGTTTTTTTATTGCTCATATAACCGATATAATGAAAAGTATGCCTACTACCCAATTCGCTTCAGAAAAATTCATAAACGGCACTTTCGTTGCTAACGCCAAGGGATTTGGCTTCGTTAAGACTGATGAGGGTCAAGAAGACCTGTTTATCGGCCGAGCCAACACGAATCTGGCCATGCAAAACGATGAAGTGCTGGCTTCAATCGTTCATGCTGGTCGTGATGGCCGCGGTCCAGAAGGCAAAGTTGAAAAAATTCTCAGTCACGCCAATCAACAGGTGGTGGGTGTTTTTCGTTCGGGCGTCAATCGTGACGATCTGCCGCACCCAATGGATCCTAGCCAGTTTATCGGGACAATTACCTTTAGCGATGACAAAATGCAGGAATTTAAGTATCTTGTCGACAATAAAGGCCTGACGCCAAGCGATCGCGATTCCGTGACAGCAACGACCAGTGTGTTTCCGACCAGCAGCAATCCGACCGTTTTGATCGGATCTGTTACCAAAGTGATCGGTCGTTCCGATGCGCCTGGTGTTGACATCCTTGAGATCGTTTATAGCTTGAAAATCCCCAGTGTTTACCCGGATGAAGCCGCAGCACAAGCCAAAGCGATTCCGCAATCAATTGATTTACAACAGGCTTTAGCTGATGGCCGGCCTGATTTTCGCGACCAGCCGCTGATCACGATTGATGGTGCCGACACGAAAGATATTGATGATGCGGTTGTTGTCTGGAAGCTGCCCAACGGCAATTACCATTTAGGTGTTCATATCGCTGATGTGTCTAATTACGTGCCTGAAGGGACGCCTTTGGATCAGGAGGCTTACAAACGCGGTACCTCAGTCTATTTGACTGACCGCGTTATTCCGATGCTGCCGACAGAAATTTCTAACGGCATTGCGTCATTGAATCCGAATGAGGATCGTTTGGCCATGTCTTGCGAGATGGAAATTGATTTGCAGGGAAGAATTGTTTCACATAAAATCCAGCCCAGTATCATTCGCTCACATGCACGTATGACCTATGATTCGATCAATAAAATTTTAGCCGGTGATAGCGCCGAACGGGCCAAATATGCTGATCTGGCTGAAATGATCGAACAAATGGGCCGGCTGCATAAAATTTTAGCTAAAATGCGGACAGCTCGCGGTGCCATTGAATTTGAGACCAATGAGGCTGAGATCATCGTTGATAAAAAAGGTCATCCGACTGATGTCGTTGTACGCGATCGCGGGATTGGCGAGCGTATGATTGAATCCTTTATGCTGGCTGCTAACGAGACCGTGGCTCAGCATTTTGATCATCTGCATGTACCTTTTTTGTATCGTGTCCATGAAGTGCCTGAAGGCGATAAAGTCACCAATTTCTTTGAATTCATGCGTGCAATCGGCCATCCGATTAAGGCTGATCCGAAGAATTTAAAGCCAAAAGATTTCCAGGCCGCCTTAGAAGCTGTTGCCGGCTTGCCTGAAGAGATGATGATTCAGACCATGATGTTGCGGGCGACCAAACAAGCCCATTATTCTCCTCAGCCAATTGGCCATTTTGGCATTGCGGCCAAATATTATACGCATTTCACTTCGCCAATCCGGCGTTATCCGGATTTGGTCGTTCATCGTTTGATCAAACATTATGCCAAATTCGGCACTGGACCAAAGGCTACTGAAGCCGTCCGCGACAAGCTGCCTCAAATCGGTGTTGATACCTCTGAAAGAGAACGCCGCGCAGTTGATGCCGAAAGAGCCACCAACGACATGAAATTCGCTGAATATATGGAGGACCATATTGGCGAGACATACGACGGTGTTGTCAATTCGGCTTTGAAATTCGGCTTGTTTATCAGTTTGCCTAATACGATTGAAGGCCTTGTCCATATCAGCACGATGGACGATGATGTCTATCAGTATGACGAGACGCGACAGGCTTTGATTGGCCGCACGCGCCATCGGATTTTTACAATTGGCCTAGCAGTCAAAGTACAGGTTGTCAATGCCAATAAAGAGACGCGCAAAATTGATTTCAAACTGGTCAACCCGCAAGCAGCACCAATCACCAAGATTCGTCTGGCAGCCGAGCCTGAACGCCGGTCTTTTCATCATGATAATAATCATCGGCCAGGCAATAATTCTCAAAATAGCCAAGGAGGGCAAAAGAAGCGTCCACAAAAAGGAGCCTACAAGTCGACAGGTAAATATCGTCTCCGCGGAGGTCGGCATTAATGGCTAAAAAACAGAAAAAAGACCAAGCCTTGGCCAATAATCGCCGAGCCTCTTTTAACTATCTGATTGGCGAGACTTATGAAGCCGGTATTCAATTGACTGGTACGGAAATTAAATCTGTCCGCTTGGGCCAAATCACGATTGGGGATGCTTACGTTACAATTCGCAACGGTCAGGCCTATTTGAATAACGCCAATATTTCGCCTTATAAGCAGGGCAACCAGTTCAATAGTGATCCGCTCCGGCGGCGCAAACTATTGCTGCACAAACGCGAAATTGCTGCTTTAGACGAGGCTGTTATGCAAGGCGGCAAGACGATTGTCCCTTTGCGCGTTTATCTCGTAAAAGGTTTTGCTAAAATACTGATTGCTATTGGTACTGGTAAAAAGAATTACGATAAACGGCAGACAATCAAAGAGCGTGACATGCAGCGCGAATTGGGCAAAAATCTAAAAAATTATCATTGATTAATTGATTCTCGTGGCCATTTTGTATTTGTATTTCGTTGCGCGAGTCGGCAGCTGCAGGAGGCTGCGATTTTTTTTAACACCCCATCGGTCTAATAAGGCCGCAATCGCCACATGGACTGGTGCTTGGGCGTCTTTGGTCACGTCCAATTGATAGTACAGGCCGTCTGGAAATGAGACAGGATTAACTTCTAACAGTTTGACCCGGCCATGGCGAATGCGGTATTTGCCGGAAGTAATTTCGCCTGTGACGACCCAATTTAAGTAGCGAATGAAAATAATATCTCCTAACCCTGCAAAATTGAAGCCGATCGAGGCCACATATTTATCGTGATAGAGCAGTTGAAAACGTGGCAGAATACCATATGAAACCTGGCGGATACGGGCCTGTTCAACGCCGTGTGTGTCATAAACATACAGGACATCGTTTTTGCTGCCGATTTTACCGGAAATATTAAAAGCGATTGTCAAATCTTCGTTGTAGGCGCGATTTTCTTTTTGACGCGTATCATGCTGTTGGGTTAAAAAATATCGACTCATACTATAATTTTAACCGTGAATGATTATTTAATAAATTTAAAAAAGACCGATTGGTACAAACACCTGCTGCCAGTCTTGGGTGAAGCGTATTTTAAACAGATCAATAACTTTTTAGCTGACTGTTATGAAGGGCCGGACCGTGTTTTCCCGCCGGCTGACAAGATTTTTTCTGCTATGCTTGATACAAGCTTAGCTGATACGAAGGTGATTATCGTCGGCCAGGATCCTTATCACGAGCTGGGCCAAGCACAAGGGCTGAGTTTCAGCGTTCCTGACGATTTTCCGGCACCTAGCAGTTTGCAGAATATTCATAAAGAAATTCAGACTGATCTGGGACAGGCAAGGCAATCGCACGATTTAATCCCTTGGGCCAAACAAGGCGTGCTGCTTTTGAATTCAGTGCTAACAGTTAAAGAACACCAAGCTAATTCGCATGCCGGGCTGATTTGGGAGAAATTTACAGATTCAGTGATTCAGCTGGCCAGTGCCGAGCCGCAGCCGAAAGTCTTCATCCTCTGGGGCAATTTCGCACGGAGAAAAGCCTCGTTAATCGACGCTGAAAAAGATTTGATTCTGCAGTCGGCACATCCGTCTGGTTTGTCGGCTAATCGCGGCTTTTTTGGCAGCAGGCCCTTTAGCCAGACAAATGACTGGCTGCAGGCACACGGCAGAAATGCAATTAATTGGTTGAAATAACGTGCATATGGAAGCGTTTTCTATGATAATAAGGCTGGAGGCAATATGACAGAACTATTTACGGAACTAGCAGATAAGATTAGGGGCCGCCACATTCGGGTTGTCTTTCCTGAGGGCGAGGATCCTAGAATCCAGGGCGCAGCCGTGCGCTTGGAAAAAGACGGCCTGCTGGTACCGATTCTCTTGGGATCTAGGAAAGCCATCGAGAAGACTGCGGCCGAATATCATTTCAATTTAGCCGGCCTGACTGTGATTGACCAAAATGAGGTTGAAGAAAACCAATTTGATGATCTGGTGGATCAGTTGGTAGAACGCCGTCACGGCAAGACAGATGCTAAGACGGCTGCTGTCTGGCTCAAAGATGCCAATTATTTCGGAACGATGCTTGTCTATAGCGGTAAAGCCGATGCGATGGTGTCCGGAGCTGCTCACCCGACTAGCGATACGGTTCGCCCGGCGCTGCAGATTATCAAGACTGCTGCCGGCGTTTCACGGATTTCCGGTGCTTTTGTGATGCAAAAAGGGGACGAACGTTATGTATTTGCTGATTCGGCCATTAATATCGACCCTGATGCCGAAGCTTTGGCCGAGATTGCCATTCAGTCCGCACACACGGCCAAAGTATTTGGTATTGAGCCAAAAGTAGCCATGCTGAGCTTTTCAACAAAAGGGTCTGCCACACATCCTTTGGTTGATAAAGTTATTCAGGCAACTAAATTGGCGCAGGAAAAAGCACCAGATCTGGCTGACAGTATCGACGGTGAATTGCAGTTTGATGCAGCTTTTGTACCTTCTGTCGCCCAGTCAAAAGCGCCAGGTTCCAAAGTTGCCGGGCATGCCAATGTCTTTATTTTTCCGAGTCTGGAATCAGGCAATATTGCTTATAAAGTGGCTCAACGTTTGGGCGGTTTTGAAGCGATCGGACCCATCCTGCAGGGGATGGCCTCGCCGGTATCTGACTTGTCGCGTGGTGCTAATGAAGAAGATGTCTATAAAGTGGCGATTATCACAGCCGCCCAGGCCCTAGCTAAATAATTTACTTGTCCTGATTGCCTTCAATCACGATTATATTGCCCTCGGAATCGTGAATTCTCAGGGCAATTTTTTGGTTAAAACGCTCTTCTGCCTGACCAATCTCTGCCAGAAAGTTATTAGCTAAATGTTCACGGATTTGTGTCAAATGATCTCGAACAATAATCTCGCTTTCGATGCGCTGATCGCTTTGGACGAAATTGATCGCTTGGCCATCGACAATTAAAGTGGTCTGGTCTTTAGGGTCGCGTAAAAAACCAAAAACATCGCGATAAAAACGATAAGCACGTTTAACATCGGCTGCCGGGATTGTTTTTGGACGCATTTTTCGAGCTTTCATATCAGCAATTATTCTAGCATGATAGACTATCTCTGATGGCTTTATTAGATGTAAGCGGCCTAACGATGGCCTACGCGGATAAAAAATTATATACAGATGCGGAATTCACGCTGGAAAAAGGGGAACATGTCGGGATTGTCGGACAGAATGGGGCCGGTAAATCGACGCTAATCCGCATTCTGACGGGCGCAGTTTTACCAATTGCCGGCCGGATCGAGTGGAAGAACAACATTCAGATCGGGTATTTGGATCAGTACGCAGATATTCCTTCAGGCATGTCTCTGATCGATTTTTTGCATACGGCCTATAACGATTTATATGCCAAAGAAAAGAAAATGACGGATTTGTACAGCAAATACGCTGAAACGGTCGACGACCATCTGCTGGAACGGGCAACACGCTTTCAAAATGAATTGGATGCAGCTGACTTTTACTCGATCGACAATAATGTCGAGCAGGTCATTACAGGCCTTGGGCTGGATGCGATCGGTCGTGATCATATTATTTCCGAAATGTCCGGCGGACAGCGTGCCAAAATCATTCTGGCAAAACTGCTTCTGGAATCTAACGATGTGATTATTTTAGATGAGCCGACCAACTATTTGGATGTGTCGCACATCAAATGGCTGGAAGGCTATATTCAAAATTACGAAGGCGCGGCTTTGATTATCAGCCATGACTTTGATTTTTTGAACAATGTTGCTAACGTCATTTTGGATGTCTCTTTTAATACACTGACCAAATATCGCGGTAATTTTGACCAGGCGATGCGGCAAAAGACTGAAAAAGCCGAACAGCAGCTGCGTGCTTATAACAAACAGCAGGAAGTGATTAAAAAGACCAAGACCTTTATCCAAAAGAACAAAGCGCGTGCTTCAACGACGGGCCGGGCCAAATCACGTGAAAAAATGCTGGCGCATATGGATATTATTTCAGCACCCCAGACCAATCCCAAAGCAACATTCACTTTCCCTTATGTCGATTCTCAATCTACGGATGCTTTAAAAGCCGAGAGGCTGGTTGTCGGCTATGATCCAAGCAAACCCGTCTTAAATCCTGTGACCTTTAGTATGTCGGCGGGTGATAAAGTTGTCTTCACAGGATTCAACGGCGCCGGAAAATCGACCTTGATTAAGACCTTATTAGGAATTCTGCCGCCGATTTCAGGTAAGTCTAAGTTTTCGCCTTCAGCCAAGACGAATTATTTTGATCAGGATTTAATCTGGGATGACGATAAAAAGACGCCTTTGCAGATCATGCAGGCCGCCTATCCCTTAGAAGCACAGCGTCAATTGCGCCAGCGTTTGGGAGCGGCCGGTATTAATGCTGACAATGCGACTAAACAGATGCGCCTTTTGTCCGGTGGTGAGCAGACGAAAGTCAAATTAGCCTTGATGGAATTGACACCGTCTAATTTCCTGATTTTAGATGAGCCGACCAACCATTTGGATGAGACGACTAAAATTGCTTTAAAAAAAGCCATTCAGCGTTACGATGGCAGTCTGATTCTTGTAACACATGAGAAGAGTTTTTACGATGGCTGGATTGATAAAGTTCTAGACATCGCGTCTATGTCGAAGATGGAACAGGGTACTGAGGAATAACAGCTGCCTGTTTTTTGAAAACCGTTTGTAGAAAAAATTGTCTGTTCACATTGAAAATCTGCTTTTAGCTGGTAATATTTTAATCAATATGGCAAACGAAAATCGCGTGATCGTAATTACAGGAGCCTCTGGAGCCGGCAAGACTTCAGTGGCTCGATATTTGTGGGTTAAATACGGGGTGCCGCGTGTGATTACCCACACGACCCGCGAACCAAGAGAAGGCGAAATTGATGGTGTTGATTATTATTTTGAGACAGCGCAGACTTGGAACGATAATCATTTTATCGAGGAAATCAGTTATTCCGGCCATCGTTATGGCTCGTCATACGAAGGCTTGGAACGTGCGTGGCGTAAATCTAGGCAATCCAATCATCCGGGTATTATCAGTCTCGTGGTTGACACGATCGGAGCCATCACATATAGACAGACGATTAAAGAACAGGCAGTGATCTGGTTTGTCACGGTCAGTGATGTGACTGGCCTGCAAAAACGCTTAATTGCGCGCGGGGATGACCCCAAACACGTGCTTGAAAGAACCAGCTCCTCAGACTTCGAACGAGATATGCACATTCCTGACGAACTCGCACAAGACGCAACGATGATTGTCAACGATGATTGGCAGCTGACTCAAAAAACAGTTGATCAGGTTATTAACCGTTTTATGACAGACCAAGTCGTTTAAACACTACGGCTTTTTTTATACTGATTTTTCACAAATTTAACTTTAATTTTATTTTTGTGGATAATGATGAGAGCATGAAAAAAGATTTTCACGGTTTACGTATTTTTGCGATCGGCTTATTGAGCGCCATCGTGGGCGCTGTCATTGTATTGACGCTGTTCTATCAATTTTATCTGCTGCCGGCATCTGACAGGACTCAAACAAATTCTGCAAAACAAGCCGGCATCACAAGAACTGTGAATTTAAGCAATAATCACAGCTCGACTGCCACTCAAGCTTATCAACGAGTCAGAAATGCTGTAGTAACAGTTGAAAACTATCAGCGTCCCTCGGCTCAGGCTAATGATTATTTTTCCCAGTGGTTTGGCGGTTTTGGCGGATCCAGCAGTTCCTCTGATTCTTCCAGCGACCAGCCACAACTGGCAGCTGAAGGTACTGGCCTGGTTTATGAAAAGGATGGCAGTGATGCTTATGTTGTGACAAATAATCATGTCGTGGCCGGTGCTGATGAAATTGAATTATTGTTCCGTAATGGGCGCAGAATCAAGGCCAGCCTAGTCGGACGGAATGTCAGTCATGATATTGCTGTGCTGCGCATTTCGTCAGCAAATGTGACGCAAACGGGCAAATTTGCCGATTCCAGCAGTGTTGTACCTGGCCAGCAGGTTCTAGCGCTAGGCTCTCCTTTAGGGTCGGATTACGCGAACTCATTAACTTCGGGAATCGTTTCAGCCAATGATCGGCAGATTAATGACGATCCGGTTCGTTTGACGGCCATCCAAACGGATGTTGCACTTAATCCCGGAAATTCCGGCGGCCCTTTGATTAATATGGCTGGTGGTGTCATTGGTATTAACTCCATGAAAATTTCTTCAAGCAGTGATGGCAGCAACAGCGTCGAAGGAATGAGTTTTTCCATCCCGTCCAATACAGTTGTTTCGACTATTCGTGAAATTGTGAAGGCTGCGGGGAACAATTAAGAGGCGAACAAAATCTAAATTTTGTTTTAAGCTATGGGCTGCCTTTGTGAACAGAAATCAGTTGATTTTTTCTGTTAAGGCGACCTTTTTTACGGAATTCAGCGTGGGCCATCTTTTTATAGTGAAAAACTTGACAAGTGGAAAAGCCTTGCCTAAGGCATTCACAGCAGGTCATGTAATATGTTTGTAACAATGTAAAGCAACCTTAAAAAAGTATTAATTCTAATGTCAAGAAAGCCACCTATTCTAAAGGACGTGCTTTAGAAATCCTTATAGATTTTTAGAAAAAAGAAACTTTGCACGTTGGAGAGAATAGATGACTACGAAAACTGTTAAAAATGTACTTTTGGTCTCAACTGGGGCAGCGGCTGCTTTAGCGGTTGGTGCCGTTTCGGCTAACGCTGATACAGTCACAGTCAAGCAAGGAGACAGCGTTTGGAAACTGGCTCAAGAGTATAAGACGACCACGGCCGACATCATCAAAGCAAACGGCTTGGAAAATCCTAATCTGATCTTGACCGGCAAAACTCTGAATATTCCTGACAGTGCGACGCCTGCCGCTCCGGCAGCCGCAGCTTCTGCCGCAACTTCAACTGCCGCAACAAGTGTTTCACCCAAGAATGCTGATGGTACAGTTACTGTTGCTGCGGGCGACACGCTTTATGGTATCGCCACCCGTTATAACGTCTCTGTCTCTACTCTGATTGCAAACAACAATGGATCCACGTTTATCACTAGCGGCCAAAAATTGTCTTTGACTGCCGCACCTGTCAGCGCCGCACCAGCAGCTAAGGCCCCAGCCGCACCGGCGGCAAGTCAGGCACCTGTAAGTCAGGCACCCGCAAGTCAAGCGCCAGCTGCTCCCGCTAGTGCTGCTGCACCAGCAGCCAAAGCAACCGCAGCGCCAGCTGCACCTGTTGCTGTCAAAAAAGCAGTGACTCCTAGTTATTCAACTGCTGCATCGACTACTAATACATATTATTATGGCCAGTGCACTTGGTACGTGAAGAACATGCTTAGCTGGGTACCAAATATGCTTGGCAATGCTAATCAGTGGGCATCATCAGCTGCTGCGCAAGGTTTCCGTGTTGATCACTCTCCTGCAATCGGTTCGGTTGTTGTCTTCCAAGGCGGCCAAGCTGGTGCCAGCGCTGCTTATGGCCATGTGGCTGTTGTGACAGCTGTTTATGGTGATTCAATCCGTATTAAAGAAGGCAATGCCGGTGGCAACGCGATTAGTACAAGAACTGTTGCTTCCGCATCTAGTTACCAATACATTCATGCCAAGTAAGTTCCTGTTTCAAAAAAATTTTAGGCTCCGGCCTTTTTTTTTACGGTAAATTAGAGATATGCAATATCGCAATTTTTTGACAATCAAAAATCATTGGATTTTCTCGCCGAATACTTCCATTGGCGAGGTTAGTCAGTATTTTACTGACTTTAGGACTTTTCAGTTTAAAGGCCGTTTTATTTCGGACGACTTAATTGCTCAGATAGCCGCTGCTGAAAAGAATTTTTCCTCTGTCCAATCTGCCTTGGATGGTTTGACGGATATTTTTATCAATCACATGCTTCCGGTTGACCAGTGGGCCTACAGTCGCGATCAATATTCGGACAATGAGGCTCTTTTTGCAGTCAACATTGGCATTATTCCCTTCGAAAATCCTGATGGTCAGCGTGGCGAGAATTTGAGTTATACTTTCCAAATTTTTCGCAACCAATCGATTTTGGATCTCGTCAAACACGGGCGTTGGCTTGATGATGAGGTGAGCGGTTTTGAAGAACTGAATTATTATTTTGCCAGAACAAGCGATCTATTAAAATTTCGTGATTTCCAGACTGGCTTGGCAGGTCAGCCATCAGCCGTCTTTAAACAGGTTCAGCCCTTTATTGACGAACTAAATAATCAGGAATTGGTCGTTCGAAGGATCGAGGCTGAACGATCACCCAGTTTCCTAGCCGTAAATTTGACACCTGATTTTGATAATTGGGAGAGTTCAGGCGCCGCACAATTGGACAAGGTAAACGCTTTTGATGTCCAAAGCAAAATCAGCGGTTTGTTCCCTCATGTTTCCGATGCCGAAATTGCCGAATTAAAGCATAAGGCCGATATTTTTAAAAATCTGCAGCGGATTAGACGCGAGGATACTGTTTTCGGGCCTGATGTGTATCAGCCCGTACGCAAGTCACCAACTGCAATTCCAAAAAAATATCAAACTCGAGAAATTATCTCAGTAAAAAGGACACTAGCCAATGCTGTATCTTTGCTGAATATTCCTTTTGTCTGGGGCGGAAATGATCAAAAAGGATTGGATATACCGGGTTTTGTTGCATATTTGCGCTTGATTTCTGGTCTTAGCGACATTGGAGACAAAGTGTATGTCCAGGCTGCTAGTCTGCGCCAAGCCGGAAGGCGAGAAAAGAATTACGCCCAATCTTTGCCTGGAGACCTGCTTTTTTGGGGGAGAAAGGGCGCTGAGTTCAGCGTGGCTATGTACATTGGCGGTGGCCAATCGATCGGTTTAAAAGGCCCGAATAGTCGGGTTCAGATACAAGCAGTCACAGGATCGCCTGTCGCATTTGAGGGTATTTACTAATATGACAGCAGATTTTTGGGATCACATTCAGACAAATGCAAAGAAATCTGGTGAGCCTTTTTTTAGTCTGGCACCAATGGAGGCTGTCACAGATAGCGTTTTTCGTCAAGTGGTCGCAAAGGCGGCCGCGCCGGACGTTTTTAATACGGAATTCACAAATGCGTTAAGTATTACACACCCGAAAGCCAAATTTTCTGTGATGGGCCGGCTGCATGTTTCACCTAATGAACAGCAGCGGCCGGTTGTCCAACTATGGGGCGACCAGCCTGAAGCATTTGCAAGGGCTGCTGAAACGGTCAAAAATCAAGGTTTTAAGGCAATTGATTTGAATATGGGTTGTCCCGATTCAACCGTCGTTAAAAACGGCGGTGGTTCGGATTTAATCCGTCATATGCAGACGGCTGCCGATGTGATCGCTGCTAGCAAAATGGCAGGGCTGCCGGTTTCTGTGAAGACGCGATTAGGATTTTCTCGTGTGGACGAAATGAATGATTGGCTGCCTTGGCTTTTACGGCAGGATGTTAGAGTCCTAACTGTTCATTTACGTACGCGAAAGGAAATGAGCAAGGTCCCGGCACATTTTGAGCTGATTGATCAGATCGTCAAGATGCGAGACAAAATTGCACCGCAGACAATGCTGCAGATAAACGGCGATATCAAGACACGGCGGCAAGGCATCGAATTGGCTGAGCAGCATCCTGGGTTGGATGGAATTATGATTGGCCGCGGTATTTTTGAAAATCCTTACTGTTTTGAAAAGACACCCCAGCAACATTCCCTAGGGGAGCTCTTGGATCTTTTTGAATTTCAGTTAGATTTATATGACCAATATGTTGCTGAGGTTGGGCCGAAACGTTTTGAAGCCTTGCGACGTTTCTTCAAAATTTATGTTCGTGGGCTGGCTGAGGCCGCAAAGTATCGGGACCGCTTGGTCAACACACATAGTTCTGATGAGGCCCGTGCGATTATCACCGAACTGCGTGAACGAGCCTGCAGCCTCAGCTGAATGTTGTGATATAGAACAAAAATGGCTGAGCCCTTTGGCGGATGTTTTATAATCTTAAATAATTGAGGCAGATCAAGATGCTGAACTTTTTTGGAAGACCAAGGAATATTACCGAACAAATCAGGCACCGTAAAATCAGCTGGTTGGAACTATTCTACGATTTAATTTTTTCGGTTGTTTTGGAAAGGCTGACCAGCGGATTAGTGGCAGATTTTTCATGGCCGCGTTTTTTCAATGCTAGTGTCTTGTTTTTCTGGTTCTTTTGGAGCTGGCATGAGACCTCGGGCTATTTTGATAACCACGGCAATGACAGCATCCTGAATGTTTTGATTATTAATGTTCAACTGATTTTGGCAGGTATTGCTGCCTTGTTTATTCCTGATGCGATTGCTGGCAATTATACAAATATCTTAATTGCTTTTGTGCCGATGGAATTGCTGCTGATTGCGGTTTGGTACATTATCGGCCATTTTGATCCGACACATGGGCCGGCATCGCGTGCCTGGGCGACAGTCTACAGCTTTGCTCTGCTTTTGCTGCTTATTGGCCTATTTGCACCAACAGCTGGTAAGTTTGTGATCATTTTAGCCACGCTGCTGATCAATTATCTGGTTGTTTTTTTCGCAAATCCGCGTTTGAGACGAGAATATGAAAACACGCATATGCCTTTTGTTTTGAAGGATTCGCTGATTGAGCGGTACGGCCTGATGACGATGATCGCTTTAGGCGAAGTGATTGTTGGCCTTTATGAAGCTATTGGTCATCCGGTGACAATGCTTGGCCTAACAGAGTTTATTATGAGCATTGTTCTCGTCGCTTTGGTGACAGCTGTCTATTACCAGGTGATTGGTGAATTGCATGTACAGATGGCCTCCTCGATTCAGGTTATGGCTGTACGCTGGCTTTTTTTGCTGGATATCTATGCGGTAATGCTTTTTGGTGTTTTTCTCATTTTTGTCTTGGAGAAAGATCAGCTTGCACAAAGGCTCTGGCTGTCATTTTTGCTGTTTGCAAGCCTTTTTGTGATGTGGTTGATTCAGAGGATCACTTCGCACGATAAACAGGCAAGGGGTACAAATAAACCCTTATTTTTCATGTTTGAGTTTGCTGCTATGCTGACTGTGGCTTTTCTGCATAAAAGTTGGATGATTCTGTGCCTAGACCTGATTATGCTGCTTGTCATTTTGCATTATCGTTATATCCAACCGGTCAAAGCTGAAAATTAGTACATAAAAACCCGCTCATAACCTGTGAGCGGGTTTTTATTTAATTATTAACTTCGAGCAGTTTGCTGAGAAATTCCTGTGCCCGCGGATTTTGCGGGTGAGAGAAAAATTCATCGGGCTTAGCGTCTTCGGCAATCTTACCCTGATCTAAAAACCAGACGCGATCAGCAACTTTTTTGGCAAATCCCATTTCATGCGTGACAACAACCATTGTCATACCTTCAGCTGCTAAATCCTGCATGACTTTCAATACTTCGCCGACCATTTCTGGATCCAGCGCTGAGGTTGGTTCATCAAAGAGCATCACATCCGGGTTCATCGCAAGTGCTCTTGCAATGGCGACACGCTGTGCCTGCCCGCCTGATAAGGAACTGGGGAAGGCATCGATTTTTTCTGTCAGACCGACTTTTTCCAATAATTCCTGAGCTTTTGCCCGCGCTTGAGAAGCCGGGATCAAACCTAATTTAACTGGTGCTAAGGTAATATTGCGTTCAACATTTAAGTGTGGAAAGAGGTTGAATGATTGAAACACCATCCCCATTTTACGGCGGACAGCGTCCAATTCTTTATCCTTTAAAGTTGTTAGATCCTGACCTTCAAACAACACAGATCCCGAAGTCGGCGTATCCAGCATGTTCAGGTCACGGATTAAAGTTGATTTTCCGGTTCCGGAAGGGCCGATCAAAGTCACTACTTCAGAACGGTTGATTTTCGCATTAATATGATCCAAAACAAGTGATTTGCCGAATTTCTTGGTTAGCCCCTTTAATTCGATAATCGTATCTTCAGTCATGTTTCATCTTCCTTTCAAAATGTTTCATGATTCTAGATAGGCTGAAAGTGAGTATGAAATAAATAGCAGCTGCAATAATTAAAGGTGTTACGCCGTTAAAAGTAGTTGCTCGCATGTTATTTATTTGGTACATGATATCAGGCGCACCGATAATCAGGACAATTGACGACTCTTTGATCAGGGCGACGAATTCATTTCCCAGTGCCGGCCAAATATTTTTCAAAGCCTGCGGAATGACAACAAAACGCATTGTTGTTCTCTGCGAAAGGCCTAATGATCTTGCTGCCTCGGTCTGACCGATATTAACCGAATTAAATCCACCGCGAATAGCTTCTGAAACATAAGCTGATGAATTAATCGAAACGGCAATAATGCCGGCCGGAATTGTGGCAATATTTGGCTGAATATGGATACCTGTGACCGATAGAATGGCACCCAAGATCAAAGGCAGCGAAAAGTACACGAATTCCAACTGTACAATCATCGGCGTGCCTCTAAGAATTTCGACATAAGTACCGGCAACTGCCCGGATTGTCTTATGATGCGACATATGCATGAGTGCAATGATCAAACCTAAAATCGAGCCGATAATAACTGACGCGATAGAAATAACCAGCGTCACTTCTAAACCGGATAAAATCTCGTCTCTAAAGCGCCAAGCCAGCGTGTTGGATAAAAAATTCATCACTTACTTTGCCTTACCTAATTGCTTGCCAGCTTGTGCGATCCATTTTGGAAATACTTTTTGCTTGTTAACTTTTTTGATAATTTTGTTAATATGCGCAACCAGTGTTTGCTGATGCTTTGGGATCACAACCTGCATGCCTTCTTCGTTCTGCACACCTTTAGGATAGCTTGCGTAAACGTACTTCAAACCCGATACACTGTGTGCATAAGCCTGGCCGACACCGCCTGATAAAGCAACGGCGTCAATTTTATTAGTCTGCAAAGCCAAAATTAAATCGTTGTTGGACTGCATCTGCACGAAATGAGCAGCTGAGAGTTTATTTTTCGCCAATGAGCTTTTGATCAGACTTTCCTGACGTGCTGAGGTTTGAACGCCAACTCTTTTACCAGCTAAGTTTTTATAAGACTTAATTTTCTTGGCTTCAGATTTGTTGATGACAAGAGTCTCTTTCGCTGTGTAATATGGAATTGAAAAATCTACTTGTTTTTTTCTTTCCGGCGTTGAACCCATGCCGGCAATTAAGACATCAACTCTGCCGGATTTTTGAGCCACGAGTAGAGAATCAAAAGACATATTTTTGATTTCTAGTTTGACGCCCAGACCCTTAGCCAACCTTTTAGCCAAACTCATATCGGCACCTGCTGGCGTCTGCTTGCCATTCTTTTGTGCTAAAAATTCATACGGCGGGAAATCAGCAGACGTACCAACAATCAATTTTCCTCGGGTTTTGATCTTCGAATACAGCACATCCTGTTTATTTCCCGCCGCTTGAACTTGACTTCCAGCTGTCGCAAAAATACCAGTAACTGCAATCGCCGACACTAAACCGCTAAAAAACTTGCTTACTAATTTTTTCATTTTAAAACTTTCTCCTAAATAATTAAATCTTCACACTAAAATAAGTGAATTGCACACTATAATAAAGACCATGATTGCAGATGTCAAGGGTTTCAATGGACTTTCGCTGGCTTTTATCGGCGATGCCGTTGATGAACTGAAAATTAGAACTTATTTACTTTCCACGGGATTAACAAAAGTGAACGATCTTCAAAAACGATCCAAGGAATTTGTTGCTGCCAAAGCACATGCCAAGCTTTACTTTTTATTAGAAGAAGAACACATTTTAACTGAAGAAGAGACCGAGATTTATAAACGCGGGCGCAATTCGCATCCGCATACGAAGGCCAAAAATACTGATTTTGCTACCTATCAGATTTCGACGGGTGTTGAAGCTGTTTTGGGTTACTTGTATTTAAAAAATGATCAAAAGCGTTTGGATCAGATCATTAATTGGATGATAGAGAAAGTAGAAAGCGGGCAGACACGTGGCTAAAGAAGTTGTATACGGGATTCATGCCGCCATCGAGGCGCTGGATAACAATAAAAGCGTCAGCCGTATTTATTTAAGCGATTCTCTGGCAAAAAATCGTGTT
This sequence comes from Oenococcus sp., assembly GCF_047725585.1. Lineage (NCBI taxonomy): Bacteria > Bacillati > Bacillota > Bacilli > Lactobacillales > Lactobacillaceae > Oenococcus > Oenococcus sp. The sequence goes on along the minus strand of NZ_JBDNNF010000001.1, from coordinate 58,743 downwards.
TTGGAGATTGAAAAGAAGGCTGTTATTGGTCATCAGCCGATTGTTAAAGTTGATAACCGACGTTTGGACGAATTGACCGATCATGGCAACCACCAAGGTGTGGCAGTTGAAATAGAAGCCTACAGTTACGTGTCATTGCCAGAAATTCTAGCCAAAAAAACTGATCACGACCCTTTTTTGGTTATTTTAGATGAGATCGAAGATCCGCAGAATTTAGGTTCGATTTTACGAACGGCTGATGCAGCAGGCATTGATGGGATCATTATTCCGAAAAGACGTGCCGTCCAATTGACGCAAACAGTTGCTAAAATCTCAACCGGAGCAATTGAGCACGTCCCAGTTGCCCGCGTGGCCAACATCAATAATGCTATTGACAGTTTAAAAGATGCGGGCTTTTGGATTTTCGGCACGGATATGAAAGGTCAGGACTATACCCAATGGAATGCTAAAGGACCAGTCGCATTGGTCATCGGCAATGAAGGACGCGGCATTTCGCCGCAGACTAAAAAGAAAGTTGATCAAATGCTGACGATTCCAATGGTCGGGCACGTGCAGTCGCTGAATGCCGGCGTTGCTGCCGCATTATTAATCTATCAAGGCTTTAATAGCCGCCGCATTGGGTCTTAATGTAATCTATTAAAATTTTATTATTTTAATACTTTGTTCTCAGCTGAGCGGTTTTTTCTGTTGAAAAAAGCCACCGCCCCCGAGTGCCCTTTAATTATTAGTAAAACATTATTCACGATAATTCCTGAAAATACGAACATATATTCGCTTATCCTAATCGATCGTGTAAGCTAAGCTGACTTTAAATTTTGGAAGAGGTTAAGTTGATGCGGATAGAAAAGGCACTGAATAAAATTAGTCAAGGGGATGAGACGGGTTATGAACACATTATTTTGGTCACTAAGGGATTAGTCAGAAAAATTTATTATCATTATTTAAGCAATGTTTTGGAGCTGGATGATTGGGAAAGTGAGTGTTTGACGGTTCTCATGCACGCAGTGCGTCGTTACCATACAAATGGGAACTGCAAATTTACCACCTATTATTACGCTGCACTGCAGCATAAAGCTATGGATCTGCTGCGTAAAAGTTATTCTAAAAAGGAACAGAACCGTCGCCAGAATGTGTCCTTAGAAGAACTGGCCTTTAACGGATATGATCCGGTAGATCACGGTTGGAATCAGGCGCAGACAAAAATGGATTTTGAGGATGCGATCAGTCAAACTGATTTTCGGGCTGGCGACAAAGAATCGCTTGCCATTAAAGAACTGTTTGGTGATTTAAAACAGGCGCAAATTGTTCAAAAGCAGGTCAAAGCACACTCGCTGGATTATCGGAAAAAGCGTGTGACCAGAGATATTTACGCACATTTTTATGGTTTAGGCGAATAATGGACATAAGCAGATGGAAAAAATCTGTTAGAATGAACTTAACTATGATTCGCTATATTAAAGGTACAATTGCAGAAATGAAAAAAGTGACTTGGCTGAATGGCAGTGAGACCAGTCGGGACACAAGCTATGTGATCTTCAGTGCGATTTTTTTTGCCGGCTTTCTTGGAATTGTTGATTATTTAGTCGGACTTGGCGTTCGCTTGTTGATGAATCGATAAAAATCAGTTAAAATTGTTATTAAAGAGACCAAGGGCGACCGAGGTTTTTTATTTTGATTAAAAAGAGGCAATAATGGTTGAACAAGAATTACAAAAGGATTGGTACGTGGTTCATACCTATTCTGGTTACGAAAATCGTGTCAAACTAAACTTAGAGCAGCGTCGTGAATCAATGGGCATGACTGATTTCATTTTTCAGGTCATTGTGCCGGAAAACGAAACGATTAAGACTGGGCCTAATGGTGAATTGAAAAAGGTTGTCGAAAACGATTTCCCTGGTTATGTGCTGGTTGAAATGGTGATGACAGACCAATCTTGGTATGTTGTCCGTAACACGCCTGGTGTGACTGGATTCTTGGGTTCTCATGGACAAGGATCAAAGCCAAACCCTGTAACGAAAGATGAGATTGACCGGATCATGCACCGCATGGGCCTGATCGAACGCAAAGTTGATGATCTGAATGTTGAAGTCGGCGAGACGGTTTCAATTGTTGGTGGTGCCATGAATGGTATGGAAGGCAAAGTAACAGCGATTGACCGCGAAAAACAAGAGGTCAAAGTATTGGTTGACATGTTTGGCCGAGAAACTGAAACTGAAGTTCCTTTCAACGATATTGATAAGATTTATTGAGTGTATAATTTATCAGGTAACCGTTTGCCTGAAATAGATTTCCAAGCTGAGAAATGGTTTCGCAACTCATTTTTCGGCTTTTTTTATTGAGCATAATTCGGGCAGCTTCTTACATTGGAGGATAGATATGGACTACATGATTGGTGTGGACCTTGGAACAACTAGTACAAAATCAGTCCTTTTTGATCTCAAAGGGCATGTGATCGCCTCTGCTAATAATGGGTATCCCCTTTACAGAGACGAGCCTGATATGGCTGAAGAAGATCCAGTCGAGATTTTCGAAGCTTTGATTGATTCTTTGACCGATGTTGTGCGCAAGGCCGAATTAAAACAAGGTGATCAAGTGTTGGGCGTTTCCTTTAGCTCTGCGATGCATTCTTTAATTGCTTTTGATAAAGATTGGCAGCCCTTGACGCGTGTGATTACTTGGGCCGATGGCCGAGCGGTTAAATATGCCGAACAGCTGAAAAAAGATGGTACTGGGCAGGAAATTTACAGCAAGACCGGTACGCCGATTCATCCCATGGCACCTTTAAGCAAATTGCTATGGCTGAAAAACGAGCGGCCTGATATTTATAAAAAAGCTGCTCATTATTTAGGCATTAAGGAATATATTTTTCACCGTTTATTCAACGCGAATAAAATGGATATTTCCATCGCGTCAGGTACTGGATTGTTTAACATTTTCAAACTGCAGTGGGATCAGCAGGCCTTGGCATTAACCGGCTTGTCGGTCGATCAATTGCCAAAACCAGTTGAACCCTACGAAATTGAACGCGGCATGATTTCTGAATATGCAAAAGTGATCGGTATTCCGGTGCAGATGCCTTTTATATATGGTGCCGGTGATGGGCCTTTGTCTAATTTGGGTGTTAATGCTATTCAACCAGGTGTGGCAGCCGTGACCATTGGGACTTCCGGTGCGATTCGTGTTGTGACAGATAAACCGAAAATTGATCCAAAAGGGCGGACATTCACTTATGCTTTGGATCGTGATCATTGGGTTGTCGGCGGGCCTGTCAACAATGGCGGAGATGTGTTTCGCTGGGCAAGAGATAATTTGTTTGATGCTGAAAAATCAACAGCTGCCTTACTGGGCATTGACTCTTATGACTTGTTGACAAAGATTGCTTCTAAAGTGCCGGCTGGTGCTGACGGTCTGCTCTTTCATCCTTATTTGAGTGGTGAACGTGCACCGATTTGGGATGCTAACGCGAGAGGCTCTTTCTTCGGCCTGACACATTACCACACGCGTGCACATATGGTGCGTGCCGTTCTGGAAGGGATTATTTTCAATATTTATATGGTAGCTTTGGCGCTGGAAGAAGTCGTCGGCGATTTGAAATCGGTTCAGGCGACTGGCGGCTTTGCCCGTTCAGCTTTGTGGCGTCAGATGCTGGCAGATATTTTCGAACAGTCTGTCACTGTACCGCAAGCCTTTGAATCCGGCGCTTTGGCTGCCACGGTTATTGGTCAGAAAGCTTTAGGCCTGACTGATAAGATTGAAAACATCGCCGGCATGGTTGGCGAAGCAAAAACCTATGAGCCGAATCCGGATAATTATCAGGTCTATCGTGAATTGACGCCGATCTTTATCCGTTTGAGCCGGCAATTGCAGACTGAATATGAGAACATCGCTAATTTTCAGCGTGAGCATGTTCACATTAAGATGACTGAAGAATAAAAAAGTATTTGAGCATAAAAAGGATTTGACGGAGGAAGTTTATGTTATCACTGGCAGCTATTACAGTTGACCCGAAAACCGGCTTTTATGATTGGCAGATGGGCGGGTTGAATGTTTGGCCATTTTTAATCTTGGTTTTGGGCATTATTTTATTGTTAACTTTGATTTTGAAGTTTAAAATCAACACATTTGTCACTTTGATTGTTGTCTCGATTGTTGTTGCATTCGCTTTAGGCATGAATCCAGCTGGTATTGCCGATGCGATTAAAAATGGTATTGGCGGCACATTAGGAGAACTGGTTGTCGTCTTCGGCTTTGGATCGATGATCGGCCGTTTGGTATCTGATTCAGGTGGTTCTTATCGAATTGCCAAAACACTGATTGCCATGTTTGGCAGAAAACGCCTGCAGTGGGCGGTTGCCTTTGCCTCCTTCATTATTGGTATTTCTTTGCTATTTGAAGTCGGCTTGGTTGTTTTGATTCCGATTGTCTTTACAATTGCTTTGGAAGCTGGCGTGCCTTTGCTTTATTTAGGCATTCCAATGGCGACAGCTTTGTCGGCTGCTCAAGGATTCTTGCCACCGCAGCCTGCACCAACAGCGGTGACGAATGTGCTTGGTGCCAACATGGGGATGGTCTTAATCTACGGTATCTTAGTTGCTATTCCGGCAATGATTGTGGCCGGCCCATTATTTACACATGTCGCACAAAAGTATTTGCCCAAAGCCTTCAAAATTACGAAACATTTGGATGCCTTAGGAACTGTCAAAGAGTTTAAATTAGAAGAAACACCTTCTTTTGGGCTTTCAATTCTGACTTCTTTGATGGCTGTTATCTTTATGGTTGTGACAACTATTATTACGATGATTGTCAATGGCGGCAAGCAAGTATACGGTGGCGTGATCGGCGATACAGCTTGGAAAGCCATGACTAGTGCTGCACAAAATGGTTATCTGCTTCATCCGACTGATTTTCAGAAAATCGTCGCTTTTCTTGGTAATCCTCTGATTGCGATGGTCATTGCGCTGCTGTTTGCCATGTGGTCAATGGGCCGTCACCAAAAGCGTTCTATTAAGGAAGTTAACGCAACGCTATCTGATGCGATCAAGTCAATCGCTAATTTATTAATGGTTATTGGCGGCGGCGCAGCTTTTAAGGGCGTCTTGACTTCCGGCGGTATTTCGACGGCGATTGCTCAGGCATTTGCCCATTCATCAATGTCGCCAATTCTGTTTGCTTGGCTGGTAGCTGTGATCATCCGTGTTTCGGTGGGCTCAGCGACAGTTGCGGGGATGACATCTGCTGGTATTGTGGCTCCGATCGTGGCTGCACAGACAGCGATCAATCCAGCTTTTGTGGTTCTGGCTATCGGTGCCGGTTCTTTGGCTGCAAGTCATGTCAATGATGCGGGTTTTTGGATGTTTAAAGAGTTCTTTGACTTGGATGTCAAAGAGACATTGAAGACTTGGACCGTTTTGGAAACACTGATTTCAGTGGTCGGGCTGCTGATGGTCTTATTGCTGGCAGCAATTTTCCATTAAATGATTGATAAAATCAGCGGAAGAGCGTATAGTCATAACTGCATGTTTGTAGGCAATCATGTGCGGGAGTGGCGTCACGGCTACGTATCACCGCTAGATTACGAGAGGAGACATTATCGTGGCAAAAAATGTCGTAAAAATTGTTAAATTACAAATTCCAGCCGCCAAAGCAACCCCAGCACCACCTGTTGGACCAGCTCTAGGCCAGGCCGGTGTAAATATCGGGCAGTTCACTAAGGACTTCAACGCTCAGACTAAGGATCAAGCGGGTTCAATCATCCCAGTTGTCATTTCTGTTTATGACGATCGTTCTTTCACCTTTGTTTTGAAGACACCTCCTGCATCGGACTTGCTCCGTAAGGCAGCAAAAGTTGATAAGGGTTCTGGACAACCAAATACGTTAAAGGTTGCTAATGTGACCTCAGCTCAGATCGAAGAAATTGCAAAGATTAAGCTGCCTGATTTGAACGCAGCCAGTGTCGAAGCTGCTGTGAAAGTTGTTAGTGGAACTGCTCGTTCTATGGGCTTTTTGATTGATGGCAAGTCATTGGATGATGGTGCTGCACGCTTGGCTACCGGTGCTGAAATTGCCGAAGCCGAAGCCGAAGCCGAAGCTGAAGGTGCTGCTGCTGAAGCTGGTATCGTACCTAAGAAAGATGATGATGACGCTGACGCTACTGACGCGCCTGCAGAAGGGAGTGCCGAATAATGACTAAAAAACACAGTAAAAAGTATTTAGCCGCCGTCGAAAAAGTTGACGCAAGCAAGAAATATTCTTTGGCTGATGCCACAGCACTCGTTAAAGAGATTGCTTTTACAAAGTTCGATTCCAATGTTGAAGTTGTCTTTGACTTGAATGTTGATACGACTAAAGCTGATCAGCAGCTGCGTGGTGCCATTGTGCTGCCTAACGGTTCTGGCAATGATAAAAAAGTTGCTGTCTTTGCTGAAGGCGATAAGGCTAAGGAAGCTTCTGATGCCGGTGCTGATTTCGTTGGCACAGACGAATTGGTCGAGAAGGTCAAGGCTGGCTGGACTGACTTCGATGTTGCGATTGCAACACCGGATCAAATGGCTAAAGTCGGCCGTGTCGGCCGTGCTTTAGGACCAAAAGGCTTGATGCCTAATCCTAAAGAAGGAACTGTGACGCTGGACGTTGCTAAGGCAGTTAAAGATGCCAAGGGCGGCCAAGTCACATACCGGACCGACAAAAATGGTAACGTTGCCGTACCAGTTGGTAAAGTTTCATTTGATGCTGAAAAATTGGCACAGAACGTTAAGACTGTTTCTTCCACTGTTCTCTCGGCTCGTCCAAGTACAGTTAAAGGCACTTATGTCCTGAGTGCACACTTGGCTTCTACAATGGGCCCTGGTATTGCCCTTGATGTTGCATCACTATAACGAATAAAACGACTTGAGAAATCAGGTCGTTTTGTATATACTCATATAAGTAAATATCGTTTTTACCTAAGACGTCGGTTGCTGCAAAGCGTAATTCCTGCCGAGGAAAGCTAATTTTTCCATGGCCGCGTCTAGTACGCGGTTTTCTTATGTATAGAACTATTTACGGAAAGGATATCTCATGAGCGAAAAAGCGATTGCGATTAAAGCCCAAAAAGTTGACGAAGTCGCTGATCTGTTTGCAAATTCAGTTTCAGCTGTCGTTGCCAACGTTCGTGGCCTGACTGTCGCACAGGCTGATGATTTGCGTTCTCAGCTTCGTGATGAAGGTGTCTCCCTGAAGGTTATCAAGAACAAAATTTTGACTCGTGCTGCTGAAAAAGCCGGCTATAAAGAGTTGAGTGATGTCTTTAATGGCCCTTCGGCGGTTGCCTTTTCTAAAGAAGACGTTGTCGCACCTGCCCGTATTTTGAAAAAGTTCAGCAAGACTGCTGATGCTTTGGAATTAAAAGGTGGTGTGATCGGCGGTAAAGTCGCAGATCTCGACACAATTAATCGTTACGCAGCATTGCCTTCCAAAGAGACTTTGCTTCAGCAATTGCTTGCTGAATTCCAGTCACCACTCCGCAGCTTTATGTATGCGGTTAAAGCGGTTGCTGAAAAGCGTGAAGCTGATGGCGAGACTGCCTAAGCTGGCGATAACGCAGCAAATTAATAGTTATTAGACTATTAACTTTTTTAACGATCGAAAATAAATAAGACGCAGATTTGTATCTGCACGTTGGAGGAAAAACATGGCATTTGATAAAGATGCAATTATCGCTTCTTTGAAAGAAGCTTCAATCCTCGATTTGGCCGACTTAGTTAAGGCTATCGAAGATGAATTTGGTGTTTCAGCTGCTGCTCCAGTTGCAGCTGGTGCAGGTGCTGGCGAAGAAGCCGCAGCTAAGGATTCGTTTGACGTTGAATTAACCGAACCTGGCCAAGCTAAGATTGGTGTTATCAAGGCCGTTCGTGATGCTACTGGCCTTGGTTTGAAAGAGTCTAAAGACTTAGTTGATGGTGCACCATCAGTTATCAAGTCAGCATTGAGCGAAAGCGATGCTAACGACTTGAAAGCTAAGTTGGAAGCTGCTGGCGCAACTGTTACTCTTAAGTAATCAGCTGAAGTTTGATTCAAAACGATTCGAAATTTCCTGTTTGGAGTTCGGATCGTTTTTTATTTTGTCCTAAAAGATATGGCTGCATTTATTCACTTTTCTTTTCAGGATATAATAGAGACAGTCAAGCCGGCGTTGCATCAGACCTTATGAACAGGCGGCCGAAAGATTTTTAAATTTAAATATGACAGATAAAAACGAACAATATTTTACAGCTGAACCTAGTTCCCAGCATGATTATCAGGAAATTTCCTTTGATTTCTCAGGCAAGACCCTTTTTTTCAAAACAGATGCCGGTGTTTTTTCGAAAAATCGCATTGATTACGGTACGCGGGTACTGCTGGATTGTGTAGCCGATCATTATTCGGAAATACGATCGGGGTCTATCTTAGATTTGGGCTGCGGTTACGGCGTTGTTGGTGTTGCGCTGAAATCGCTGGATCCAAGGCGCGAGTTGACCATGACAGATATTAATCTGCGCTCATTGGCGCTGGCAAAAGAGAATTTACAGCGAAATCAGTTGGATGCTGAAGTGCTGCAATCAAATATTTATGATGGCCTGAATGGCGAGTTTGCAGCCATCGTCGTCAATCCGCCTATTCGTGCCGGCAAACAAGTCGTCACGAAAATGCTGACAGAGGCTAGGGAACATTTGTCTTCCGGCGGTATGATTTTTGCTGTTTTGCAAAAAAAGCAGGGCGCGCCTTCAGCTGAAAAAAATTTGATGGCCGCCTTTGGCAATGTTGAAATCTTAAAACGCGATAAGGGATACTATGTCTTACGATCAACCAAGCAATGAATATTTCATGCAGCAGGCTTTAAACGAAGCCAAACAGGCTTTTTTGGAAGGCGAGGTGCCAATCGGTGCAGTCCTAGTTAAGGATGGCCAACTGCTTGTTTCTGATCATAATCGCAAAGAACAGTTAGGCAGTGCGACGGCTCACGCAGAAAAACTTGTGATCGAGCGTGCAAATAAGCTGGTTGGTAATTGGCGGTTGACCGGCTGTCAGCTGTTTGTCACGATTGAACCTTGTGTGATGTGTTGCGGTGCCATTATTCAAAGCCGTTTGCCGGAACTTTTTTACGGCGCCAAAGACCCTAAATTTGGTGCCGTGGCCTCTTTGTATCGCGTCTTAGAGGATAGCCGAGCTAATCATTTTGTCAGTGTCCAAGGCGGTCTGATGGCTGATGAGGCGGCTTCTTTAATGCAGGATTTTTTTAGAAAACTTCGTGAAAACTGATTTTTTTACAAATATCGCATCTAACTAACTCTTGGATAGATATACAATGATCACAGAAAAGCGCAAGCCTGTTTTGGCCGTCAAATGATAATTAATGCAAACAGGCTGGTGTTGGATGTTATCGAGGCAAATATATGGACGATGAGCAATTAGCCCGGACTGAATTAGACGAGCTTTACCGCAAATTTTCTTCAAGCAGCCAAGGGTTGTCGACTGCACAGGCAGCTTCGCAGTTAAAGTTATCCGGTCCGAATATTATCAGCAAAGCTCGCGGCGAGTCTCAATTGAAGGCTTTTTTTAAATCATTTTCAAGCATGATGGCTGTTTTGCTTTGGGTGTCTGGTGTGATTGCAATCTTTGCCGGCATGAGCGAACTGGGCGTCGCGATCTGGACTGTCAATGTGATTAACGGCCTCTTCTCTTTTTGGCAGGAGTTTGCTGCAAAAAAAGCGACCGATTCTTTGATGAAACTGCTGCCAACGTATGCACATGTTTATCGGGATGGCAAACTGCAGCAGATTGATGCCACACAACTGGTTCCTGGCGATATTTTTTCGGTTCAGGCCGGCAATTCTGTTTCTGCTGATGCACGGATCATTGAATCAGACGAACTGGAGGTTGATGAATCAGCCTTAACTGGCGAATCCCTGCTTGTCAGCAAATCTTCTGCCTTTGCAAAGGGAGCCGGTAAATTTGCATATAGTAATCTGGTTTATGCTGGTACGACTGTTGCCAGCGGCAGCGGGCTGGCAATTGCTTTAGCGACCGGTATGAAGACGGAGTTTGGCCAGATTGCCCGTTTGACCCAATCCACTAAACAAGTCGATTCACCGCTTCATTTGGAACTCAATCGCCTGACTCGACAATTATCAATTATTGCGGTCTCAATTGGGATCCTGTTTTTTCTTGCCGCTGTTTTCTTTGTGAAAAATCCAATCGCCAAATCCTTCATTTTTGCTCTAGGCATGATCGTCGCATTTATTCCGGAAGGACTTTTGCCGACTGTGACCTTGTCTTTAGCACAAGCCGTCCAACGTATGGCACGCAAAAATGCGTTGGTTAAAAATCTCAATTCTGTCGAGACTTTAGGCGAAACGACTGTGATTGCCACCGATAAGACGGGTACGCTGACGCAGAACCAAATGACGATTAACCATGTTTGGACTAAAGAATCCGAGTATGAGGTGACTGGGGAAGGCTATGTGAAAAATGGCCAGATTCGCGAAAAAAACAAACCAATTCATTTAGACAGGCATCCGGCCCTAAAACAATTGATCACGATTACCAGCCTCGATAACGACACTGAGGTACAGCCGGCCAAATCCTTAAAGGACCGCCCGAAAATCATTGGCACACCAACTGAGGCGTCTCTGGTTATCCTGGCGCAAAAATCAGGTATCGATTTAGCCGCTTTGAAACAAACTTTACCGCGAATTCATGAACTGACCTTTGATTCCAGACGCCAGCGTATGTCAACCATTCATCAAGCCGGCGACGGCAAACGCCTTATTCTGACTAAAGGTGCTTTGGATTTTGTTTTGTCAGTGACAGACCGTATTTTGGATCACGGTGTTGAGCGTGCCATCAACGATGAAGACAAGGCGGAAATTCTCGCGGCTAACCGGCGTTATGCTGGTGATGGCCTGCGTTCTCTGGCTTTTGCCTACCGTAGTTTTGAAGACGATAGCGACCCTAAGACTTATCATGTCAGCAATTGCGAGCAGCATCTGATCTTTGTTGGCCTGGCCGCTATGTCCGACCCGCCGAGACCGGAAATATATGAAGCCATCCGCAAGGCACATGCAGCCGGTATCAAAATCATCATGGTGACTGGTGATTCTGAATTAACCGCCAAATCGATCGCAACAAGGATTGGCCTTGTCTCTGAATCAGCTCGTGTTGTGACAGGCGCAGAACTTTCCAAAATGACGACCGATCAGCTCACGGATGCGTTGGCGGGCGAGATTATTTTCGCTCGAGTAGCACCGGAACAAAAATATCAAATTGTCACAGCCCTGCAATCCATGGGGCATATTGTGGCGTCCACTGGTGATGGCGTCAACGATGCGCCAGCCCTAAAGAAGGCTAATATCGGTGTGGCAATGGGTGTCACAGGCACTGATGTGGCCAAGGACGCCGCCGATATGATTCTGACCGACGATAATTTTGCGTCGATCGTGGCTGCCATTGAAGAAGGGCGGGTTGTTTACGCAGATATCCAAAAGTTTTTATTGTATATTTTAAATTCCAATTTGCCGGAAGCTGTTCCATCCATGCTGTTTTTGCTTTCGGGAGGGACGATTCCGCTCTCTTTGACTGTCATGCAGATTTTAACGGTTGATTTAGGAACTGATATGCTGCCGGCCTTGGGACTTGGCGCTGAAAAAATCGAAGCTGGTGTGATGGATCAGCCTCCCCGTGATCGGCATGCTCATTTGCTGACAAAAAATCTTTTGCTAAAGGCGTTTGCCTGGTATGGGCTTTGGGGCTCAATCATCTCAACGGCTGCTTACTTCTTCGCCAACTGGACTTTTGGCTGGCCTGGCCAAGCTTTGGTATCGTCGGGAGGCGATTATCGAAAAGCCACCACAATGACGCTGGCTGGGATCGTTTTCTTCCAAATTGCTGCAGCATTGAATGCCAGAACACAGCGAACGTCAGTCTTTAAAATCGGCGTTTTCTCAAATTATCACATTGATTTTGGGATTTTATTTGAAATCCTGCTGCTGTTGTTGCTGATGTATGTGCCTTTCTTACAGAACCTGTTTCAGACAGGTCCGCTAAACAGCAATGAATGGCTGCTGTTAGCATGTATCCCGGTTCCAATGGTTCTGTTAGAAGAAGCTCGCAAGGCTTTGGTGAGAAAGTACCGGCACCCAAGCTGATTGAGATAATATTGACCGCCTCATGCGGTTTTTTTACTATACTTAGAGATAAATTATCTACGATGAAGGGGTTTTATTTTGACTGAGCAATTCCGATATAACGCATTTAGCGATTATTCATCTTTTAATCCGGCCGAGGAGCTTAAAAAGATTCATATGATTGACGACCAATTTGTCAAACAGTCGTTTTCGGTCAATCTGAAGCATTTTTTTGACCATCTGTTTCCTAATTGCCAGTCAAAACAGAGCTTGATAGAAGCCCAGGCCAATATCTTGATTGTCGATACTGTGCCGCTGGACCAATTATGGCAAAATACGCTGACCGAACTCCCTGCTGAACAATTCTATGCGGCTATTTGCCAAATACTGGATTTTAATGCCGGGCTTGATTTTGAATTGACAGCCAGCAGAGACTTTTTAACAAAGAGCGGTCAGAAAATTCTGCCAGATGAGACAGTCGATACAGCTAATTTGGTGCAGTTTATGTTCAATGCTTTGAATTTGCGTTCAGCGAACGGTTTAAGCCTGATTGACAACCTGGTCAATGACGGTTATTTGCGAAAAGCTTGGCCGCAGGATCTGCCTTTGCCTTTGTTTTTCGCCGGTAAAACACTGGCCGTTGTCCCAAAATCTGATTTGATTAGTGAAGCTGTTTATGTGGATTCCCAATTAGATGGCGACCATGACGGCAAAAATGATTTAATTCAGTTGGTTTTGACGCGGCCCAAACAGTCCGGTCCCGATTTAAAGGTACCGGTTATTTTAACGGCCAGTCCCTATTATTACGGCACGAACGATATGGCCGAGGATGTTCATAACCCGGATGGTGACTTAGCAGTTAAAGACAATTTTGATTTTGCTGATCAACCAATTGCTGATGACCAAGTGCTTTTACCAGCCTTGACCGCTGATCAACAAAGCCAGTCAGTTGCTTTTCAACAGACTTTGAAAAGTGGCGCTGCCTCTTTTCCATTGAATGATTATTTTTTGGCCCGCGGTTATGCGGTGGCTTATTATGCCGGCCCTGGCACACGCGGGTCAGACGGCCTGCGTTCTTCCGGCGGGCCCGATGAGACGATTGCTTGTTGTGCAGCCATCGAGTATTTAAGTGGACACCGTCTAGCTTTTACAGATAAAACAGCTAGCCATAGTCTCCATGCCGACTGGTCTAATGGTTCGGTAGCCATGACTGGCCGCAGCTATCTTGGAACTTTGGCAACAGCTTGTGCGACACGCAATCCAGCTGGGCTGAAGACCATTATCTCCGAATCCGCTATCTCTTCTTGGTATGACTACTACCGTGAGAACGGTCTGGTGGTCGCACCTGGCGGTTTTCAGGGCGAAGACGCTGATGTTTTAGCATTAGACACATTTTCGCGCTGGTTTGATGCTGCTGAAATGGCAAAAAGCAAGCAGATTTTTCAGGACAGCTTAGCAGAAATGAAGGTTGAAGAAGACCGTACAACGGGTAATTACACAGCTTTTTGGGACAAGCGCAATTATCTAAAAGACGCAGGCAACATTAAAATTGATTGTTTATATACTCATGGATTGAACGATTGGAATGTTAAACCGATCAATGTTTTCAATATCCTAAAAAGTCTGAAAGGAACAGGAGACGCAGCAGCTAAAGTGATTCTTCACCAGGGCCGGCACATCAGCCCGCATGATATTCGTTCTTTGGATTACCTAGATATCTGTAATCTATGGCTCAGCCATGAGCTTTATGGCCAAGATAATCAGGTTGAAAAAAGCTTGCCGGATGTCATGGTAGAAGATAATCTGGATCCGGAAATTTGGCACAGCCAGCAGGATTGGGCTAAAAGTGAACGCCATCAATCTACTGTTTTGGCTGCATTGTCGAGTGCCAAGACAGCTGGCTATGATGATGATCTGGGCCAGATTTATCGGGAAAACTATCACGATTACACAAGCTACGAAAAAGATTTTTATGCAGGTGATGCGCGTTTTGCCAAATCTACTGCTGTTTTTGATCTGCCATCATTTGGCGAGGCAACGATTAATGGCCGCGTGCAGGTTGATTTGCGCATTCAGACAGATCGGACCGTTGGCCTGGTCACAGCAGCTTTAGTCGAATTAGATGCTAAAGAACATGCTAGCCAAACAACCAAGGCGATTTTAAACCGTGGTTTTCAATTGAGCCTTGGCGACAGGCAAGTCCCTTTGCGTGATTTCTTCAAGCAATCAGTGACGGCTCACTTGATCGCAAACGGTCATCTGAATCTGCAGAATCTGAAAGGGCCTGGGAAAATCAACCAACTAAAGCCCGATCAATATGTCCAGGCCGTTTTCTATTTGCAGCCGACCATTTATCGTCTGACTGACCAAACCAAGCTGCGTTTATATATTTTTGGCAGCGATATGCAATACACGCTTCACCCCAGGACAGTTCAGCACTATCAGCTTGATTTGGAAAAAAGTCATGTGATTCTGCCCTTGAATTCGTAGTTCCGGTAAAAATCCGGTATAATGGAATAGCGGGCAAACGCCGCTAGTGAATCAGGTCAGGACAGGAATGTAGCAGCCTTAAACTAGTCAGGCGCTGTGCTCGTTTTTATTTCTGCAATGTTAGAATTTTATTAATGTATAAAGCACTTTATCGACAATACCGGCCGCGCACTTTTAGTGATTTGGTCGGCCAAAAAGTAATCGCACAGACGCTAGAAAATGCGCTGAAAGAGAATAAAGTCGGGCATGCTTATCTGTTTGCCGGTCCTCGCGGCACTGGCAAGACATCAGTGGCCAAGATTTTTGCGCGCGAAATTGAAGGAATTCCTTCTGATAGCGACCAGGATACTTTTACAGATATTATCGAAATCGACGCGGCTTCCAATAATGGTGTTGACGAGATCCGCAATCTTCGCGATGCTGCCAATTACGCACCGATTGAATATCCTTTTAAGATTTATATCATTGATGAAGTACATATGCTGTCGACCGGCGCTTTTAATGCACTCTTGAAGACAATCGAGGAGCCGCCGGCGCAAGTTAAATTTATTTTGGCAACAACCGAGCCTCAGAAAATACCAGCAACGATTCTCAGCCGTGTACAGCGTTTTGATTTTCGGCGTATCAGTGTTGAAGATATCGTTGCCCGTTTGCAGTACGTCTTGGAGGATCAAAAAATTGCCTACGATCCTGAGGCGTTGACTGTAATTGCAAACGCTTCTGACGGCGGGCTGCGGGATGCTTTGTCAATTCTTGATCAGGCTGTTGCTGTTTCGACGACCGGCCGAATCGAATTGTCAGATGCTTTTGAAATTACAGGGAGCAGCCGAATCGATGATCAGCTGGCTTTCCTTAGTCACCTGCTCAATAAACAGACTGACCAGGCTTTTGAAGACCTGCACCGTTTGCTGCTTGACGGCAAAGACCCTGTTCGTTTTGCTGAAGATCTGCTGGTTCTATTAAAAAATCTCATGCTGGTCAAAATTGCGCCTGAGTTGGTCAAGGAAACCGATAGCCAGAAGATTCGGGCATTTTCGGCCGGTTATCATAATGCCGTTTTTCAACAAGCCATTGATTTGGTTGCTGATAGTCTGACCAAAATGAAACAAACAACCCGGCCGGAACTCTACTTAGAGATTTTGGCTGTCAAAATTGTTTCACAGCAAAGCGAGTTGCAGCCTAAACAGGCCGCCATCGTTGATCAGGTTCCAGCTGACTCGGTTGCTGATGCCGCTGAACCAAGTGAACAAGCAGCAGATAATACTCCAGTGGCCCAACAATTAGACAATGCTCATGGCAATTCAAGCAGCGAAGCTGACAAAGATAGTCAGCCCGCGCGGCCTGTAGATAAGCCGCGAACTGTCGAACAACAGATTCCGACAAAAAAAGTACTAACAAGTTCAACGCCGGTTAGTACCGATAGTGCAGCGGCTTGGCACGTGATGGCCGAAGCTGTTAAAGAAGAGCTGCGTGCAGTTCAAGACGCTTGGCCTGATATTCAAGCCGATTTTGATCCGGCAGTCCTGATGCTGGCCGAAAATGCTGAACCGGTCGCGGCCAGCCGAACCGCCTTGATTTTTGCCTTTAACCATCCTGAATTGGCTGATGCGGCAGCTGAGACAGCTGATTTTGTTGGCAAACTAGCAGAAAGCCTATCAGATTTATTAGGAGTCGATTACCAGCTCGTTTTTATCAGCGATACCGCTTGGATGACTTTAAAAAAGAATTATATTGCCAAACTGCATGGTGCTGATATTGATCCGCCGATGCCGGTACCTGAGTTAAAAAAAAACGAAGCAGATAGCCAAGCCGCTTTAAGCCAAAGCCCACAACTGCAACCGGATATTCCTGAAAAATCTAGTGAAGCTGTGCCTGAAGAAGCTGGTGACAATGCCGATGTGGTTGAAAAGGCAGAAAAGTTATTTGGAAATATTGTCAAAGTGAAGGGTGAGAAATAATTTATGCAGTATCCTGATGCGATTGCAAAATTGATTGAATCATATAGCAAGTTGCCGGGTATCGGCAGAAAGACAGCCACTCGGCTGGCTTTTTATACCTTAGGCATGTCAGAAGAAGATGTGAGCAATTTTTCAGAAAGTTTAAAAGCCAGCAAATCAGATCTGACTTTTTGTCAAGTATGCGGCTTTATCACGTCAAAAAGTGATAATCCTTGTGTGATTTGCAGCGACCCTTCTCGCGATCAAAGTAAAATTTTTGTTGTTGAAGACAGCCAAGATGAGATGGCTATTGAAAGCACACACGATTATCACGGTCTTTATCACGTACTGAACGGCGTTTTGTCGCCAATGGCAGGGCGCGGACCAGAGGACATTAATGTGAGCAGTTTGATCACCCGCCTGTCCGATCACCCAGAGGTCAAAGAGGTGATTATCGGATTGAACGCATCCACAGAAGGAGAGGCGACGACTTTGTACCTGGGTCGTCTTATCAAGCCGGCTGGGATCAAAGTAACGCGTCTGGCGTTAGGATTATCAATGGGAACCAATGTTAACTACGCAGACCAGCTGACATTGACGCAAGCTGTTAATGGGAGGACAGAAATATGATCTGGGGTAAAAAAATTTCTTATAGCGAATTTTTCCACGAAAATCTGATTGCTGCTGTCGGGCGTCTCCAGGATGCTTACGACGCTGCTCTTCAGACAGAAAGAAATTTGCAATCCGGGCATGTCAATCAGCGTATTATTCATGCTAAAACGATGCTGGCCAAAGACAAACAAGCCTATTTGATGCGCCAGATTCGCCTAAAAGATATTGGAGTCCGTAAATGAGTCGTGGCTATTTTATTTCAATCGAGGGGCCTGATGGCGCTGGCAAGTCCAGCTTAATTGACCGCTTAACGCCTAAACTGTATGCCTTGCTGGGCGACCGGTTTTTTCAAACGCGCGAACCGGGCGGTGTGCGTATCTCTGAGGCAATCAGAAAAATCATTTTAAATAATGATTACTCGGAAATGGATGCCCGTACCGAGGCTTTGCTGTTTGCCGCTGCCAGAGCCCAGCACGTTACTGAGAAGATTCGGCCTGCCTTAGCAGCCGGCAAAATTATTCTTTCGGATCGTTTTCTCGATTCATCGATTGCTTATCAGGGCGGCGGCCGCGGCTTAGGGGTTCAAGAAGTTCGCCAAATCAACCTCTTCGCTACTGCCGGACTGCAGCCGGACTTGACACTGTTGCTCGACTTGCCTAGCGAAGTCGGCCTCGCAAGAATTATGAAACACCGCAAAAATGATGTTGATCGTATGGACCAGGATCCCTTGGCTTTTCATCAAAAAGTCCGTCAGACTTATCTGCAGCTCGCACAAGCTGATCCTGGGCGTATAAAAGTCATCGATGCTTGTGAAAGGGCTGAAAAAATTGCGGATAATGCTTTACAATTAATTCAAGAAAGTTTGAAAGGTAAAATATGAAACTTATTACTGCAATTGTACAGGACAAAGACGCTTCTTCAGTTGCCAATGCCTTAGTGGAAAATAATATTCGAGCAACGCGTTTGGCCTCAGCCGGGGGATTTTTGCGGTCTGGCAACTCGACTTTTTTGATTGCTGTCAGTGACGAAGATGTCAATAAGACAATTGATGTGATCAAAGAACATTCCAAGACGCGAAAACAGTTTGTCACACCACCAGTTGGCTTGGATATGAGTTTGGACACAATCGGCGAGCCTATTGAGGTAGAGATTGGCGGTGCGACTATTATCGTACAAGCCGTCGAGGATTTTCAACACTTTTAATGTCGGCCATGACCTTAAAAGTGAATTCGTTGCAAGATCATTTTCTTCAATTAATCGATGCCGGTAAGCTCTCGCATGCTTACCTTTTTCTTGGTCAAAGCCAAGACCAAATACATAATTTCATCGCAGCCCTTGCTGCTGAAATCCTTCACGAAAACTCCTCAGAGAACGTTTTTGAGAATGGCCAATTGATGCAGGTAGATCTTTTGACGGGCAAAAAAACACTTTCAGTTGATCAGATGCGCGAGTTGCAGATTTTCTTCTCCGAAAAATCATCACAAGCTCGAATTGCAGTGATTGATCACGCGGATCAAATGACCGATGCCGCTGCAAATTCAATTTTAAAATTGATTGAAGAGCCTTTTGACAATCAATATTTCTTTTTTCAGGCAGCTGTTTTTAATCAGATTCTGCCGACTATTTTATCGCGTGTACAGCTGATCCAGATGCCGAAAACTTTCGGTCGAGAAGTGCAATCACGGCTCGTGGCCGATGGGTTATCGCAAGAAGATGCCGCTTTTGTCAGCGCTGTCAGCACTTCTTTAGAAGAAGCACAGACCTTTTTATTGGCTGGCTTTGCGATTAACCTTAAAAATGCGATCGATAAATGGTTGTCAATGATACTGACGGGTGATTACCGGGTTTTTGCTTTTGTTCAAACGGATTTAATCACCTTTGCCGACACGATTGATCATCAGCGTTTGTTTGCTGCTGGGGTCAGTTACGGTCTCAGCCATGTTTTAAAACAGCAAAAGGATACGAAAACCGCTGATATATTGGCTTGCTGGCTGGACATCTCGTCCCGGCAGCGATTCAATGTTGCCTGGCAGGTGATTTTAGAGACTTTTGCACTTGAAGCATTAAGGATAAGTGATGGAACAAAAAAGTTTTCAGACAAGTAAATATGGCAAACTTTATCTTGTCCCGACGCCAATCGGCAATTTGACAGATATTACGCTCAGGGCATTATCTGTTTTAAAAGAAGTCGATTTGATCGCGGCTGAAGATACACGGCATTCCGGGATTTTGCTGCAGCATTTTCAGATCAAAAAGCCTCTCATCAGCCTCCATGAACATAATTATGCTCAACGGGTACCGGAACTGATTGAAAAATTAAAAGCAGGCACGACTATTGCACAAATTTCCGATGCCGGCATGCCGTCTATTTCGGATCCTGGCCACGAATTGGTTCTAGCAGCAATTAAGGCCGGCATTGACGTGATCAGCCTGCCTGGCCCAACTGCAGGTATGACAGCTTTAATTGCCAGCGGTTTGCCGGCTGAACGTTTTGCCTTTATTGGTTTTTTGCCCAAAAAGAGCAGTGAACAGCAGCAATTATTATCAGCTTGGCAGAATGTGGATGCGACATTGATTTTCTACGAATCGCCTTATCGTATTCAAAAGACATTATCGGCGATGCAGGAACAATTTTCCGAGCAGGCACAAGTTGTTCTGGCCCGCGAACTTACCAAGAAATTCGAATCTTATTTTCGCGGCAGCCTTGCTCAGGCCTTGGATTTTGTGGCAGAAAATGAGCCACGCGGGGAATTTGTGATCTTACTGCACCCCGTCCCTCAGGAAAATACGTTATCTGAGGCTAGTATCAAAGAAGCTGTCCAGCGGCGTATTGACCATGGTGAAAAGGCCATCGACGCAATCAAAGCTTTGGCTAAGGCTAGCGGCCTGCATCGTGCACAGGTTTACGATATTTATCATAAGGAGAACTAATGTCTAAAATTTATTCCGAAGATTTATATATTAAAGATTTCTATTGCGACCGAACGGCTAAATTGTCCATCCCTATGATTGCCGAATTGGCTATAGCTAGCAGCATCCAACAGACGGCTGAAATGGGGATTGGTATGAAAGAGCTGCATGCAATTGACCGCGGTTGGGTCTTGCTGCAGTATGATATTCAAATTAACCGCCGGCCGGATTCTGGCGAAAAAATTCGTTTGACGACTGATCCAAAAAAACGCAATCAATTCTTTGCACTGCGTGTTTTTGATTTTTATGATGCCGATGGCAATCTTTTAATTCATATTGATTCCTTGTGGGCCATGATTAATTTAAAACGCCGGCGTCTTGTTTCGCTGCTAAATGAATTTGTCGATCCGCTGAATGGGCAGAGTGTCGAGCATCTGGAAAAACTGCCGAGCCCGAATTTGCTGGATCGCACTTTTACCGGCAGTGCTATTGCCGTTGAAGAGGTCAAGAGCACTTACTTTGATATCGATACGAATCAGCATGTGAACAATTCAAATTATCTGAAGTATTTTTTGCTGCCGATTAAAGAGGATTTTTTGCTGCATCACGAGGCCAAACGCATTATTGTTAAATACACGAGGGAGATTTTAGAGGGTCAGACCGTGGCTTCTAAAACGCAATTTGTTAACCCTTTGGCAAGTATTCACGAAATTTCTGATGATTCTGTCATTAATGCAACTGCAGAAATTGAGTGGCGGTAATGCAAGTGATAATATTGTCAAGGAGAGATTTGGAAGATAATAGGAGGTTCACATGAATGTTTTAGTAACGGGTGGTGCTGGTTATATTGGATCGCATACAGTCGATAGATTGCTGGCTCACGGCGATCAGGTGACGGTTGTCGACAATCTTTGGACTGGCCACCGCGCTGCTGTGCCTGCGCAAGTACCCTTTTATGAGGCTGATGTGGGGGACAAAGCGGCCATGAAAAAGATTTTTGATGAGAATAATTTCGATGCTGTTGTACACTTCGCCGCTTTGACACAAGTTGGCGAATCAATGGCAAAACCACTTTTTTACTTTGACAATAATACATATGGTGTGATTTCTTTGCTGGAAGCAATGCGTGACCATGATGTTAAAAAAATCGTTTTCTCGTCCTCTGCTGCTACTTATGGCGTGCCTGAGCATAATCCAATCACTGAAGAGGAACCGCAAAAACCGATTAACCCTTATGGTCTGACAAAACTGCAGATGGAAGAAATCATGGGTTGGTGCGATCAAGCCTACGGTATCAAGGGGGTTGCACTGCGTTATTTCAATGTTGCCGGTGCCAAACCAGATGGTTCGATCGGAGAAGACCATAATCCCGAAAGCCACATGATTCCTAATATTTTAAAGACAGCTCAAGGCAAAAAAGATAAAATGGTCATCTTTGGGGATGATTATAATACGCCTGACGGCACCAACGTGCGCGATTATGTCCATGTCGTTGATCTAGCAGATGCCCACGTCCTGGCTTTAGGCTATCTGCAGCGGGAAAACAAATCTAATCGTTTCAACCTGGGTACTGAGCAGGGGATGTCAAACAAGCAGCTGATTGATGCTGCTAAAAAAATTACTGGTGTTGATTTTAAAGTCGAAGTCGGCCCTCGCCGCGCTGGTGATCCGGATGCTCTTGTTGCCAGTCCTAAAAAGGCCAAGGAAGTGCTGGGTTGGGATCCTAAACTCAGTAATGTGGAAGACGAAATGAAAACGGCCTGGAATTGGATGACAAAGCATCCTAACGGCTACGATGATCAAAAATAATGAAGATTTTATCGATTGATACAAGTGGATCAAGTTTAAATGTTGGCCTGTTAGATTCTTCGACCGGCCTTTTTTTTGCACACGAACACACAACAGACGAAGCGCGCACGCATTCAATGAAAATTCTGCCGGCCATTCAGGCATTGATGACAAAAGCCGGATGGTCCTTTGACCAATTGGAAAGGATTGCATTGACGGCTGGGCCTGGGTCTTTTACCGGTCTTCGAATAGGCGCGGCTGTGGCCAAAATGATCGCTGGCCAGACATCAGCTGAATTAGTTCCTGTATCAACGCTGGAAATGATTGCCCTTAGTGCGCGTTCATCAGCTGCAACTAGCTATCTGCCGATGATCAATGCCCGCAACCACAATGTTTTTGCTGCTATTTGCCGCCCAGGGAAGCCTTTGGATGATGAAGGGCATTGGCCATTTGCAGATTTTTTGTCCAAAGCTCCGAAAAACAGTATTTTTGTCTTCGAACAGGGGACAGGTGATGATTTTAAAGCGGAAATCCAAACAGCAGGATTGAAGTTTATCGAACAGCCATCAGAAAAACTCATTGATGCCAAATTATTAGCACAGCAAGGCTTATCAGCCGCAAGGGCTGATGCTGATAGTTTTGCGCCGCGTTATTTGCGCAAGACGGCTGCTGAAATGGCTTGGCTGAAAAAACATCCGGACGCCGGTGATGGAGACTACGCCAAATATGTTTCTGAAGTCTAAAAAAATCGAAGGATTTACTGAGCATGAGATTTCGATTGCCGGGAAAAAAGTGTTGATTCGACAGGCGGACCTAGAGGACAGCAAAAAACTTGTTGCTATTGAGGAAGCTGTTTATACTGGACTAGCTCCCTGGAATCAATTGGCTTTTGTGACTGAGATTGCTTACGGCCGGCACAATTTATATCTTTCGGCCAGTGTCGAGAGACAGGCGATTGCATTTATTGGATTGACATATCGCCGCAACAGCAAGGACTTGCATATTACAAATATTGCTGTGCTGCCAATATGGCAAAGCAAAGGGTTAGGCAGTTACTTGCTGAACTATGCTGGGAAAATCGCCCAACTAAATCATTTGCAGCGCCTCACGCTGGAAGTACGCCGGTCTAACGCACATGCACGCCGTTTATATGAAAAAATTGGTTTTAAGAAAAAATCGGAATTGATTGGTTACTATAATGATGATCACGAAGATGCAATAGAAATGGAGTGGCTGTTTTGACAGCAAAACAAGATAATTTAATTTTGGCCTTTGAGTCTTCGGCGGATGAGACCAGTGCAGCAGTTGTAAAAAACGGTCACGAAATTCTCAGTAATATTGTGGCAACGCAAATTGCCAGTCATCAACGCTTTGGCGGGATTGTCCCCGAGGTCGCCAGCAGGCACCATTTGGAGTGGATCAACCGTGTGACAAAAGAAGCCCTGCAGGAGGCATCCGTAACTGATCCGGCTGCACAACTATCGGCAGTGGCTGCGACATACGGCCCTGGGCTGGTTGGTTCTTTATTGATTGGCTTAATGGCCGGTAAAACGTTTGCGATGGTTCACGACCTGCCCTTTATTGCTGTTAATCACTTAGCAGGGCATATCAGCGCAGCTAATTTTGTCCAGCCGACCAGTTATCCAGCCATGGCTGTGATGGTTTCTGGCGGACATACCGAATTACTTTGGATGGCAAAGGAAAACTCTTTTCAAATTATCGGCACAACTCTAGATGATGCCGCCGGCGAGGCTTTTGATAAAGTGGGCCGCATTCTCGGGCTGAATTATCCTGCCGGCAAAGAAATGCAGGAAATGGCAGCAAAGGGGCAAGCCAACATTCATTTTCCGATCGCACACACGGAAAACACCTTTGATTTTTCTTTTTCCGGCTTGAAGTCGTCTGTTTTAAATTATGTGCATCATGCTGATCAGCTTTCCGAGCAGATTAATAAAAATGATGTTGCGGCGAGTTTTCAAAAAGCGGTTGTGGAAGCGATTATTGAAAAAACCGAAGCCGCAATTCAAGTGTTTCAACCCGTGCAGCTTCTTCTAGGTGGTGGTGTTGCGGCAAATCTAGCTTTGCGCACAGCGATTGAGCATCTGGCCCAGACCTATCATTTGAAACTGACAGAGGCGCCGATTTCACTGGCAGGTGATAATGCGGCGATGATTGGTGCAGCCGCGTATCTGAATTTTAAAGCCGGCCGTTTTTCAGGGCTGGATTTGAATACGGATCCATCTCTGAATTTTTCGAGAATGTGATTATTTCACATTTTTTGTGATTTTTTTATCTAGTTCGTTTACAATGTAATAGAAATGGTTCTGGGGGACTTTAAAGGATATGACTTCTGAAAATCAAATACCGCGGGCGACTGCACAACGTTTGCCGATTTATTATTATTATTTATCCACATTGAATGATGCTGGTATCAAGCGGATCAATTCCAGCGAAATTTCTGAGGCGATTAAGTTCGATGCAGCTACAGTTCGCCGCGACTTCTCTTACTTTGGCGCTTTGGGCAAACGCGGATTCGGTTACGATGTCAGCGCGCTCTTAAGCTTCTTTAGTAAGGTATTGTCGCAAGATAAGCTGAACAAAGTGGCCGTGGTTGGTGTTGGAAATCTAGGCCAGGCTTTGATGAAAAATAATTTCAGTCATACCAGCAATATTGAAATCGTCATGGGCTTTGATGCTGACGATGATAAGCGCTCGATCAAGCTGGTAAACGAAATGGGAAAATCGGTTCCAGTTTATCATGTTAAAGAATTGGCAGAACGGCTGCATGCCAACAATATTACGATCGCTATTCTGACAGTGCCGGAAAAAGCAGCTCAAGAAGTGACCGATCAATTAGTTGCAGCTGGTATCAAGGGAATTTTGAACTTCTCACCGATTCGGATCACGGTACCATCCAGTGTCCGTGTTCAGAATGTCGATTTGACGACCGGTATGCAGACTTTGATCTATTTTGTGGATAATTTTAAGAACATTAAAAGCGCTAAATAAAGCGTTTTTTTATTATTTTCTAAAATAGTCAGGATTTGTCAAAAAGTTTGACCTTTTTTGACCAATTGCGTTATAATTTTACGCGGAACAAATTAAAGGAGGTTTTTAAATTCATGATTAAACCATTAGGTGATCGAATTGTTCTTAGTATTGACCAGCCCGAAGAAGAAAAGGTTGGTGGGATTTTAATTGCAAACAACGCCAAAGAAAAACCAGTTACAGGTTCTGTTGTGGCAGTTTCTGAAACGGGAATTGGGGATACTGAAGCTCCTAAGTCTGTCAAAGTCGGCGACAAAGTAATGTTTGATAAATACGCCGGTTCACAAGTTACGATCGATGGAGAAGATTATCTCATCGTTCACGAAAAAGATATTCTGGGGGTTTTGTAATTCATGGCTAAAGAAGTACGTTTTTCTGAAGATGCCCGCACACGTATGCAGGCAGGAATCGACAAGTTGGCAAATGCTGTTAAGACAACGATTGGTCCTAAGGGACGCAATGTTGTTTTGGAGCAGAATTACGGTACACCAACGATTACAAATGATGGTGTCACAATTGCCAAAGCCATCGAATTAGACGACCATTACGAAAATATGGGTGCCAAGCTCGTGACTGAAGCCGCTTCTAAAACTAATGATGTTGCCGGTGATGGTACGACAACTGCGACTGTTCTGACACAAGCAATCGTTAACGAAGGCTTGAAGAACGTGACAGCTGGTGCTAATCCTGTCGGCATTCGTGCCGGTATTGAAAAAGCCACTGCCGCCGCTGTATCTGCTTTGAAAAAGGAATCTCATGAAGTTAAAGACTCTTCTTCTATTCAGCAAATTGCTTCGATTTCGGCTGCAAATGAAGAGACGGGCAAGTTGATTGCTGATGCTATGGAAAAAGTTGGTCATGATGGCGTCATCACGATCGAAGAGTCCAAGGGTATCGAGACCGAATTAGACGTCGTTGAAGGTATGCAGTTCGATCGTGGATACATGAGTCAATATTTTGTCACAGATAACGACAAAATGGAGACTAACCTGGATAATCCTTATTTGCTGATTACCGACCAGAAGATCGGCAATATCCAAGATATTCTGCCTGTTTTGCAAAGCGTTGTTGAACAAGGCCGTTCGCTTTTGATCATCGCTGATGATATTACAGGCGAAGCATTGCCAACACTTGTTTTGAACAAACTGCGCGGTACCTTTAATGTTGCTGCTGTCAAAGCGCCTGGATTTGGCGATCGCCGTAAGGCACAATTACAGGATCTGGCCATTTTGACTGGCGGTACTGTGATTACTGAAGACTTGGGCCTTCAATTGAAGGATGTCGCCATTGACCAATTAGGCCAGGCAAACCGTGTCAATATCACAAAAGACAAGACCACGATTGTTGAAGGCAAAGGTGATAAATCTGCCTTGGCTGACCGCATCAAGGGTATTCGTCAAGAGATTGAAAATACGACTTCTGATTTTGATAAAGAAAAGCTGCAGGAACGTTTGGCCAAACTGGCTGGCGGTGTTGCTGTTGTCAGAGTCGGTGCTGCAACCGAAACTGAATTAAAAGAGAAGAAATATCGTATTGAAGATGCTTTGAATGCAACTCGTGCCGCTGTTGAAGAAGGCTTTGTTGCTGGTGGCGGTACTGCTTTGATCGATGCTATCCCAGAAGTCAAAAAAGTGACTGATGGTTTGTCGGGCGATGAAGCTACTGGTGCCCGCATTGTTCTGCGTGCTTTGGAGGAACCACTTCGTCAGATCGTTGAGAATGCTGGCCTTGAAGGTTCTGTCATTGCTCAGCGTGCTAAGACTGAAGATCCAGAAGTCGGCTATAACGCTGCAACTGGCGAATGGGTAAACATGATTCAGGCCGGCATTGTTGATCCAACTAAAGTTACTCGCTCAGCTTTGCAGAATGCTGCTTCTGTTTCGGCTATGATTCTGACTACCGAAGCTGTTGTTTCCGAGCTTCCTAAAAAAGATGAACCTGCTGCACCAGCTGGAGCCGGTGCAGGCATGCCAGGTATGATGTAAACTTATTTTTCACATAAAATCCCGGATTGTTCCGGGATTTTTTTGTTATTCTTATATCTTGTGTTCACAAAAATGCTTGATGGAGGAGGAAAAAAATTATGACGCAGCACACTTTTTTTGATCTATTCAAACCATCCTGGTACATTCACCAAATGTCCGGTTGGTCAAGGTCTTCATATATTCTTTTGATTTTTGGCTATCTATTTATTGCCTGGCAGACTTTTACAAGTCCGCTCAGTACGATTGCAATTTGGACATTTATTGCGGCCATCCTTGGTTTTACAACCACCTTGGCAATTACGAATACTCGTCCGCTAAACGGCGTCTTCGGCTTAATTTCGGCCCTGATTTATATCGTGGTGGCTGTAGCGGCACACAATCCATCGGATGGCCATTCTGCAGGCCGTTTACATCGTCTTGCTGGATATTCCAGTATTGATTTCGCCTAATTGGGCGATCGACGTGGAAAAGAAAGTTCGGCGGATTGCTGAAGTTGATCAGCGTGGC
Source organism: Oenococcus sp. (assembly GCF_047725585.1). Lineage (NCBI taxonomy): Bacteria > Bacillati > Bacillota > Bacilli > Lactobacillales > Lactobacillaceae > Oenococcus > Oenococcus sp. Next base: position 31,326 of record NZ_JBDNNF010000001.1, on the reverse strand, counting down.
GAAAAACATTCAGCTGCCTATTGGTATCGTTTATTTGCATTTTCTTTTATTGCAGCCTGGATTCTGCTTTATTTATTTGAAATTTATATCACTAAAACACCTCGTCCAATGATTGATTCTTTCACGGCTGCTATTGGTATCACGGGTGCTTTGTTAACAACTTTGCGTTTCTCAGAATCTTATTATTTTTGGATTATCCAAGGATTGGCACAAGTGATTTTGTGGGGAATTACAGCAGCACAAGGGGATGCTTCTCTAGTCCTATTCTTCACTTATATGCTTTACTTGGCTAATGATGCAGTTGCTTTATTGGACAAACGAATTGCTTGGTTTCACCATGCAAACTAAAAAGACCGAATATGCGGTCTTTTTTTGTGTCACGACATAAGGCAATTGAATACAAAAAAGACCAGCAATCTGATTGCTGGTCTTTTCAATTAACCAAGACGGTTGTAATATTCAACGATCAGAGATTCGTTAATATCAGCACCGAGTTCTTCGCGCTCTGGGAATCGAACTAATTTGCCTTCCAGCTTATCAGCATCGAATTCAACGAAAGGTGTGTTATGCAGAGATGACTCAACTGCGTTAATAATTGGAGTGATCTTCTTGGAACGGTCGCGAACGGAAATCATTTCTCCGGGCTTGACTTCAAAAGAAGGGATCGTCACACGCTTGCCGTCAACCAGGATATGGCCATGATTGACAAGCTGGCGTGACTGAGCACGTGTAGTTGCTAAACCAAGACGGTAGACAACTGAATCCAAACGTGTCTCCAATAAAATTAAGAAATTAGTACCGTGCAAGCCCTGACGGATCTTGCCGGCTTTTAAGAACAAATTATGGAATTGACGCTCAGTCAATCCATAGGTGAAACGAAGCTTCTGCTTTTCACGCAATTGCGTTGCATATTCAGAAAACTTAGGGCGGCGGCCGGTATTACCGTGGTCGCCAGGTGCATAAGGGCGTTTTGCCAATTCCTTGCCAGTTCCCGAAAGGGAAATGCCAAGACGACGGCTTAAACGCCACTTTGGTCCGGTATAACGTGACATATTTTCTCCATTCTGTTGTAAATGGGCTAAACCAAGATTCGTGCAAAACAGCTTCGGTTCTACAGCTTGCCTACTCAAAGATTTGCTTTGAAACTGACTTGTTGACGAGCTTCTCGTTTAACTGCTGCAAACAACCCTTATATACTACACGGATTTTGGTTTTTAAGCAAGCTGAGCCGCTTCCCACGTTCGTGTGAAGGCGAACTAGATTTTAAGAAAAGCTGATGTTCTTCAAGAATCAGGCAAACAAGTCATAAAATAATGACAGCTATGGTTTGGGTATTAATAATTTCTATAATTCTATTTCTGACATATCTGGCAGCAATTCTTTTTCAGCGGTCCTTTGCACGGAGATCCAACGAAATCGTGGATGCAAAGGACAAATTGGCACAGATCAATGTCCGCCAGGCTTTGCTGGATGCTCGCAAACTGAGTTTGACAGGTAAATCGCTGCATGATTATCAGCGTTTGGAAGCAGATTACAATGACATTGAGAATTCCAAGTTCCTTCATATTGAGCAGCTAGCCAACTCGGTTGTTTTTGATGCACGCGGATTAAACGTCTTTAAGACACGAGAAGAATTTAATACTTTGGATGCAACATTGCAAGAAACGCAGGCCAAGATTAAAGATATCCAAGACGGCCTTGAAAAACTCAACGAAGTTGATCAAGAACATCGTAAAGCAGTTGATGAATTACGGGTTCGTTATGACCGCCTGCGCAAAAAAATACTGGCCGAGTCGTTTAAATACGGCCCAGCCGCAGAACCTTTGGAAAATGTTCTGTCCGGCTTGGAAGACAATTTTGCGAAATTTGTCAAATTAACCGAATCCGGTGACCATAGTGCGGCTACTGATGTTTATGAACGTTTGCGTGTTGAGACCAATGATCTGGAAAAAAAGATGATTGATATTCCGCCGCTTTATGACAAATTAGTCAATCGTTATCCAGCTAATTTTAAAGAATTGCAAAGCGGGGCCGATACCTTAACAAAACGCGGCTTTGTGTTTGACGCAGATCCTAACGTCGTTATCTCCGATATGAAGAAAAGCTATCAACGGATTTCTGATAGTTTAAAGGCATTGAATCTTAAAAAAACGACTGAAGCACAGGCTGTTTTGGAGGTTCAGATCAAAACTTTGTACGACACGATTGATAATGAGTTTGGTGCCGAATACGATGTTAAGAAAAATGATCGCAAACTAAGTGGTGAACTGGCCCATGTTCGTGCGCAAAATCAGGAGCTGACTCTGGAAATTGATCGTTTAAACCAGCGTTTTATCTTGTCGCACTCAGAGGTCGAAGACACCCGCGGTTGGGCAGAACAGATTAAATCAGTTGCTGCGCAAAACGACGGCAATGTGAAACGCTGGCGGGAAAAGAAGGCGCCTTTTACAGCTTTGCGCCAAACGCAGCTAGGCCTATTCAAACAATTGGACCAAATTTCTAAAAATCAGCGTGATCTGTATGTCACAATCAGTTCCTATCCGCAGGTTTTTGATGATTTAAAACGAATTTCACTTCAATATGCTGGCGAACTTTCTAATATTCGTCGTGTGTTGGAACAGGTTGATATGCCGGGATTGCCAGCTGATTATCGCCTGCAGTTTATCTCCGTGCAGGATGAAATCAAATCGCTTAACGAAATGGTGGCTTCAGCCCGAGTGAATTTGGACGATGCACAGCGCCAGGCGCATGAAGTGACAACCGATCTGGCAGATTTGAAATCCAGCTCGTCGGAATTGTATGTCAATGCAAATTTGGCGGTTGAATTAATTCATTACGCTAATCGCTATGTTGACCGCCAGGAAATTATCAGTGCCTTGCAGCAGGCTAGATTATATTATGAACGTGATCTGGATTATAGCCGGACAGTCGATATTGTCGGACGCGCCTTAAATCAAGTGGAAGCCGGCAGCTACAGGCGTTTGCGAGATGGCTATGTCAATCGCAATCAGACACCTTTCTAGCTTGAAAGGCAGGCGGCATTTAGATATACTTAAAGACAACTTAGAGGAGTAAGCTTTATTGTGTTCAGAGATCTGACGTTTGCTGCGAGTCAGACACAAGCCGGCCGAAGGTTGCTAAGAGATTGCGGAAAATAAATATTAAGCGGCTTGGCAACAGGCAACTTGGGTGGTACCACGCAGAAGCGTCCCGGGATTTTTCCTAGGGCGCTTTTAATTTGATGATGCAAGCTAGATTATTGTTAATAAGAAAAATTTTAGAGCTGACAATTCACGATAAATGGCATTTAGCAGCTGTTTTATTTTTGATAGCTGCTTTGGTGATCTTTTTCCGCTTAAGAAGAAAGGGCAAGTGAGATGCGCGAGATTAAAATGTCGACCAAATATAATCCGACCGAGGTCGAAAAAGGGATGTACGACCGTTGGCAAAAAGCCGAACTGTTCAATCCAGACGTTGACAAAAAACTAAATAAACAAAAATATGCCGATGCACAGCCTGAGGCATATTCAATTGTCATTCCACCGCCAAATGTGACTGGCAAACTGCATCTGGGCCATGCCTGGGACACGACTTTACAAGACATGCTGATCCGTCAAAAACGCATGCAGGGTTATGACACTTTGTGGCTGCCAGGCATGGATCACGCTGGTATTGCCACTCAAGCTAAAGTCGAAGCACGCTTGCGCGAACAAGGGATCAGCCGTTATGATTTAGGTCGGAAAAAATTCGTTGATCAGGTCTGGCAGTGGAAAGACGAGTATGCCAGTATTATTAAATCTCAGTGGGAAAAATTAGGTCTTTCGTTAGATTTTACGCGGGAACGCTTCACTTTGGATCAAGGGCTGAATGATGCCGTTCGTAAAGTTTTTGTTGATATGTACAAGAAAAAATTAATTTACCGCGGCGAGTACATCATCAACTGGGATCCTCAAGCGCGTACAGCTCTGTCTGATATTGAAGTCATCCATAAAGACGATCAGGGCGCTTTTTATCACGTTAAATATCCTTTTGTTGATCCAGATTATGTGTTTAACGGCCAGCATTATATCGAAATCGCGACCACGCGCCCAGAAACAATGTTCGGCGACACGGCCGTGGCTGTTAATCCTTCTGATGAGCGCTATAAAGACTTAGTCGGCAGAAAAATTCGTGTACCTTTGGTGAACCGTGAAGTTGAAATCATTGCTGACCAGTATGTTGATAAGGATTTTGGAACTGGTATGGTCAAGATCACGCCAGCACATGATCCCAATGATTTTCAAGTGGGCAATCGTCATAACCTGCCTCGCATCAACACGATGAATGAAGATGCTTCAATGAATGAAAATGCCGGGCCATACAAGGGAATGGATCGTTTCCAAGCGCGCAAAGCTATGGTCGCGGACCTAAAAAGCGGCGGTTACATGCTGAAAATTGATCCGATTGTCCACTCTGTTGGCCACTCAGAAAGAACTGACGTCCAAATCGAATCACGTTTGTCGACGCAGTGGTTTGTTAAAATGCAGCCTTTAGCACAGCAAGCCTTAAAGATGCAGGGAATTACTGATGAACATGTCGATTTTTGGCCGACTCGTTTTGAAGATACCTATACAAAGTGGATGGAGAATGTCCATGATTGGGTCATCTCCCGTCAACTTTGGTGGGGTCATCGCATTCCGGCCTGGTATCGAAAAGACGCAAGCGGAAAAACCGAGACTTATGTTGGTTTGACAGCACCCAAAGGCGATGATTGGGTACAGGATCCAGATGTTTTGGATACTTGGTTTTCCAGCGCTTTATGGCCTTTTTCAACGATGGGCTGGCCGGATACGAAAAGTCCTGATTACAAACGTTTTTACCCGACTACGACAATGGTGACAGGCTATGACATTATTTTCTTCTGGATTAGCCGTATGATTTTTCAAGGCCGGCAATTTACTGGCCAGAGGCCCTTTAAAAATGTCCTGATCCACGGCTTAATTCGTGATGCCCAGGGACGCAAGATGTCTAAGTCATTAGGAAACGGCATCGATCCCATGGATGTGATTGCTAAGTATGGCGCTGATGCCTTGCGTTGGTTTTTGTCAACGGGTTCAACGCCGGGCCAAGATTTGAATTTCTCTTATGACAAGATGGATTCGGCTTGGAATTTCATTAATAAAATTTGGAATGTCTCCCGTTATGTGTTAATGAACCTCGATGATAATACACTGGTACAGCTGCCGTCAGCTGATCAAATGACGTTGGCCGATCGTTGGATTTTGTCGCGTTTGACTGCCACGATCGACAAAGTAACAAGCAATTTTGATAAATTCGAATTTGGTGAAGCTGGACGTCAGCTGTATAACTTCATTTGGGACGATTTCGCCGATTGGTATATCGAGATGACTAAAGAGACGCTAGGCGCTGGTGGCAATAAAGGCAAGACGCCGGTTCAGCAGATTTTAGCTTATGCCCTCGACCAGACATTACGACTGCTGCATCCGATTATGCCTTTTGTCACAGAGGCTATTTGGCAGCAGCTGCCCGGCCGGAAAGCACAAGAAAGCCTTGTGATCGCTGACTATCCAACTGTTAATCCGGCTTTATCCGATAAACAAGCTGAGACATCATTTTCTGCCTTGCAGGATCTGATAACAGCCATTAGAAATATCCGGTCTGAAGCCAAAGCAGCCATTTCAACGCCTGTTGATATTCTGATTCAGACAGAAGACAACGATTTGAGAACTGTCTTCCAGGAGAATACAGATTATATTCAGCGATTCGGCCACCCTAAGTCGTTAGTGATTGCGCCGGATATTCAAGCTCCAGCTTTGGCGATGTCTCAGGTAATCAATGGTGCAGTGGTGTATGTGCCTTTGGCTGAGTTGGTTGATTTGGGCGAAGAAGTTCAGCGTTTGGAAAAACAAGCGGCAAAATTCCAAGCCGAAGTCAAACGGTCTAGCGGCAAACTGGCCAACGAGAAATTTACATCGTCAGCACCAGAAAAAGTTGTCGCAGCAGAAAGAGAAAAGCTGGATGACTGGCAGGCTAAATTATCAGCTACACAGGAACGGATTCAGACATTAAAAGAAAGCAGCCATGATTGAAAACGCAGAACAAGCTATTTCCTGGATTCATTCTCTGACCCGCCCTGGTCTTCGAGTGGAACACGATACCCAAAAAAGAATGCTGGCTTTACTAGAGAGTTTGGGTCACCCAGAGAAAAAACTACCGCCGGTCATTCATGTGACCGGCACCAATGGCAAGGGATCTGTTTCGCGCTTTTCGCAGGCTATTTTGACTGCCAGCGGCTTTAAGACTGGCCTCTATATTTCTCCTTTTATTATTAAATTTAATGAGCGGATTGAAATTGACGGCCAATATATTTCTGATAGCGATTTGACCGTCTACACACAGCGGATCGCTGATTATTATACAAACCAGACTGAATTTGAAGTGATTACTGCCATTGCGCTCCTGTATTTTTCCGAATCCCACCTGGACGCCTTGGTGATTGAAGTTGGTATCGGCGGCCTTTGGGACTCAACCAATGTGATAGATGCCACGGTGGCAGTTATTACTAGTGTTGGCATGGATCACATGGACATTCTTGGCGACACATTAGCGAAAATTGCTTACCAAAAGGTCGGTATCGTTAAAAAAACCACGAAAGCGCTGCTTTACGGCCGTTTGCCCAGTGAAGCTAAAGAGGTTGTGGAAAAACAGGCTCAGCATCTGCAGGTACCCTACGGTGAGATTGATAGCAAGCTGAAAGTTTCACGCGGCTACTATCAAAGATATAATGCGGCCTTGGCTTGGGCTGTGGTCAAAATTTATCTGCATAATATTCTGCCAAATGAACGCTTCTTGGAGATAATCGATTTTTGGACAACTGATAAATTGATCAAATTTATTAACCACGTTTCCTGGCCGGCCCGCATGGAAATTATTTCTAAAAATCCTCTGATTATCGTTGATGGCGCACATAATCCACAAGGGCTTGCCATATTGACTGATTCGCTGCTGCGTGAATATGGTGATCGGGAGCAATTAATTGTGTTCGGTCATTTGGAAAAGAAAAAAATTTCAGTTAGAAACTTTGATAATCTACCTTTTGCCAAGGTTTTTCCAGTTAATTGGGAATCATACCGTCAGACAGCTGAATCGGATCATTATGAAGAATGGCATAAACAGTTGGACGAACTGCTTGAAAAAATAGACAATGAAAAGCAGATGATCGTGGTGACTGGATCCCTCTATTTCGTCAGCCAGGCGCGGATTTATCTGAAAAATAAATTGCAAAAAAAGTGAAAAGGCGCTGAAAAACTGCGTGTTATACTTGTAAGGATAGGACATATATGGCATTAGGATTTGGACAAAAAAATGTCGGGATTGATCTCGGCACAAGCAATACTCTGGTCTTTTTAGAAGGCTCGGGTATTATCATCAACGAACCGAGTTTCGTTGCAAAAGATACTGCGACTGGTGAATTGATGGCTGTTGGGTCAGCAGCGCATAAAATGTTTGAAAAGAATCCGCCTACGATTTCAGTCATCCGCCCTTTGCGTAAAGGCGTCATTTCTGATTTGGACGCGACAGTGGGTCTTTTAAAGTACTTTTTGAATGTGGCCTATAATAATCGTCCCGGAAAACCCTTAGCGATTATCGGCGTTCCTAGTGGTGTCACTGAAGTTGAACGCCGAGCTGTTAAAGACGCTGCCCAATCTGCCGGTGTCCGCGATGCTTACGTGATCGATGAACCAATTGCGGCGGCTGTTGGAGCTGGTTTACCCGTCTATGACGCACCTGGCACAATGGTGGTCGATTTAGGCGGTGGTACAGTGGACATCGCCACGATCAGCTTGGGCAAAGCCAATGCTTCTCGTTCAACGACTTTTGCTGGGGATGCGATGAACGAAGCCATTAAAGACATGGTTCTGCAACGCTACAATTTCCGCATTTCTGAAGGTGATGCTCAGATTTTAAAAGAAGAGATTGGTTCCGCTGATGTTAAAGCTGCTAAGCAGCTGGGTTCGGCTACAGTTAAGGGCATTGACCTAATTTCCGGGCTGCCCGCTCAACGCGATGTGACAGCAGAAGATGTTGCACTTGCCATTGCCAGTCCAGTCAGCCATATTCTGGTTGAAATTCAGACAACGCTAGAGGAATCTCTACCGGAACTTGTATCTGATATCATTGACCGCGGTATTACACTGACAGGCGGCGGTGCTAATTTAAGGTTTCTTGACCGCGTGATTGCAGATACTGTTCACGTGCCTGTTTTTATTGCGCCTAATCCGCAAGAAGCAGTTGCTAACGGGCTGGGTGAAATGCTGCGTTCTTCGCAGATGCAATTTAAGTAAAAATAATAAGTAGTTGGGTCTGGATGAGTCTTGCGATTTAATGGAAAGAAAATTTTAATTACGATAGCTTCGATTATCGTAGCTGTGGGTCTTATTGTGGGCTCAAGTGTCTTTTACGGCAGAGCTAGCGGTATTCCGGTGATACAGCGTTTCGCCTCGGATATGGCGGCTTTTTTTGGTCGCGGTGTTTCAGCACCAACCAGTGTCTTGAACCGATCAACAAATTCATTAACACAACTATTTAAGACTTATGAAGAAAACCAGCATTTGGTTAAAAGAGTTGACCGCATTGCGGCTGATCAAATTCGGATTCAGACCTTGGAAAAAGAAAATAAGGAACTGAAGGCCAATTTAAAACTGAAAAATTCACTGACTGATTATCAGACTGTGAGCGCCGTTGTTATCAGCCGCACACCCAGCAGCTGGAATTCACAGTTGATTATTAATCAAGGTATTAATGCCGGCATTAAAAAGAATGCGCCTATCCTGGATTCTCGGGGATTGATCGGCAAAGTGAGTCAAGTGTCGAATACAAGCAGTAAAGTGACGCTTATTTCGAATATGACGGCTGATGCTGATCGTTTTCCAGTACAGGTCAACAGCGGCAGCACAACGATTAACGGTGTCATTTCTGGCTATAACCGCAGTAGCGATCAACTGATTTTAGATGAGCTCAGCACGCAATCAACGATAAAAAAAGGTAGTTTGGTGCAGACATCGGGACTTGGCGGCATCCTGCCTAAGGGTCTATACGTTGGCCGAGTTGCGAGCGTACGTGATGATGCTTATGGCGTTGCCAAACAAATTTATATTCGTCCCGCCGCCGATCTATCCGATATTTCCAGCGTTCTCGCGGTCACTCAGGTAGGTGGGGAATGAATAATCGCCATGTTTCGACGCATCGTTTTTTCCGTCCCGCTATTGTTTATCCAGTTATTTTAATTGTGTTAATATTCGTTGATGGCTCATTAATGGCGGCTTTTTCCGGTTTGTTGTCTTTTGCAAACTGGACAATTCTGCCCAATCTGACTTTTATTGGCATTTTTTACACGATTCATTTTCGGTCCGATCGCCATTTTCATTTTTGGTGGTGGCTGGTATTACTTGGGTTGCTCTTCGACCTTTATTACACACAGTCTATTGGCAGCTATCTAACCGCTTATCTTTTATCCGCTTATACTGTCTTCTTGCTGGATCCACATATTCCCTATCGAATTCTCTCTTCGTTTTGGACAGTGGCAACCGGTTTGCTTGTTTTTTACAGCCTCATTTATATCACCGGTATCTTAACCGGGGAAGTTAATATTAGTCTGGTTAATTACCTGATTTTCACTGTATTTCCAACGATTTTCATAAATAGTCTTATTGAGATGATATTTTATCGTCCGGTTGAGTCTTTGACTTATATAATTAATAGCTAATCCCATGAATTTATTTTTCTACATAATTTCGGTTATATTATTGCTGAATGCTTTCTTTGCGGTTGTAACGGTTTTCTGGAGCAAAAGAGAGGTTAGCAGAATTTGGGCATGGCTAGTTGTCCTGTTATTTGTACCTGTTTTTGGCTTTGTTATTTATTGGTTTACAGGACGCCGAATCTCTGATAAAAAAATTTTTGATTTTACCAGTCAGGAAATTGTTGGCCGAGAACAGATTCGGGATAATCAAAAATATTACAATCATCATTTGAAGCTGGATGAAAATGCCACAATGCTTTCTAAACTGTTTGCCAGTAACAGCGGAGCGATTCTGACCTATGGCAATGATCTTGATACCTTTTTTGATGGTCAAGATTTTTTTGATGATTTATTTCTTGAAATCGAGAAGGCACAGGACCATATTCATTTGGCTTTTTTTTCTATTTTTGACGATCCAACCGGTAACAAGCTAATTGATCTGCTGACCAAAAAAGCCCAAGCAGGTGTTGAAGTTCGTGTGATTTATGATGCTTATGGTTCTCACGGTACTCATCGCCGTATGTACCGCCGCTTACAGCAGGCTGGTGGTATCATTTATCCTTTTTTAACGCGGCGTTTTCAGCTGCTTGCGTTGAGAATCAATTTTCGTTTTCACCGCAAGGTTGTCGTCATCGACGGAAAAGTTGGCTATATCGGCGGCTTTAATGTTGGTGACCAGTATCTGGGGAAATCAAAAAAATTCGGTAATTGGCGTGATTCACAGTTGAAAATTGTTGGAGATGCCGTTCTGTCATTACAATCACGTTTCTTTATTGATTGGAATGCCACGGCTAAGGAAGATGACAAATTATCTTTTCTGGCGGATTACTTTCCAGCAACACAAGTCAACGGTATTCATCCGATTCAAATTGTTTCGTCCGGCCCGGAATCGCTTGTTGATCAGATTAAACAAGGCTATTTGAAAATGATTAGTCTTGCTACAAAAACGATTACGATTCAGACGCCATATTTAATTCCCGATCAACCGATTTTTGAAAACCTGCTGATTGCTCTGGCTGCCGGTGTTAAAGTAGATGTTTTTATTCCCAATCGACCAGACCATCCCTTTGTTTATCGCGCAACACAGTATTATGCACAAGAGTTGATACAGGCTGGCGCACATGTTTATCGTTATGATAATGGTTTTCTGCACAGCAAATTATTAATGATCGATGATGAAATTATCAGCATTGGTTCTGCTAATATGGATATTCGGTCCTTTGAATTGAGTTTTGAAGCAAATGCTTTTATTTACAGTGCCAAGTTTGCCAACAAAATCAAGAATCAAATCACTAAAGATGTGTCACAGTCAAAACTTCTGAGTCAGGAAGATTTCGATGGACAGGGGGTTTGGATGACGGTACTGCAAAAGTTTTCGCGTTTACTGTCACCGATCCTGTGAAAAATATGAAAAAATTAGCCAATGGTATCAATTTAAATGTCTTAAAGACTGATAAATTTCAGTCAGTTAAAATTGTTGCGGAATTTTACGCTCCCTTTGAAAAAGGCACGGCAGCCAATCGTGCGTTGCTGGCTCAAATACTGGAAGATAGTTCGGCCTTTTTTCCGAACCGACAGTTGATGACTAAGAAACTTAATACACTTTACGGCGCACATTTTTCTGTGTCGACAAGTCGTTTTGGGCGGCTTTCCAAACTGCGTTTTGCACTGAAGATACCCAGCCCGCAAGCTGCGGGAGACCAGCAATTATTGGCAAAAAGTTTCAATTTTTTGTCCGGCCAGATTTTTAATCCGTTGATTGTTGATGGCTTATTTCCTGAGCATTTGTTTGAAAATGAAAAGCAGAATTTTCTTTCTGAATTTTTAGCAAATTTTGATAATAAAAGCTATAAGCTCCATGATCTGATTCTCAAAAAATATTTTGTCAATCCTGATTTTAGAATTCAACCCGAAGGGAGTCCTTTGTCAATCAGGCAGTTAACAAATGAAACCGTCGTTTCGGCTTACCATGCTATGCTGGCTAACGATGAAATGTCATTGGAAGTAGCTGGCCTCCCGAGTGAACTTGAAGTTGAAAAGTTGGTCGCTTCTTGGCCAAACGTTTCGCAAAACAGCCGGCCGATTCCCAACCCAGTCTATACACAAGCAGTAAAACCTGACCAATTTGCTGAACTGCACGAAAAGGGTGATCAGGCGCTCCTGGAACGAGCCTATAATTTTCTGGATTATGATTATCTGACTCAACAGAGATATACGGCGATGGTTTTTTCCCGCCTTTTTGGTGGTTCGAGTCAATCTTTGCTTTTTTTGAATATCCGTGAAAAATTACATCTGGCTTATTACGCAAATTCAACTTTTTTCGCCGTTGATGGTTGGATGACCGTTCAGGCAGGATTGGATAAGGATAATGTCGAACTTGTTAAAAATGAGATTGATCTGCAGCTGGAACGAGTTAAAAAGCAGGATTTTTCCAATGATTTGTTTACCACGATCAAAGAGGAGCTAGTTGCAGCTATTCAGGCGGGCGAGGACTACGAAGAGACTGCCATTGAGAAATCGATCAATGCTTTTTTGACTGGTTACGCTTTTTCCAGCAGCCAAATTATAGCCGTGATCCAATCTGTGACGCCTCAGCAGGTAGCAGATTTTGCAAAAAAGTCGGTAAAGCAAGCAGAGGCGGTTTTGATTAATGAAGATTGACGAATATTCGCAATTTAAACAGACTGTTTACAGTGAAACACTGACAGATGGTTTGAAAGTGACTTTGATGCCTAAGAAAGATTTTCATTCAGTTTTTGCCGCATTGTTTGTTGATGCGGGTGCTGTTGACCAGAAAATCATCGATGAAAATGGCAAAGTGGTCACTTTTCCTTCGGGCATTGCGCATTTTGCTGAACACAAGATGTTTGAAAAAGAGCAGGGAGATGTGGACCAAATATTTAGCCGCTATGGTGCATTTTCAAATGCTTATACGAGCCAATCCCGCACTGTTTACTACTTTCAGGGAACAGAGGAGATTGCCGCATCGATCCGGCTGCTGCTGCATTTTGTTCAGGAACCTTATTATACGCAGAGTTCTATTAACAAGGAGCAGGGGATCATTGGCCAAGAGCTGGTCATGTACCAGGATATGCCGGATTGGGCACTTTCTTTTGGATTGATGGGTAATTTATACGCTCAACAGCCCTTGGCTCAAGATATTGCCGGCAAAGTATCGACGATCAGCCAATTAACCAGCGACATGCTTTACCAGTTTCACAAATACTTTTATCAGCCAAGCAATCTGCACCTCAAAATTTCAGGAAACATTGATCCACAGGCGACCATGGCTTTAATCAGAGACACGCAAAGGGAATTGTCGCGCCCGAAAATAGCGTTTACGTCGATGAGTTTGTTTGATAATCAAATCCCGATCCTTGCGTCAGGCAGCAGAAAGATGCCGATTTCTCAAACTTTAATTACAGCCGGTATTAAAGGCATAAACATGCCATCGAGCCGGGATGAAGCTATTGATTTGGCTTTTGCAAGTGATTTACTGCTGGATCTTTATTTTTCTGATTCATCTGACTGGTACATGAAAAATTACGATGCAGGTATTTTGAATGACGATTTTATGGCACAAGCAGAAATTGGCCGCAATTATCAGTTCATTAGTTTTAGCGGCCATGGCAAACAACAGAAAGCCTTCCAAGAGATTTTGTCTCAGTTAAAGCGCATATCTTTCGATAGCCGTTTAGCAAATGAATTCGAGGTCCAAAAATCAGCTACTTTTGGTGAGCTGTCGATGTCTTTGGATCAGTTGGAAAACAACGTTTTCACAGTTTTAGATGAATATGATACGGATAGCAATGTTTTTCAAATTACAGATAATCTCAAAAGCCTCACTTATAAGCGAGCAGTGGCTTTATTTGAAAAATATTACGATATAAATTCATTTAGTCGTTTTTCGATCGAACCGTTAGATTAAGATTGTTATAATCTTAATGAATGGATACTGATTACCAATCAATTGGAAAACGGCTGCAAGATGCACGTGAACAGCATGGTTTGACCTTAGAAGATATCTCCTCGTCGACTAAAATTCAAGTTCGTTATCTGCAAGCAATCGAAAATGGCCAAGTGAATAGGCTGCCTGGCCCTTTTTATGTGAAGGCATTTATACGTCAATACGCTAATACAGTGGACCTTGATCCAAATACGATTTTGGATACCATGCCAGCTGCAGATCGTGCTCGCCAGCCTAAAGATGACGGCGAGATTAAAGCCGGCCAGAACAGAGGTGTTTCTGCGCACTTATTTGATGGCCTTTCGGAAAACAAGCAGGAAGAGCGAGACAAAGATGCGAATGATTCTCTGTCTAATAATTCTATTCGAGTAGGGTCTGACAGGATTCCGCGTGCCGGCATGAATCTCTCCACACCAGTTACCCGCCGCCTGCTCAGCCGCCTGCCCGTTATTTTTCTAATTGTTGCGTTAATTATTCTGGCCTTTGCCTTATGGCTGGCATTTGGTAGAATTCGGCCAAGTTTATTTAGCCAGAATCCGGTTAATTCAAGTTCAACGAGTATTTCACAATCTAGCAGCAGCCGGCCGCAGTCCAGTAGTTCATCTGCCTCGTCTTCGTCCAATAGCCAGACGCAGCCTTTATCGAAACCGCAGTTTCAAAATAACACGGCGACCATGACCTTCTACGATACGGCGGACCATACGATTCAGATCCAGGCGGCCAATGCCGGATGGACGACAGTGACAGTGGATAATGTCCGTCAGTTTGCCAGTACAATTGCAGCAGGTGCCGAGCACGATACAACGCTAAGTGGTGACCAGAATCAAATTGTGATTCATTTAGGCAATCCATACAACACGAGAATCCTGTTTGATAATCAAGATACGCAGTTTATGTCTGGCTCATCGATTCTGATTACGAATATAATTATTAGACGGGAGAAAACACCGCAATGAATTTGCCTAATAAATTAACAACCTTTCGAATTTTAATGATTCCTTTATTTATTTTAATCTTATCGCTGCCTATCAATTGGTCGACGACATTCGGCCGGCCAAGTGGCTGGCTGCTGGCTGCTGCTATTTTCGCCTTGGCTTCGTTGACCGATTTACTCGATGGCAGAATTGCCAGGTCACGTCATTTGGTGACTAATTTTGGCAAGTTTGCTGATCCTTTGGCTGATAAACTGCTGGTGATGACCGCTTTGATCTTTCTGACTCAATTTGGCGCTGTTCCGGCTTGGATGACCGCTATTATTGTTATCCGCGAACTAGCCATCACAGGGTTAAGGACCTTAATTGTTGAAAATAACGGTACGGTTATGGCTGCACAGATGCCTGGCAAAATCAAAACATTCACACAGATGTTTGCCATTATTTTCCTGTATTGCAGCAACTTCGGCAGTCCTATTCCGATTGGGCAGATCTTAATTTATCTTGCTGTGATTTTTACAATTTATTCAGGGATCGATTATTTCGTTCAGAACCGTTCAGTATTCTCGGATGGCATGTGATTTAAAAAAATGCCCATGGTTTCGTATAACCACTGTAGAAAGTTAAGTATTTTTTAAATACGAACAAGCGTTCGCATTTTCTTGACTTTCGTAGCATAATAGATTGGTGAGGTTTTATGTCTGATGGAAGAAAGGCCGCATTAAATGCGGCATTAAAAAAAATTGAAAAGGATTTCGGCAAGGGATCGATTATGCGTTTAGGCGAAAATGCGCACACAAAGGTCGACGTGGTTTCAACCGGTTCTTTAAAATTAGATATTGCTTTAGGTGTTGGCGGTTATCCAAAGGGAAGAATCATCGAGGTGTTTGGCCCTGAGTCTTCTGGCAAGACGACTGTCGCGCTTCATGCTGTTGCCGAGATTCAAAAAAAGGGCGGCACGGCTGCTTATATTGATGCTGAAAATGCACTGGACGCGAAATATGCAGCTGCTTTAGGTGTTAATGTCGATGATCTGCTTCTGAGCCAGCCGGATACAGGCGAGCAAGGTTTGGAAATCGCTGATGATTTGGTTAATTCAGGTGCGATCGATATGCTGGTCGTTGATTCGGTTGCAGCTCTTGTCCCAAGGGCTGAAATTGAGGGGGAGATGGGAGATGCCCATGTGGGCCTGCAAGCGCGTCTGATGAGCCAAGCTTTGAGGAAATTGGCCGGTACTCTGAACCGAACAGGCACAATTGCCATTTTCATCAATCAGATTCGTGAAAAAATCGGGGTTATGTTTGGCAATCCCGAGACAACACCTGGCGGTCGCGCTTTGAAGTTTTATTCAACGGTACGTTTAGAGGTACGCCGGTCAACACAGATTAAAGATGGTACGAATATTATTGGTAATAATACGAAAATCAAGGTTGTCAAAAACAAAGTTGCACCACCTTTCAAAGTAGCCGAAGTGGATATTATGTATGGCAAAGGCATCAGTCAGACAGGTGAATTAATTGATTTGGCCGTTGATAAAGATATTATCGACAAGTCGGGCGCTTGGTATGCCTATAAAGGTGAAAAAATTGGTCAGGGACGCGTTAATGCAATTGCTTGGTTGGAAGACCCTGAACATCAAAAAGAACATGATACGATCTTTCAGGCGGTACGTGATGCTTATGGTATTGGCGCCAAAAAAAAAGTGACAACTGATACTGGCAAGGCTGTACCAATAGAAGATAGCAGCAGCGATCCTTTTGCTGACCCTAATTACAATCCAAAGGCCAGTGAATCTGACGATGCATTGACTGATGATGATATTTATTAATTTTTAAAAATCCGATGTTGTCGGATTTTTTTATAGAGTAAACTTGAACCAATGCAGACTACAAAAAACAATTTCAAACACCGCGTTAAAACATTTGGTTTGGTTGAAGAGATCTTTAATTCGATTACACACGGTTTAGGTTTAATAGCCGCGATTGTCGGAATTATATTTCTTTTCATCAAAGTCATCGACAAGGGCTACACGTCGGCTGTTGCCTTAACGGCATTCATTATCTATGCTGTCTGTTTGATCATTTTTCTGCTCAATTCTACTTTGTTTCATGCACTAATTTTCACAAGAGCCGCTTGGGTCTTTCAACATTTTGATCATCTGGGTATTTTTTTGATCATTCTAGCCACCTACACGCCCTTTTGCTGGGTCTTTATCAAGGATCCCGTTGCGATTTGGATTTGGGTTGCCAATCTCATTTTGGCACTTGCTGGTATCGTTTATGATTTCTTGTTTATTGGGCGCTATCGCTGGATCACTGTTTTGATTTATTTAGCTATGGGTTGGTTAATTGCCGTGATGTTCCCAATCATTCATCACAGCGTACCAGTATATTCGCTTTGGCTGTTATTTTTTGGTGGAATTGCTTATTCAGCAGGTACTTTTTTCTATTTGAATACTAAAATCTGGTGGAATCATGTTTGGTGGCATTTATTTGTGCTCTTAGGTACAGCTGCCATGTATTTTGCCATCTATCTTTCCATGTAATTGTATACTGCAAATAAGCGTAAGATAGATTTTAAAGTACATGTTCAAACTTGCCTTTAAAAATCTCAATAAATTGCTTGTCTCTTTCGCCTTTTTTTGCCTGTTTTTTCAAGTAGCGGCGGATTTGATTCTGCCTTCAATTACTGCCGATATTGTCAATATCGGTGTTGTGAGGAAAAACATTCCGTATATCTGGCACACGGGCTTGATTATGCTAGCCGTGAGTTTGTTAGTCATTATCGGTGCTGTATGTAACCAGCTGATAGCTGCGACGTCGTCACAGAAATTGGGTGTTAAACTGCGGCATTTTTTGTTTGCCAAAATTACGGCAATGGCAACGGCCGATTTCACTAAGATTGGTGAAGCCTCTTTGATTACTAGAACAACGAACGATGTTGTCCAGATGCAGAATGTGACCTACTCGATGCTTCGGATGATGGTGAGGGCACCGATGATGTTGGCTGGTGCGAGCCTGATGGCCTATTTTCAAAGTCCTCAATTAATGCTCGTCTTTGTAGCTGCCATCCCGATTTTGGCGATTGTCGTTTTACTGATTATGAGAAAGTCTGTGCCGCTTTTTAGAAAGATACAAGGGTTAACTGATCGCATTAATCTTGTGTTCCGAGAAGGGCTGACCGGTGTTCGGGTGATACGCGCTTTTAATCAGGATGCCTTTGAACAAAGACGCTTTGCTCGAGCTAATGGGAATTTGACTGATAATGCGATTAATGCCTATGTGACAACGAGCCTGATGAGTCCAACCATGACTTTTATTATCAGCGCTTCGAATATTGCCATTGTTTGGTTCGGTGCACATCTGATTGCCGGCAGCCAGATGCCGATTGGAAACTTGTTATCTTTTATTACTTATGCCACACAGATGCTGTTTGCATTTATGCAGTTGTCGATGATTTTTGTTATTGTACCCAGAGCTCAGGCATCCGCCCAGCGCATTCAGGAAGTTCTGGCTATTTCTGATACCATTCTTGATTCAAATAACGCTCAAACCGTGCCGAATATTACAAGTATTCGTTTTGCACATGTTGATTTTGCCTTCTCGCATTCAGCCGCGAGGGTATTAAAGGATATTAATCTGCAAGTTGGGCGTGGACAAACACTAGCAATTATCGGTGGTACAGGATCTGGGAAAAGTAGTTTAATTAATTTAATTCCCAGATTATTCGATCCGACAAAGGGTAGTGTATCAATCAACGACATTGATATTCGCCAATTCCGCCAAAGTGATTTGCATGAAAAAATTGCCTTTGCTAGTCAGAAATCTTTTTTATTCCAAGGCACTATTCGCAGCAATCTGCATTATGGCAATCCAAAAGCCAGTGAAGAAGAGATGTGGCAGGCGCTTCACACTGCTCAGGCTGACGCCTTTGTCAAAAAACAAGGCGGACTGGATGCACCTGTTGAGCAGAATGGCCAGAACTTTTCAGGAGGCCAAGTACAACGCCTGTCGATTGCAAGGGCTATTTTGAAAGATGCGGATGTCTACATTTTTGATGATACATTTTCTGCTCTGGATTTTAAGACCGATGCATTACTCAGGGCAGCACTGCATAAAGACAGCAAGATCAATCGGGCAATTAAAATTATTGTGGCACAGCGTATTTCAACGATTGCTGATGCAGACAGGATTCTCTTATTAGAGCAAGGTAGGATTTCAGCCTTTGGAACGCATACCGAATTGTTAAAAACTAGTACTGTCTATCGTGAGATCGTTAATTCTCAGCTGCATCGGGTTGACGCAGCTGCTGCGTTATCCGGAGACGAACATGCGTAATCCGGCTTCGAGAATGCGAGGCGGCAGCGGGCCAAGACCAATGGCACGGATTGCCGAACACGCTCATAATTTTTGGGGGACAACCTTTAGATTATTCAGATATTTGGGGAAAAATCGCTTCGGTGTCATCTTTTCGATTGCCTTGGCAATTATTTCGGTGCTGTTATCTGTCAGCGTACCGAAAATTTTAGGCGAAGCTACGACGATCATCTATCGTGGTGTTCGTGCCGGCTTGCAGTCGGGACGTTACCGGATTGATTATCATGCAATTATTTCAATTCTAGTGCTTGCATCTGTTTTATATGTTCTGTCTGCTCTGATGAGTTTTTTGCAGCAAGTGATAATGACTCATATATCACAACGTACCGTTTTTCGTCTACGTGCAGAATTTAAAGCCAAGATGGCCCGCCTTCCCGTGAGTTATTACGATCAGCACCAAAATGGCGATATGATGAGCCGCGTTGTTAATGACATGGATAACATTTCTGGGACTTTGCAGCAGGCTTTAATTCAAATTGCGGTCTCATCGATCACATTTGTTGCCGTGATTATTTTTATGCTGTCGATTAGCTGGATTCTGTCATTGCTGGCTTTTACGACGATTCCAATCAGCATTCTTCTTGTACGCTGGATTGCACCACACGCTCAGAAACTGTTTAGTAGACAGCAGGAGGTTCTTGGTTCGATGAACGGCCAGGTGGAAGAAACTTTTTCTGGTCATTTAATTATTAAAACTTTTGATCGTGAACAAGCTGTCACTGACAAGTTTGAAGAGCAGAGCAGGCGATATTACCACGCCGCTTGGAAAGCACAATTCATTTCTGTTCTGATTTTTCCGGCTATGCAGTTTCTAAATAATTTAGATTACTTGGTAATTGCTGTTTTCGGCGGGATTCAAGTTGCTAACGGCCAGCTGCCACTCGGAGATATTCAGGCATTTTTGCAGTATACAAATCAGTTTTCCCAGCCTGTCACCCAAATTGCTAATCTTAGCAACACGATTCAATCGACGATTGCAAGTGCCGAACGGATTTTTCAGGTCCTAGATGCTGAAGAAATGCCTAAAGAAATTTCGGCGGCCTCCACCTTTCCTAGAGAGTCATCACTGCCTTTAATTAGTTTTCATCATGTGGCATTTAGTTATGATAGTCACGCGCCTTTGATTCGAAATTATTCTTTAGATGTTCATGCGGGCCAAACGATTGCTATCGTGGGCCCGACGGGCGCTGGTAAAACGACTGTTATCAATTTGTTAGAACGCTTTTATGATGTTGATGCTGGCGTGATTCAGTATCGGGGCAGGGATATCAGGCACATGACACGCCCTGAATTGCGTTCGCATTTCGCAATGGTTCTGCAAGAAACTTGGTTATTTACGGGCTCTGTTTTCGAAAACATTAAGTATGGCAATGAGTG
Source organism: Oenococcus sp. (assembly GCF_047725585.1). Taxonomy (NCBI): domain Bacteria; kingdom Bacillati; phylum Bacillota; class Bacilli; order Lactobacillales; family Lactobacillaceae; genus Oenococcus; species Oenococcus sp. Next base: position 10,872 of record NZ_JBDNNF010000001.1, on the reverse strand, counting down.
GGCTACAAAAGATCAGGTGATTGCAGCGGCAAAGGAAGCTTATGCAGATACTTTCATCCAGCAGCTGCCTCAGGGTTATCAAACTCAGTTAAATGAGGCAGCCTCAAATATTTCTCAAGGCCAACGCCAGCTGTTGACGATTGCACGAGCCTTCCTCTCTGATCCTGAGATTTTAATCCTGGATGAGGCAACTAGCTCGGTGGATACGCGAACCGAACTTTTGATTCAAAACGCCATGGCTAAACTTCAGCGTTCACGTACCAGTTTTGTTGTTGCCCATCGTCTATCCACGATTCAGCAGGCGGATAACATCGTCGTGATGAATCATGGTTCAATCGTTGAGACTGGTACGCATCAGCAACTGCTTGATGCTAAGGGATTTTATGCGGATCTCTTTAACGCACAATTTGCTTCCGGCGATTAATGAGTTTTTTGTCCGAGCCGGGAACGAGTATAATTGTGATTTGTAATTTACAGGGGGTAATTTATGTCAGCTAAATCCGTTGATATTCATAATAAGCGTTACAGTCGATTTATGTTTGTCTTGGTCATCTTGTTTGCTACTTTTGCAGGTATGCTGATGCAAACATCTTTAGGGACGGCATTGCCGACTTTGATGGATGATTTCCATATTAATTTAGCCACGGCTCAGGAAGCCACGACCTGGTTTTTGTTGGCAAACGGGATTATGATTCCTGTTTCTGCGTATTTATCAACCAAATTTCCGACAAAAAAACTCTACATCTTTGCTTTTGGACTGCTTTTAGTTGGCCAATTTATTTCCTACAGCGCACCAGTCACAAATTGGACTTGGTTTTTAATTGGCCGAATCATTCAAGCGATTTCTGTCGGTATCACGATGCCTTTGATGCAGGTCGTTCTCGTCTATATTTTTCCAGCTGAAAAGCGCGGCGCGGCAATGGGCCTCAGCGGACTTGTAATTGGTATGGCTCCAGCAATTGGGCCAACACTGTCCGGTTGGATTTTGGACAGCAGCCACAGTTTTGCCTCTTTCACGCTATCCAACTCCTGGCGATCCATTTTTCTGCTGCCGATGGCCGTGATTGCATTAACTTTTCTTTTAAGTTTTATTTTTTTGCGCGATGTCATTCCAAACCAGCCAGTTCACCTTGATTTTCGTTCTTTGGTTCAATCGACGCTTGGTTTTGGCCTATTTTTGTGGGGTTTGACTAATGTCGCTAACGCAAATTATGGCGGCTGGACAGATATGACGCATGTGATTATTCCTGGCGCAGTAGGCATTTTTTTCATCATTATTTTCTTGTGGCATCAGTTAGAAATGCGGCATCCCTTCCTGGATATACGTGTTTTTGCTGTCAAACAATTTTCGGTAACAACGGTTTTGATTTCGCTTTCTATGATGGCCATGATTGGCATTGAGATGATGCTGCCGACCTATCTTCAGCAGCTCCGCGGGCTTTCACCTCTATCATCGGGGCTTACTTTACTGCCTGGTGCGCTTTTAATCGGTATTATGTCACCGATTGCTGGGGCTGTTTATGATCGAAGCGGGGCAAAGCGCTTGGCACGAGTTGGATTTTTGATCCTCCTGATTGCCACGATTCCTTTCTTGTTTTTTGGCCTGAATACACCAAGGGATTTCATTACGGTTTTCTATAGTCTGAGAATGTTTGGTATTGCTATGGTGATGATGCCGTTGACAGCCTCGGCGATGTCTGCACTGCCAAAAGAAAAAGCGGCAGATGGTACGGCCTCAAATAATACAGTCAGGCAGGTATTGACCGCGATGGTTGTTTCTTTGCTATCTTCCGTGACACAAAACATTGCCAATACCAATGCACCTGTGGCTTCTCTAAAACAGCAGAATATTTTTGAATTCGGTCAGCGAACATTGGATGCTTCTTTAAAGGGTTTCCATGTTTCGTTTGCGATTTCCTTATTTTTTGCACTCTTAGGATTAATTCTGGCAGGCATGCTGCATTCTGGCAAAGTCATTGAGCAAGATCCTGATTTACTGGATGAGAAGGGAGGCAATTAGGCATGATTTTTCTATTAGTCATTTTTTTCACTGCTGCGGCCTTCGTTAGTTGGATGCTGATTAAACATGCGTTTCCCCGCTGGTTCTTTGGACTGATCTTCACTGGCCTGCTATTAGCCAGCGTGATCTTGATGACCTTGAATATGAGCAGGCATTTTGGTATGAGACGAAGTGTCAGCACACAAAGGCAGGAAATTTATTCTATGGCCGGCAGGAGACTCGCCGCCGGGATCTTAGCTACGACGAAAAATAAGAATATTGGGAGCGATCTGGATATTTATTTGTACAAAGATCAAGCGGGAGCTGAAAAGACCAAAACAAGCGTGCCGAATGCTTACCGTTCAGTCTCGATGAAAGGCGTTGATTCGAATCGCGCATATAAAGTCACACATACTTATCGTTGGCACTATAACGGTGCTCTATCACGGATTTTGTTTGGAATTGGTCATTTGGATCGGGTTATTAGCCGGCAGGAGGTTGTTTTCCAAATTCCATCTCAGCAATGGATTCAGCTCACAAGCGATCAGCTTCGACGGCTACAGAATCTGTTGGCAAATCCAGCCAAGATAACTGATGCAAAAGTATCGATGCTATTATCGGCCTCCTCTCAAGCATTGCTAAACGGCCGGAGTAATCAAGCTGCGCGCATGCAAGTTGCGACCATTCGAGAATTATTGTCAATCGCCCCAAGTGCAGCTGATAAAAAATTAGCCAAACAGCTATCCTCGTCTGCCGCTGCCTCAAGCCGAGCTCAAGCGCTGTCCTCTAGCATCGCCGCTTCGCAAGCTGCATCAGTTTCTGCATCATTGGCTGCGGATGCCCAAGCTCAAGCCGCGTCTGCTGCTCAGTCTCAGGCTGCAGCTGATTCTGCAGCATCGGCTCAAACGCAAGTATCAGCATCGAGCTCAGCAGGGAACTCAAGTAGTGGCACAACGAATACACCTTAATGAGATCAATGCGCTTAGTTCCAAACATATTTTCAATTATCTGTTATACTAAAGGAGTATTAATCGGTATGGTTCCAAGAATCAAATGTTTCAAAGCTCTGCACCAATTATTTACAAATAAGATGCACTAGGTGCAGAAAGAATTTTTTCATGGAAACAGGTACAGTTAAATGGTTTAATGCCGATAAAGGCTATGGTTTTATCACTCGTGATAATGGTGGAGATGTCTTCGTACATTTCTCTGCTATTCAGACTGATGGCTTCAAGTCATTGGATGAAGGCCAAAAGGTTACATTTGAAGTTGAAGACGGACAGCGTGGACCACAAGCTATCAACGTTAACAAAGTTAACTAAGTAAAGCTTGTAATTAATCGGCTTCTTGTGTATAATTTATGCACAGTGAGGTCGATTTTTAAAATGCGGTTATGGCAATATTGTCCCGTAACTGCTTCAAAGCGCAGATCCAATGTGATCCGCGCTTTTTTACGCTCATAATTTCACATAAAACGCATCTTTTTATGATTGAAGCTGAGCAGTCGACTAACACAGATAAAAATTGGAGGAATTACATTGGTTGCACACAACGTGAAGATAAACAAGCATGTCACTCGACGCAGTTACTCTTCTGCTAAAGAAGTGCTTGAAATCCCGCCATTGACCGAAGTCCAGACTGCGTCTTACAAGTGGTTTTTGGATAAGGGCATTCGGGAAATGTTTAACGATATCATGCCGATTGAAGATTTTGCCGGCAAACTGTCACTTGAATATGTTGACTATTCATTAGGAGAACCAAAGTATACGTTAAAAGAATCGCGTGAGCAGGGAGTTAATTACGCTGCACCGCTTCATGTGACTTTGCGTTTGACGAACAAAGAGACTGGCGAAATCAAATCGCAGGATGTTTACTTTGGTGAATTTCCGCTGATGACCGAATATGGTTCTTTTGTGATTAACGGCGCTGAGCGTGTCGTTGTTTCACAGCTTGTTCGTTCCCCCGGGATTTATTACAACGAAGATACCGATAAGACTGGCAAGACTGTTTTTGGCACAACTGTGATTCCTAATCGTGGTGCTTGGTTGGAATTGGATACTGATGCCAAAGGGATTGCCAATATTCGTATCGACCGTACCCGTAAACTGCCAATCACAGAATTGGTCCGTTCATTTGGCTTTGGTTCTGATTCAGAAATTCAGGATATCTTTGGTGATGATGTTGAATCTTTGAATTTGGCTATTGAAAAAGATGTTCATAAGGATGCTTCGATGTCACGTGTTGGCGAGGCCTTGGAAGATATTTATGAGCGTTTGCGTCCTGGTGAGCCAAAGACGATCGATTCCTCTCGTTCTCTATTGGCAGCACGTTTCTTTGATCCAAAGCGTTATGATCTTGGCAACGTGGGCCGCTACAAGGTTAATAAAAAGCTTTCGTTGAAATCTCGTCTTTTAGGTCAGACCTTGGCTGAAGATATTCTTGATGAACAAGGCAATGTCTTGGTTGCCAAGAATACAGAGATCGATAAAAAAGCCATGAAACTGCTTTCGCCGTTATTAGATAAAGACGATTTTAAGATGACTGTTTTGCAGCCTGACGAAGAAGGTGTTCTGCCTGATCCGATCAAATTGCAGGTTATTAAGATTTTTAGTAAGAATGATCCAACTAAAGCAGTTAAATTAATCGGAAACGGCCATATTGACGAATCAATTCATCACATTCTGCCTGCCGATATTTTGGCTGGTATGAATTATTTCTTTAACTTGCAAGAAGGTATCGGTGCGACCGATGATATTGACCATTTGGGCAATCGCCGTATCCGTTCTGTTGGCGAGTTATTGGAGAACCAATTTAGAATTGGCTTGACACGTATGGAGCGTGTGGTTCGCGAGCGTATGTCTATCCAGGATTCTGATACCGTAACACCTCAGCAGTTAATCAACATCCGCCCTGTTGTGGCGGCTGTCAAAGAATTCTTTGGTTCTTCTCAGCTTTCACAATTTATGGATCAGACCAACCCACTTGGTGAGTTGAACCATAAGCGTCGTTTGTCAGCCTTGGGACCTGGTGGATTGACACGTGATCGTGCTGGTTATGAAGTCCGTGATGTTCATTATTCACACTATGGCCGAATTGACCCGATTGAAACGCCAGAAGGTCCGAACATCGGTTTGATTACGTCACTGGCTGTCTATGGCCGGATTAATGAATACGGTTTTATTGAGACACCTTACCGTCGTGTTGACTGGGATACACATAAAGTCACAGACAAGATCGATTATTTGACGGCCGATGTCGAAGATAATTACACGATTGCACAAGCGAACTCGGAATTAAATGATGATGGTTCTTTCGTTAATGCGACCGTTACTGCACGTCATGGTGACAACAACATTGAAACGCCAATCGAAGATGTTGATTATATGGATGTTTCTCCTAAACAGGTTGTGGCCGTTTCGACTGCTGCGATTCCTTTCTTGGAAAACGATGATTCCAATCGTGCTTTGATGGGTGCCAATATGCAGCGTCAGGCTGTTCCGTTGGTTGCACCGCATTCGCCAATCGTCGGTACTGGTATTGAATACCGTGCCGCTGTCGATTCAGGATTAGCTCAGATCAATGAAGCCAAAGGAACTGTTGAATATGTCGATGGCCGTGATATCAAAGTTCGTGAGGATGATGGCAATCTGCACGAATATCCATTGATGAAGTTCCAGCGCTCTAATGGCGGCAAAAATTATAACCAGACGCCTATTGTCAAAGTCGGCGAGACTGTTGAAAAAGGTGATGTCTTAGCTGATGGGCCTTCCATGGAAAACGGCGAACTAGCTCTTGGCCAGAACCCTATCATTGCCTTTATGACTTGGCATGGCTACAACTTCGAAGATGCGATCGTCTTAAATGAACGCCTCGTTCGTGATGATGTTTATACTTCTATCCATATTGAAGAACATGAATCAGAGGCACGTGATACAAAGTTAGGACCTGAAGAGATTACTCGCGAGATTCCTAACGTTGGTGAAGATCAGCTTAAAGATCTTGATGATTCCGGAATCATTCGTATTGGTGCCGAAGTCGAAGACGGCGATATTCTGGTTGGTAAAATTACACCAAAGGGTGTGACCGAATTATCGGCTGAAGAGCGCCTGCTGCATGCTATCTTTGGTGAAAAAGCCCGCGAAGTTCGTGATACTTCTTTGCGTGTTCCTCATGGCGGCGGCGGAATTGTCCAAGATGTTGAAATCTTCACACGTGATAATGGTGATGAATTAGCACCCGGTGTTAACATGATGGTTCGTGTCTTTATTGCCCAGAAACGCAAGATTCAAGTTGGTGATAAGATGGCCGGACGTCATGGAAATAAGGGAACTGTTTCAGTTGTTGTTCCTGAAGAAGACATGCCGTTCATGCCTGACGGTACGCCGATTGATATTCTGCTTTCACCAATGGGTGTGCCATCTCGTATGAACATTGGACAAATTTTGGAACTGCATCTTGGCATGGCAGCCAGAAAATTGGGTATTAAAGTTATGACACCGGTCTTTGATGGTGCCTCTGATGATGAAATTATTGATGCCTTAAAAGAGGCTGGTCTAGATGAAGACGGTAAGACCGTTCTTTATGACGGTCAGACTGGCGAAGCTTTTGATAATCGTATTTCCGTCGGTGTCATGCACTATATGAAGCTGGCCCACATGGTTGACGATAAAATCCATGCACGTTCAATCGGACCTTATTCGTTGGTTACACAACAGCCTTTGGGTGGTAAAGCTCAGTTTGGCGGCCAGCGTTTCGGCGAAATGGAAGTTTGGGCACTTGAAGCTTATGGTGCTGCCTATACTTTGCAGGAAATCATGACCTATAAGTCTGATGATGTGCGCGGTCGTAATAAGGTATTTGAGTCCATTGTTAAAGGACAAGCTATTCCAAAGCCCGGCGTTCCCGAATCTTTCCGTGTCCTTGTTAAAGAATTACAAGCCTTAGGTCTTGATACCAAAGTGCTGGACGGCAAGGGTCAAGAAGTTCGTATGGCGCAGATGGACGAGGACGATAATGTTGCCACGGTTGATGCTCTTGAACAAATCGCTAAAGAAAAACCTGACTTGTTTAAAGGCGATGACGATGACAAACCTCGCATTGCAGCAAAAAATCTCGATGAAGAAAATATATAAGGAGAAATGACTTGGCAATAGACGTTAATAAATTTGAATCTATGCAAATCGGTCTCGCTTCACCTGCTAAGATCCGTGAATGGTCTTATGGTGAAGTGAAAAAGCCGGAAACGATTAACTATCGTACGTTAAAAGCTGAACGTGATGGTCTTTTTGACGAAAGAATTTTCGGACCGATCAAAGACTATGAATGTGCCTGTGGTAAATACAAGCGAATCCGTTATAAGGGAATCGTTTGTGATCGTTGTGGTGTTGAAGTGACAAGTTCCAAAGTACGTCGTGAGCGTATGGGGCATATCGAACTTGCTGCACCTGTGACACATATCTGGTACTTTAAAGGTATTCCAAGCCGTATGGGCTTGATCCTCGATATGAGCCCGCGTTCTCTGGAAGAGATTATCTATTTTGCCAGCTACGTTGTCATTAATCCTGGCAGTACGCCGTTGGAAAAGAAACAGCTAATTACCGAGGCTGAATATCGTCAGTATGTCGACCAATACGGTGCAGATGCTTTTGATGCTAAGATGGGCGCCGAGGCTATCAAGGAATTGTTAGCTGAAGTAGATTTGGCCAAACAGGCTAAAGAATTGAAGGCCGAACTAAAGGAAGCAACCGGTCAAAAACGGACTCGTGCAGTACGTCGTTTGGACATTGTTGAAGCCTTCTTGCAGTCTGGCAACAAACCTGAATGGATGGTTTTGGATGTTATTCCAGTTATTCCACCAGATTTGCGCCCAATGGTTCAGTTGGAAGGCGGCCGCTTTGCCACTTCTGACTTGAATGATCTCTACCGTCGTGTCATTAACCGTAACAATCGTTTGAAGCGGCTGCTCGATTTGAATGCACCTGGTATTATTGTGCAAAACGAAAAACGTATGCTGCAAGAGGCTGTTGATGCCTTGATTGATAATGGCCGCCGCGGCCGCCCAGTCGCTGGTCCCGGAAACCGTCCTCTAAAGTCGCTTTCTCATTTGCTGAAGGGCAAGCAGGGACGTTTCCGCCAGAACTTGTTAGGAAAGCGTGTTGATTATTCCGGCCGTTCTGTTATCGATGTTGGTCCCTTCTTGAAGATGAACCAGATGGGTCTTCCTCGCCAGATGGCTGTTGAATTATTCAAGCCCTTTATCTATAATCGCTTGATTGAATTAGGCACTGACAATGGTGGCGCAAACAACTTGCGTTCTGCACGTCGTTTGGTTGAGCGGCACGAAGATGTTGTTCAAGATGTTTTGGAACAAGTTGTTAAGGAACATCCAGTTTTGCTGAACCGTGCACCAACTTTGCATCGTCTTGGCATTCAAGCTTTTGAGCCAGTCCTGGTTTCTGGTAAAGCGATGCGTTTGCATCCTTTGGTAACAACTGCTTATAACGCCGATTTCGATGGCGATCAAATGGCGATTCATGTGCCTTTGTCCGATGAAGCACAAGCTGAAGCACGTTTGCTGATGCTGGCTGCTTCACATATCTTGGCACCTAAGGATGGAAAACCAATTGTGGCTCCGTCTCAAGATATGACGATTGGTAATTATTACTTGACGACTGAAGAAGCCGGTATCAAGGGTGAAGGCATGGTCTTTACTTCATCTGATGAAGTAAAGATTGCTTTACAGAATCACGAAGTTGAATTGCACACACGTATAGGCATTGCTACTTCGAGTTTTGGCCCGGACAAACCTTTCTCTGATCAGCAACGTTCTAGAATCATGGTAACCTCTGTTGGTAAAGTCCTTTTTAATGAAATTCTGCCGAAAGATTTTCCGTTTGTTAATGAACCAAAAGCTGCAAACTTTGATGCTATTGATGATCGTTTCTTCCTCGAACCTGGTACCGATATTCACGAATGGTTGAAGAATGAAGCTCTCAATGATCCGTTCAAGTCTGGTTTCTTGTCTGATATCATTGCTCAGATCTACGCTCGTTACCAGGTGACTCGCACATCTGTTCTGCTAGATGATATGAAAGACTTGGGTTATGATATTTCGACACGTTCTGGTCTGACGGTTGCGATGTCAGATGTTACAGAACTGCCTCAAAAAGCTCAAGTTATCAAAGAAGCCCATGAAAAAGTGGCTACTATTACAAAGCAGTTCCGTCGCGGTTTGTTAACTGATGATGAACGTTATATTCAAGTGACACAAACTTGGTCAGATGCGCAAGATAAGATCAAAGCTATGCTGATTGCATCTTTCGATAAGAAGAACCCGATCTTTATGATGAGTGATTCTGGTGCCCGTGGTAATATTTCTAACTTCGTACAGCTTGCCGGTATGCGTGGCTTAATGGCTGCACCCAACGGTAAAGTTATTGAGCTTCCTGTTACTGCTAACTTCCGTGAAGGCCTCTCTGTTTTGGAAATGTTTATTTCAACCCATGGTGCTCGTAAAGGAATGACCGATACAGCTTTGAAGACTGCCAATTCTGGTTATCTGACACGCCGTTTGGTCGACGTTGCTCAAGAAGTGATTGTTCGTGAGGAAGATTGCGGCACCGACCGCGGTTTGGATGTCTCGGCGATCATGGATGGCAATGAAGTTATTGAGCCGCTGTACGACCGAATCCTTGGTCGTTATGCCATGAAGGCTGTGCTTAATGAGAAGACCGGCGAAATCATTGTTGACAAAAACGAGATCATTGATGAAGCCGTTGCCAACAAAATCATTGATGCTGGCATTCAAACAGTTACTATTCGTTCCATCTTTACTTGCCGTACCGAACATGGTGTCTGTGTCAAATGTTACGGCCGCAACATGGCCACTGGCGACATCGTCGAAGTTGGTGAAGCTGTGGGTACTGTTGCTGCTCAATCTATTGGCGAACCCGGTACTCAATTGACTATGCGTACATTCCATACTGGTGGTGTTGCCATGTCTGAAGATATTACGCAAGGTCTTCCTCGTGTCCAAGAAATTTTTGAGGCCCGTAATCCAAAAGGACGTGCTGAAATTTCTGAAGTAACTGGAAAAGTCACTAGTATTGAAGAGAACCCTGCTGATCGCAGCAAGACGATTACGATTGAAGGAGAGACTGATACACGTCAATATGTGCTGCCAATCTCTGCTCGTCTGCGCGTTGCTGAAGGTGATGAAATTCACCGTTCTGAAGCGATCAATGAAGGACCTTTGGATCCTAAGGAATTAATCAAGGTTTCTAGTGCTTTGAAGACTGAAAACTATATGTTAGCCGAAGTCCAAAAAGTTTATCGTATGCAAGGTGTTGGTATTGCTGACAAACATGTCGAGGTTATGGTTCGGCAGATGCTCAGAAAGGTCCGGGTCATGGATCCAGGCCAGACAGATTTGCTCCCAGGAGAATTGCTTGATATTGCCGATTTCCGTCGTGCCAATAGTAAAGCAATCTTATCTGGCCAAACGGCCGCAACTTCTCGTCCAGTTTTGCTTGGTATTACCAAGGCATCTTTGGAAACTAATTCCTTCTTGTCGGCCGCATCATTCCAGGAGACTACACGTGTCCTGACAGATGCTGCTATCCGTGGCAAAAATGATCCTCTAGTAGGTTTGAAGGAAAATGTCATCATTGGTAAGGTTATCCCTGCAGGAACCGGTGTTGCCGCATATCGTCATATTAAAGACGAAGTGGTGGCTGCACCAGTGGAACCTTTAGAGAAAATCCCGACTCTTGATGAACTCCAGAAGAATTTTGATAAAAAAGCCCCTACAAAATAGTTTCTTCCCCCGTTTTTCAGCCTTTTGACTCGCTGAGAAGCGGGTTTTTTATTTTTTT